>JAPYON010000149.1 GCA_029938175.1 Paracoccaceae bacterium | reverse complement strand
CGAGCTTTCCGCGTATGGCGCAGGATGGTGGTGCAGGGGAGATTCTGGTGTCCTCGGACCCTGAAGATGTGCGTAAAGCTGACCGTATTGTACTGCCCGGTGTAGGTGCTTTTGCTGATTGTTATCATGGCCTTGTAGGCTTTGAAGGGTTGCTTGAGGCAATCGAAGAGCGGGTTCTGAAGGACGCTGTTCCGTTCCTAGGAATCTGTGTTGGAATGCAGATGATGGCCACCATTGGGCGCGAACACGGGCAGGACACAAACGGGTTCGACTGGATTGGTGGCGAGGTGGTACATATGCGCCCAAGCGACCCTGATTTGAAGGTTCCGCACATGGGCTGGAACGAACTTGGAGTGCATGGTCAGCATCCGCTTCTCGATGGAATTTCGGATGGGGATCATGCGTATTTCGTGCATTCTTATCACCTTGAACCCAGCGATCCGGCGCACTTGATGGCAACTGTTGATTACGGTGGGGCGGTGACGGCAATGGTGGCACGGGACAATATGGCTGGCACGCAATTTCATCCAGAAAAGAGCCAGAAAACCGGGCTGCGCTTGATCGCGAATTTTCTGAAATGGACTCCGTGACTTCGCGTTAACCTTTATGCCAAATCGCGTGTTTTTCGTGTACACAATGCGTACACAACCCGATGCAAAATTTGCGTTAACTTTTGCTGAAACATTCGAAGAAAAGAACCGCTCGACACGCCTTGGAGACTGCAATGACCGATCAAACCATCTGCCTTTCCGATTATCAGCCCCTGCCTTACCTTATTGAAGATGTGCATCTAACGTTCAGCCTTCACGCAACCGAAACGCGGGTAAAGGCGCGAATCGATTTCGCAATTAATCCCGCGGGTAACGGCGGAGATCTGCGGCTGGACGGGCAAGAACTGGAATTGATTTCCGCAAAAATCGACGGGGCTGACGTGATGGTTAAGCCGGACGCCGAGGGATTGACCCTGCCCGCTGCGACCTTGTCGGATCGGTTCATTTGGGAATGCGAAACCGTGATTGACCCCGAGGCGAACACCTCGCTCGACGGATTGTATATGTCGGGCGGGATGTATTGCACGCAGTGCGAGGCCGAAGGGTTTCGCAAGATTACATTCTACCCCGACCGCCCCGATGTAATGACGGTATTTACCGTTCGTATTGAAAGCGACATGCCCGTGTTGCTGTCAAACGGCAATCCGGTGGGCAGTGGCGAAGGCTGGGCTGAGTGGCATGATCCGTGGCCGAAGCCTGCGTATTTGTTCGCGTTGGTGGCAGGCGATCTAGTGTCGTATGATGACACGTTCAACACCGTTTCGGGCCGTGAAGTAGCCTTGAAAATTTACGTGCGCGATGGCGATCAGGATAAATGTGCCTATGCAATGGATTCACTTATCCGGTCGATGAAGTGGGACGAGGATGAGTATGGTCGCGAGTATGATCTCGACATATTCAATATCGTTGCTGTGGATGATTTCAACATGGGCGCGATGGAGAATAAGGGACTGAATGTCTTTAACTCGGCGCTGGTTCTGGCCAGCCCTGAGACGGCGACGGATGCAAATTATGAAAACATCGAAAGCGTGGTTGCGCACGAATACTTCCACAATTGGACAGGCAACCGGATTACATGCCGCGACTGGTTCCAACTGTGCCTGAAAGAAGGCTTGACGGTTTACCGCGATCAGCAGTTTTCAAGCGATATGCGTGACCCGTCTGTCAAGCGTATCAACGATGCGCAAAACCTGCGTGCCTATCAGTTCCGCGAGGACGCAGGCCCGCTTGCACATCCCCCTCGACCCGAGGAATATATTGAAATTAATAACTTTTATACTTCCACGGTGTACCAGAAGGGTGCGGAAGTTGTTGGCATGTTACGACGCCTAGTGGGCGCTGACGGTTATCGCAAGGCGCTTAATTTGTATTTCAATAGGCATGATGGGCAGGCCTGCACCATTGAGGATTGGTTAACGGTGTTCGAGGATGCAACGGGAAGGGATCTTACACAATTCAAACTGTGGTATTCCAGCGCGGGTACGCCGAAAGTGTCGGTGACAGACGACTGGAGCGACGGCGTCTATTCGTTGACGTTGACGCAAAAAATCGCGCCAACACCTGGGCAAGATGAAAAGTTACCGCGATTGATCCCGGTTGCAGTTGGGTTGCTTTATCCAGACGGGTCAGAAGCGATGACGACCAAGATTCTGGAGCTTGATAAGAAATCCGTAACCTTTACGGTCGATAATCTTCGTGAGCGCCCGTTTCCGTCTATATTACGGGATTTTTCTGCCCCTGTAATTTTGGAACGGGACGTATCAAACGAAAAGAATGCGTTTTTGCTGGCGAACGACACGGACCAGTTTAATAAATGGGAAGCTGGGCGGAATTATGCGCTGAACATCCTTGGGCGGTTGACGGACGGGACGAATGACTTTGACGCGGCGTTCCTTGCCGCCATGAAATCGGTCGCATCCGATGATACCCTGGACCCTGCGTTTCGTGCATTGGCGCTGTCGTTGCCTGACGAAGGCGTGATCGCCGGCGATATCGTTGCCAAAGGTGGCATTCCAGACCCCGTGTCGATTCACAAAGCACGGCGTATGTTAGACACTGCTTTGGCTGGTGAGTTGGCGGGAGATCTGACTGCGATATACGCGAAGATGAACGTTGATGGTGCTTATACCCCTGGTGCAAAAGCGGCGGGTAAGCGGGCGTTGCGCTCCCGTATGTTGGCGTTGATGACGTTGTTGGACCCTGAAGCGAAGTTGGCAAAACAGCAGTTTGTGGATGCGGACAACATGACCGAACAGCTTTCTGCTCTGAACGCGTTAGTCGCCGCAGGGCAAGCGGATGAGGCGTTGAAAACATTTCACGCACAATGGAAACATGAAAAACTGGTTATCGACAAATGGTTCATGGTGCAGGCTGTTTCCACGCCGCCAGAAAGAGCTGTCGAGGTTGTGCAAACCCTATCTAAGCATGTCGATTTTGAATGGAAAAACCCTAACCGGTTCCGTGCCTTGATCGG
>JAPYON010000148.1 GCA_029938175.1 Paracoccaceae bacterium | reverse complement strand
TACGCTCGACGTAGGCGACAACGATCAGGGCAGGCGTGATGATCGCGAAGGTCATCTGGAAGGCAAAGAACAGTATTTCAGGGATTGTACCTAACAGACTATCCGCATCAACGCCCAGCAAAAATGCCTTGGAAAGCCCTCCCCAAATGGCGTTATCCGCAGGGCCAAAGGCGATAGAATATCCCGCGCCCAGCCATAATAACGACATTAGACAAGCGATCGCGATGGTCTGCATGAACACGGATAGGACGTTACGAGATCGGACCAGCCCGCCGTAAAACAGGGCCAATCCCGGTAATGTCATAAAAAGAACGAGGGCTGTGGACATTAGAATCCACGCGGTATCTGCACCAACCATGATTATTCCCTTTATTTTGTTAATACTTTATGTATTTTGCGAGAGCGTCGCGCCTATGGGGTGTGTTAGCAAGGGCTAAATGCTGCAGTACAATCAGATATGTTTGGGGGTTTAAATTATAGGCAGCCCCACAAGGAATGGGTAAAAGAAAGGCAGAATGCGAACGACGTTACCTGCTTGAAATCTCGTCGAGCAGCCATTGTAAGCCCGTCTCAACCGTGGCCATGCGCACGTTATCACGACCAATCGGGCCGTAATGTTGTTGGCGCGTTAACACCTCGTTAACCGTCGCCAGCCCGAACCAGACCAACCCTTCGGCCTTGTCCCTGTCCGCTCCTGGTCCGGCGACTCCGGTAACTGCAATCGAAATGTCTGCGTCAGAGCCTTGTAGTGCACCTGCCGCCATTTCCATGGCAACCTGCTCGGAGACTGCACCAAAGGCGTTAAGGGTTTTTTTAGAAACGTTAAGCATTTCCGTCTTCGAGGGGTAGGAGTAGGTTACAAATCCTCGATCAAACACCGCCGACGAACCAGCCACGCCTGTTAGCGCCGCCGCAATCATACCACCCGTGCAACTTTCTGCCGTCGCAATCAGTACGCCTTGGTCCTTGGCAGCTTGAACGACGCGAGCGGCGATATTAAATTGACCGATCACATCAAAACCCATGCGCAAGTCCTGCCGCTGCGATGACGACTATCGCGGCTAGAACACCCGCCAGAACATCGTCCAGCATCACACCAAGAGGCGTGTGCATCCGGTCAGCCCAGCCAACGATCCATGGCTTACAAATGTCGAATATCCGGAAGAATATGAACGCAGTAATCCACCCCGGATAGGGGAACAGCCATTGCGGTTGGTCGTTGAACCACATGCCCGCCGATAATGGCAGTAGGGCGATCCAGATGCCCACCACTTCGTCGATAACGATGGTCGATGGATCGTGATCCTCGGCCCCGCGCGTCTCGATCGTGATGGCCCAAAGGCCCAGCGCGAAGGCGATGAAGGTCGCGGCTATCAGCAACGGGAATCCGCCCAGCCCGTGCAGTAGCCAGCCGACCGGAAGTGCTGCCAGAGTGCCCCAAGTGCCGGGGGCTTTGGGAAGCAGCCCCACGCCAAAAAATGTCGTGATTATGCGTATCATGTTTTCACCAGAGTAGCCGTTGCCATCGCCGCGATCCCCTCACCACGCCCAGTAAAGCCGAGCTTTTCTGAGGTGGTCGCCTTGATGCTGATCCTGTCCAAATCAATCCTGATGATTTCCGCAATCCGCCGGCGCATCGTCAATGCATGTGGGCCGATCTTGGGTGTTTCACAAATTATCGTACAGTCGATATGGGTTATCGTAAATCCTCGGTCCGTTGCGCGCTCTACCGCTTTAAGCAGAAAAATATCCGACGCTGCGGCTTTCCACTGGATGTCCGAAGGGGGAAACCACTGCCCTATGTCGCCCTCGGAAAGCGCGCCGAAAATGGCGTCCGTAACCGTGTGCATAGCCACATCAGCATCCGAATGTCCGACCAACCCGTGGCTGTGGGGACTGTTGATTCCGCAAAGGGTGACGTGATCGCCCTCGCCAAATTTGTGAACGTCAAAGCCGTTGCCTGTGCGTATATCCATAGTGCCTCGTATCGCTTTTTCGGCCCGGTTAAAATCCTCGGGTGTGGTGATCTTGAAGTTATCCTCATCGCCCTGCGTTATTGCAACGACTAGTCCGGCAGCATGCGCCACAGCCACATCGTCGAGTGCAGGCACAGGCAGGTTTTCATGTGCAACTAGAATATCGCCAAACCGGAACCCTTGCGGAGTCTGTGCGCGCCATAGGCCTTCGCGGGCCTCCGATGTCTCGATGGTATCGCCGCCACGCCAAAGCGCATCTACGGCGGGCAGCGCGGGGAACGCGCCTGCGTGCGTGGCAAGCGCATTAACCACTTGTTCAATAATGTTAAGGGAAACCAAAGGCCGCGCAGCGTCGTGGATCAATACTAGTTCAGGCGCATAAGATTTCAGCGCGATTAACCCCGCCAGAACCGAGTCTTGACGTTCAGCCCCGCCAATACAAGCGGGCAGGACCCCCTTGATTCCGTTAACAGCATTTTCATATTCATTAATATCATCTGAATGGATGACAACCTGAACGGCCTCGACGCCCTGATGTTTTAACAAAGCATTAACCGCTCGTCGCAGCACGGGCTGTCCGGCAAGGTCACGGTATTGCTTGGGGATTCCCCCTCCGGCTCGTTTCCCGCGCCCTGCTGCAACTATTAGCCCTGCGATTTTCATATCTTCTCCGTCGTTTGCCCTTCTTTAACGCAACCTGCACGTACTTCACAATGGAGCAGGTAAAACTGTTGCCGAATTCATCGCCTTGCTATAGTTCTGACAAAACTGCACAAGGATTAGGCATTTGGCCGTAACTGTCGGAAATTTAACCTTAGGCCCACCGGTATTTCTGGCGCCTTTGGCTGGAATCACCGATTTACCCTTCCGCAAAACCGTTTTGCGTTTCGGGGCAGGGTTGGTTGTATCCGAGATGGTGGCGTCACAAGAAATGGTGCAGGCCAAACCCTCGACGCGGGCGCGGGCGGAACTGGGGCTGGATAATGACCGCACATCGGTGCAGATCGCGGGGCGCGAGGCATATTGGATGGCAGAATGCGCCAAGCTGGTTGC
>JAPYON010000147.1 GCA_029938175.1 Paracoccaceae bacterium | reverse complement strand
CTGCAACGCTATGCCCAATCAGGCACTTCGCCTCCGGGCAAAGAGGTGCGCGCCAACATAGGTTGATCAGCCGAAACATTCATGTCTTCGCAAAACGCCATTACCATCGCATCATCCGTTAATAAAAAATCGAGAACAAACCCTAAAAACTCAGGGTCTTGCGAACGCGTTCGCAAATCGTCGGCAGCGATGCCCGTCATACCCAGAAACTGGCCCAGCAAATCATCGTTGTCCGCGGCCAACCAACTCAACACCTGGATGCCCAACCGCTCGGCATATTCTAGGTTCATCGCATTCCCTCCAAATTTCCAGATGCCGTTCAAACTGATGCGCTAGGTTAAACCGGAACCCGCTACCGTTCACAAGGCCGCAATTGACCGGTTTAAATTCAAGATAGACGAGAATTTGGAAATTCCGGCAACTGTCAGTATCGATATGACCTTTGGTAGGCCAGACGCCCATGTTCCCACAGTCCTGATCCAGCAAGCCGACGCAGCGCTCTACGAGTCCAAATCCTCGGACCGTAATCGCATTTGCTATTTCGCCAAAGCTGCCTGATTTCATAAACCGTTATAATATTCCGTGTTTCCTTTCGCCGTCAGGATATCCTATACGGCCAACATGACCCAGAACCCACCAAACCTCCGCCCCGACCTCGCACCAAAACTGCGCCTCGATTCTGAAGCGCGTGAAGGCCAGCCAAAAATCGGTATGGTTTCTCTTGGATGTCCCAAAGCGCTGGTTGACAGCGAGCGCATTTTGACCCGCTTGCGGGCAGAAGGTTACGCAATATCTTCCGATTATGCCGATGCAAGTGCAGTCATAGTTAATACCTGCGGCTTTCTGGACAGCGCGAAAGCCGAAAGTTTGGAAGCCATCGGCGAAGCCTTGCGCGAGAATGGCAAAGTCATCGTTACCGGATGTTTGGGCGCGGAAGAGGATTACATCCGCGGCACCCACCCATCTGTTATGGCGGTAACCGGTCCGCACCAATACGAACAAGTTTTGGATGCGGTGCACGCCGCTGTGCCGCCAGATCCTAATCCGTTCATCGATCTGCTACCGGCCACCGGAGTCTCGTTAACGCCCCGCCACTACAGCTATCTGAAAATATCCGAGGGCTGCAACCACAAATGTAAGTTCTGCATCATTCCCGATATGCGCGGCCGCCTCTCCAGTCGACCTGCCCACGCCGTCTTACGAGAGGCCGAAAAACTTGTCGATGCAGGCGTTAAGGAATTGCTAGTGATCAGTCAGGACACCTCGGCTTACGGCCTCGATCGCAGGCATGACATGAATTCATGGAAAGACGCCGAGGTCCGAAGCCATATCACTGACTTAGCTCGCGAGCTGGGGCAGCTAGGCGCATGGATTCGCCTGCACTATGTTTATCCCTATCCACACGTCCGTGACCTCATTCCATTGATGGCGGATGGCCTTATATTACCTTATTTGGATATTCCCTTCCAACATTCACATCCTGACGTGCTCAAACGTATGGCCCGACCCGCTGCAAGCGCCAAAACTCTGGACGAAATTTCGCGTTGGCGCGACGTTTGCCCCGATATCACTTTACGAAGCACATTTATCGTCGGGTACCCCGGCGAAACCGATGCCGAATTCCAACACCTGCTAGACTGGATGGACGAAGCAAAACTGGATCGCGTCGGTTGTTTCCAGTACGAAAATGTTGCTGGAGCACGGTCAAACGATGCGCCCGACCACGTTCCCGACGAGGTTAAACAAGACCGCTGGAACCGCTTCATGGAAAAATCCCAAGCTATATCCGAAGCAAAATTAGCTGCGAAGATCGGTCAGGAGATGGATGTGATTATTGACGAGATCGACGCCGAAGGCGCCACGTGTCGCACCAAAGCAGACGCCCCGGAAATTGACGGGAACCTATTCATCGACGAGGGCTTTGAAAAACTGTCTGCCGGCGACATAGTAACCGTCGAGGTCGATGAAGCAAGTGAATACGATTTATGGGGTAAAGTTAAGTAACCCAAATCTCTGGCGGTAAATTTTGGCCAAGAACCGCAGCACGACCATTCGCACCGGTACAACCACGCTACTACTTTCGAGGCTTTACTCGACGGGTCGGTTCGGCCTGTGTAGGGTCTTCAGGCCAAGGGTGCTTAGGATACCGTCCCCGCATATCTTTTCGCACATCGGCGTATGATGTCGCCCAGAAACCGGGTAAATCTGCGGTTGTTTGGACTGGCCTTCTAGCTGGAGATAAAAGTTCGATTAGCATCGGCAATTTATCCAATCCAACCGTCGGATGTTCGTTTAGTCCAAACATTTCCTGCAATCGAACAGACACAGAAGGATGATTTCCGCTATAATCGACGGCCAATCTCGTTCCCGTCGGGGCTGTAATCGCCGCCGGAGCCAGAAGGTCCAGTTGCTGCATGGCGTCCCAATTTAACAAAGCCTTCAACGCCGAAAATAGGTCAATAGTTTTCAACCCGTTGGCCTTGCGGATCCCGCCAAGGAACGGCTGCAACCAGAATTCCAATGCATCCAGCAATCCACTATCCGACATGTTCGGCATCTCGACACCTCGGGCACGCAACCATTCGACGCGCGCCCGCAGCAAACGTGCCGGATTGCCCCAATCCAACGCACCAAGGCCAAGGTCTCGCACGCCAACGACCATCGCCTCTGAAACCGTAGATTCCAGAGCATCTTTCCAATGTCGGTCTTCGAGTATAAGCGCGCCGAGCATAACCCGTTTTCGTGCGTTAACCGCTCGATCCCTGCGTGACCAATCGCAGATGTTGCTTTCGCGAACTTTATGTAGATCCCGAACTTCAGCCTCCGTCACAGTTGCCCCTAACCGCAGTCGAGATTCTCGCAAGTTGCCATCCAGATCCACGGCCACCATCATTCGAGCGTTAGCGAGTGGGTCACCCGCGTCCACAATCGCTCCTTTTCCACCTGACAAAAGGAATCGCCCCTCGTCCCCACTGCGCCGCAATGCAATTCGATCCGGATATGCCAGCGACAATAATGCACCAGCGGAAAGCCCGTCTCCTGCCCCGTT
>JAPYON010000146.1 GCA_029938175.1 Paracoccaceae bacterium | reverse complement strand
GTACAAAACAGTTCCGGTTTGTAACAGCAGTTCGATATCCATTAACCATCCGGGGCCGTGTTTCATCTCCCAAAGGTTATCTGCCTTCTCGTCGGCAAGCTTGGAGCGCATTTCCTGTACATCTTTAATCACTTTGGCACGATCGTGCGGCGTACAAATCGCGGCACGCATGGCATCGCGCACGTCAACCGCCAAATCTGCCCGACCCGCAACGACACGGGCGCGCGACATGGCCAAGTGTTCCCATGTCCACGCCTTGTTCATCTGGTATTCACGAAATGCCATGATCGAGGTGGCTACCGGACCCTGCCGTCCAGACGGGCGAAGCCGCATATCGACGTCATAAAGCGCGCCCTCGCTAGTTGGAACGGTCAGGGCAGATAAAACAGCCTGTGTTAGTCGAGCGAAATAGGTTGTGATCGGCAAAGGTTTGGCCCCGTCCGACGTATCGGCACCTTCAGAGTCATACACCATTATTAGGTCCAGATCCGAGGTCGCCGTCATTTCCCGCGATCCAAGTTTCCCCATTGCAATCACCGCCGCCCCTTTTCCTGGCGGTGGCCCGTACCGACGACTGAAGTTGGTGCAAACAACGGGAAACAGATTGGTCAGGCACGCCTCGGCAATATCGGAATAAGCAATTGCAGCCTCGTCCGCCGTGGAAATACGGCGCAATAAATGAACTCCGACGCGAAACTGATTTTCCTTGACCCAGCGGCGCGTGACGTCGAGGGCATCCTCGTAAAAGTCGGTAGCCGCAATCTGCGCCGCCAATTCAACCCGAAGGCATTCTAGGTCCGGTAGGCTATCAAAAAAATCACTCCCAACCACCGCGTCGAAAACTTTCGAATTTCGACCCAGATACCGTGCCAACTCGGGGGCAGTCGCACAAATATCGACCAACAAGTCCAGCAGCGAGGGGTTTGCCTCGAACAGCGAGAAAAGCTGCACCCCCGCAGGCAGACCGGATAGAAAAGCATCGAACTGCAACAGCGCGTCTTCGGGGCTGGACGAGTCTGCCAAGCGTGACAGGATTTCAGGTTTGAGCCGCGCAAATATCCGACTGGAACGTTCGGACCGCAGCGCAGGCAACGTGGCCCAATGATCAACAATATTGTCAACGAACTCGGGTCGATCGAAGTTAGGCTTTTCCGTTTCCAGTTTGTCCTCGCCCGCAAAAAATTTTTCCGTCAGATCATGCACTCTTTGAAGCCGGTCTTTAATCGTATTTTCAAAAGCCTCAAGATCTCGGGTTCCGCAAAATAATGCCAGCCGATTTCGCTTTTCCAAGTCCTCGGGGATCAGATGTGTCTGCGCGTCTTCCAGCATTTGGAGGCGGTGTTCAACAGTGCGGTGTTCTATATATGCATCGTTCAAAAATGTTGCCATTGCGGGATCAACCCAGTCATTTTTAACCAATGCTCTCAACGCTTTAAGCGTCCCTCGTTGCCGTACTCCATCGTCTCTTCCACCGACGATAATCTGCCGGGTCTGGGTGAAAAATTCAATCTCTCGAATGCCACCACGCCCGAGCTTCATGTCGTGACCGGGCACTACAACCGAACCGTGCAACCGTTTGTGCTCGCGTATTCGTAGGCGCATGTCGTGCGCATCCTGAATGGCGGCAAAATCCAGATATTTTCGCCAAATGAACGGTTTCAGCCGGTCAAGAAACGCCCACCCTGCTTCAACCGCGCCCGCACAAGGCCGCGCCTTAATAAACGCCGCGCGCTCCCATGTACGGCCCAGACTTTCATAATAGTGCTCTGCCGGTTCCATCGCCATACAAATAGGGGTCGAGGACGGATCAGGACGCAACCGCAAATCAGTGCGAAAAACGTATCCACCCCCTGTCACAGCAGACAATAATTTGACCATCCGTTGTGTTATGCGAATAAATCCTGCCCGCACTTCGCCATAGTTTTCGGGGTCGTGGCGGGTTTCGTCAAATAGAACGATCAGGTCTATATCGGACGAATAATTCAGTTCTCCAGCACCCATTTTTCCCATCGCCAGAACTACTAACCCCGCGGATTCGTCGGCGGTGCATCCGGGCAACTTTCCGCGTGCAACTTCGGCGGGAACCAGATGATCCAGACAAGCTTGCACAGACCGGTCCGCAAGATTGGTTAACACGCCAGTAACCTGTTCCAGCGACCACAGCCCCCCAAGATCAGCCAGCGCCGCCAGCAAGGCCCCACGCCGTTTGGCCACGCGTAAACTATCCGAGAGCGTCTGAAAGCTGTCACCCGTAATATCGTCGAGAATGTTGGCAAACGTAGCGTCCAGATCTTGGCTAACGATGTTGTGCAACCAGTCTGCCTCACGCGTTAACAATTGGTCAAGATAAGGGCTGCACCCTGCTGCGCCTTCGATCAGATCACGCAAGTTTTTGGGCAAATCAACAAACAACGCCTGCGCCTCGGCACCGCGTGTTTGGTTATAGGGAATCGGCCCAGCCGTAACATTTTGCAGCGTGTTCATGTCCGCAGCATGGCAGCAATTACCAGCGGGTCAAGCCGTGTTATCGTCCCTCGAACTTAGGTAAACGCTTTTCCACGAAAGCCATCGCACCCTCTAGGAAGTCGCGGGTTTTACCAGCCTGACCTTGCAATTTTGCCTCTACATCCAGTTGTTCATCCAGCGAGTTGTCTAGGCTTTCGCGCATTGCCTGTTTGATTAATCGATAGGATTCAGTCGGCCCGTTGGCTAAATGCACGGCCCGCGCCTGCACAGTCGCAGAAAAATCCTGATCTTCGACACTTTCCCAAATCATGCCCCAATCATCAGCTTGTTGGGCAGAAATACGGTCCGCAAACAGGGCCGCCCCCATCGCCTTAGCAATTCCCATCTTACGCGGCAACCAATAGGTTCCTCCGGCGTCCGGTATGAGTCCAATGCGCGAGAACGCTTGCATGAAAAAAGCAGATTTAGCTGCAATCACGACATCTGCCGTCAACGCGAGGTTGGCCCCCGCCCCTGCGGCTGGACCATTCACAGCCGAAATAGTCGGGATCGGGCAGTCGTAAATCGCCTTAACCATTGGTTCATAT
>JAPYON010000031.1 GCA_029938175.1 Paracoccaceae bacterium | reverse complement strand
AAAATTCATATGCAGACGGGGGTAACGTCCGACGTATCCGCACATGAAACCTTTCTGGATAACCTGCATTATGCCTTGGAGCAGATTGAAATCCACAACCTTATACTGCTGATCGAGCCGCTTAATCGCCGCGACATTCTCGGATATTTTCTGCATAGTGCAGAGCAGGCGGCGGCCATTATTTCTGAAATTGACGACCCGAAGCTGCAATTGATGTTCGACATGTTACCACATGCAAATCACGGAGGGTGAGGTTGCGCTGTTGCTGGAAAAAATGCTGCCAATTATCGGCCATATCCAGATTGCCTCGGTTCCAGGCACACATTAACTGGACGAGGGCGTGCTCGGCTATCGCTACACCTTCGAACATATCCAGACCATCGGTTACATAGGATATATCGGCGCGGAATATCGACCGCGCGGCACAACAGAATCCGGACTTGGGTGGATGAAAACGCTGACGGTTTAACCGCCTGTGTGGCTCATATGTCGGGCCATCTCACCTTGCACTTTCTGGCGGGAATAATCGAAATCATGGCCCTTGGGTTTACGGGCAATTGCCCTGTTGATTGCCGCATGCAACGGGCCGTCGTTGTCAGGGTTGCTCCGCAGTACTTTGCGTAAATCCGCGTCGTCTTCTTGCCCCAGACACATGTGTAACTGACCTTTGCAGTCTAGTCGCACACGGTTGCAACTTTCGCAGAAATTATGGGTGAGGGGGGTGATGAAACCTACCCGTCCGCCAGTTTCACCAATCCGAACGTAATTCGCGGGGCCACCAGTATTCAGCGGGATATCGGTTAATGCCCATTGAGAGGCCAGTTCTGCCCGCACATCGTTCAGTGACCAATACTGATCGCGACGGTCTGCACCCCCCATGTCGCCCATAGGCATCACTTCGATAAAGGTCAGATCGAACCCGCGCTCGCCGCACCACCGGACCAATTTGTGAACTTCGCCATCATTCGTGCCCTTCAGCGCCACCGCATTGATCTTGATCGCAAGGCCGGCATTATCCGCCGCATCAATCCCGTCCATCACCTGCTTAAAGCGGCCCCAACGGGTGATTTCTGCAAATTTCGCTTCGTCCAAAGTATCCAGCGAGACGTTGATCCGCTTAACCCCAGCATCCTTCAGAGGTTGCGCAAACCTGTGCAACTGTGTGGCGTTAGTGGTCAGGGTCAGCTCCCTCAATGCGCCGGATGCCAGATGTCGGGACATTTCATCGAAGAAGGTCATGATCCCGCGGCGTACCAACGGCTCACCGCCCGTTACGCGCAGTTTGCTGACGCCCATGCCAATAAAAGTTGAGCACAGGCGGTCCAGTTCCTCTAGGCTAAGCAGGTCTTTCTTGGGAAGAAACGTTATGTTTTCTGACATGCAGTAAAAACACCGTAGATCACATCGGTCGGTGACAGATACGCGAAGATAACTAACTTCGCGCGCGAAGCGGTCAACGAGTTTTGGCATGGTATTCATGAGTGTTCCTGTTGTTTTAGGTAAAAATAATCCTAAAGAGTCGATGTTACAAGGGTATTATTTTGGATTTTCTTAAGCATTTGTTAATGTGCCTCAAACAAGTGAGGGATATGGCGATGCAGGTCGAGACTTTGGTGCAACGAAGCGGTTCTTGGGATGATATGCAGGCACAATTCCGTTGGCCGAATCCTGCGCGCTACAACATTGCCGAACAGATTTGCGAACGTTGGGCCCGCGCCGAACCGAACCGTCACGCCCTGACCTATATGGATGCAGACGGGGGGGTGCAGAATTTTACCTATCAAAACCTCTCGCGCCTGTCGTCGCAACTGGCCAACAGCATGCAGGCGAGGGGGGTGATGCGCGGTGATCGCTGCGCAGTTTTGTTGCCACAGATTCCCGAAACCATTCTGACGCACCTCGCTACTTATAAACTGGGCGCAATCGCGGTGCCCCTTTTCACGCTTTTTGGCGACGACGGGTTGCAATATCGGTTGTCGAATGCAGGAGCCAAGGTTGTCGTGACCGACCACGCCAACTTGTCCAAAATTCTGAACATTCGTGATCAACTGCCTGATTTGCAGCATATTTACTGCATCGACGGGGTCGAGACGGGGGTCCTGGATTTCTGGACTGAACTTGACCGTGCCAGCGACCAGATTGAAGTCGCAGATACTACCCTGATGGACCCCGCATTTATCAGTTACACATCGGGTACCACTGGTCCGCCGAAGGGGGCGCTGCACGGTCATAAAGTTTTGCTGGGGCATCTTCCGGGGGTGGAAACACATCACAATTTTCTGCCCCAAAAGGGCGATTGTATGTGGACACCTGCAGATTGGGCGTGGCTGGGCGGCCTGACCAATGTCATGATGCCAGCGCTAAATTTTGGCGTACCACTTGTCGCGCACCGGATGTCGAAGTTCGACCCCGAAAAAGCGTTCTGGTTGATGCGCAAACTTAACGTGAAGAACACATTCTTGCCCCCCACCGCTTTGAAACTGATGCGACAGGTCAAAAACGTCGAGCCACTAAACATGCGCAGCGTTGGTTCCGGCGGCGAGTCGCTGGGAACAGAGCTACAAGATTGGGGGCAGCAGGTTTTTGGCGTCGCAATGAACGAATTCTATGGCCAGACCGAATGTAATCTTATCGTTGGCAACAGTGCTGAAGCGTTCGCGCCGCGCCCCGGCTCGATCGGGAAACCTGTGCCAGGCCACGAAGTCGCGATTGTAGACGAGGGTGGCAACGTCCTGCCCGTGGGCGAAATTGGCGAAATTGCGGTTCGTCGGCCCGACATGTCTATGTTTCTTGGATACTGGAATAACCCCGAGAAAACCGCCGATAAATTCGCCGGCGACTGGATGTTGACGGGCGATATCGCGCAGATGGACGAGGATGGATATTATCATTTTTTATCGCGCACCGACGATGTAATCACTTCGGCTGGGTATCGCATCGGTCCTAGCGAGATCGAAGATTGTTTGGTCGGCCATCCCACGGTCCTGATGGCGGGCGTGATCGGAAAACCGGACCCCGTGCGCACCGAAATTGTAAAGGCCTATGTCGTTTTGAATGGCGAGGGCAGCGAGGACCTGAAGGCCGAATTGGTGGCCCGCGTCCGTTCTCGCATCTCGCCTCATGTCGCTCCGCGTGAAATCGAATTTATTGACGAGCTGCCGATGACCGTAACGGGAAAAATCCTGCGACGCGAGTTGAAAAATCGGGGCTAACCCGACGTTAACGATAGTTGCCGCAAGGTTAACACAGTTTCCGTGTAGCATCCTTCAGTGCGAACGGTTTCATCTTGTCGCCGTGGTCACTGATAAAAGTACGAACGCGGTCGGGATTATGGCCCGAAAGGCTGCGCAACCACCAAGAAACCGACTTTTGAATGAACCAGTCGTGGTCCTGCGTATAGGTCACCGCCCAACCCAGAACACGTTCGCGAATGGCGCGATCTGCCTCGCTCGGGTGGTTTTGCTTGGTCCAAGGCAGGGTCATCACCATCGCCGCACGGCGCACCCACATGTTTTCATCGGTCGTCCAGTTTTCTACGATATCCAAACGTGAGGGGTCACTTACCAGCCGCCGTGAACCGGCCGAACAGGCGTGATCTGCAATTGCCCAAGCGTCAAAACCTTCGACCCAGCGGGTTATCTCGATCCAAACCGTATCGTCGGGGCGGATCCGCGCTTGTGTCAGCAGCTTCGTTGCCGCAATCCGCGCTTCGTGCACGTTGCTGTCCCACAAATCCGCGGCGATTTTCAGGCGGCCATCAAGATCGCTGCCTGCTCGCCATTGTTTGCACAAATCGTAAATGTCGGGGTTGGATACACCCAGATAAGGCCGCTCAACCTTATGATACCTGGCCATTTCCACAGCTTTCTGCGGGTTTCCAATGGCCCCAAGTTGCTTTAGCGGCGTCATTTATTGGCGGCTTTCGCTGCACGTAAACGGTCCATTATCCTCTTGCCAAGACCCGGTTTGATGGCCATAGGCGCCCGGGAAATTGCCAGCGCGCCCTCGGAAACATCCGCCGTTACTACCGAGCCCGTCGCGACGAACGCCTCGTCCGCGATGTTGACCGGCGCAACCAACGCAGAATTTGAACCGATGAATACCCGCTTCCCGATCTCGATATGATGTTTGTTAACGCCATCATAATTACAAAAAATCGTACCAGCCCCGATGTTAGAACCTTCGCCAATCCGCGCGTCACCTACATACGTAAGATGGTTGATCTTGGCTCCAGCCTCGATTTGTGCGGCTTTGATTTCGACGAAATTACCAACTTTGGCCCCCAGATCCAGCTCGGCCCCCGGACGCAGGCGGGCGTAGGGGCCAACTTGGCAATCCTGTGCGACGTGGCATCCTTCAAGATGCGAGAAAGCGTGGATCGTGGCGCTGCTTTCAATGGTGACCTCAGGGCCAAAAAATACGTTTGGCTCGATAATCGCGTCGCGACCGATATGCGTGTCAAAGGCGAAATGCACAGTATCAGGCGCGATCAGGGTAACGCCGTTTTCCAGCGCGGCGACACGCGCTGCTGCCTGAAATATCGCTTCGGCGGCTGCTAAATCAGCCCGCGAGTTTACGCCCATAGTCTCGGCCTCGGGGCAGGAGATTGCGGTGCAAGACAGGTCGCGGCCACGTGCGATGGCAACTATGTCGGTTAGGTAATATTCACCGTTGGCGTTGGAATTCCTCACTTCGGAAAGCAACGAAAACAACAGCGGGGCGGCGGCACAAATTACGCCAGAGTTGCAAAACGAGATTTCCAACTGTTCGGTGTCGCAATCTTTGGCCTCGATGATAGAACCAATCTGGTCTCCGTCCATTTCCAGACGGCCGTATCCAGCGGGTTCCGCGGCTTCAAAACCCAATACCACCACATCATTGTCCGCCCGTGCAGCTAACATTTTTTTCAAAGTATCGGGTTGAATAAATGGTGTATCACCGTAAAGAATTATGGCGTTCCCATCGAAGCCGTCCAGTGTTTTGCTCGCCTGTTGCACTGCGTGGCCAGTGCCGTTTTGATCGGTTTGCTGGACGATTTGAACTTCGGGATCATATGCCTTGGCGGATGCGGCTGTTTCGTCACCGCCATGCCCGACGACAACGATGGTGCGGTCGGCCTCAATCTGGCTGGCCGGTTGCATGGCGTGCCACAGCATCGGAACGCCTGCGATTTTGTGCAAGACCTTCGGAAGGTCAGATTTCATGCGGCTGCCTTGCCCCGCGGCGAGGATAATTGTGGCGATGCTCATGTGTGTCTCCGATTTTGTTGTGGCCTTTTAACAGCCTCGGGCGACGGGCAAAAGCGCTATCGGACCAACAAATCATTTCAAGGTGTTACAGAGGACTTGAACTTCCGCCCGACTCAGCCATATAAGGGCCTCGAAGCGGGCGTTGTGTAATGGTAAGACCTCAGCCTTCCAAGCTGATGACACGGGTTCGATTCCCGTCGCCCGCTCCAATCATTATCACGGTTCGGTTATTCGTCCTCCTCCGTTATCAACGTGGTTTCACCACGCGATTCGAGTTCGCGAATTTCAACGACTAAATCCATCATCGCCGTTTCGGCATCGACCTTTTTGATTGCTCCCATTTCGGCCAATTCATCCCGTAGTTGTTGGCAATACGCAAGGATAGGCCGGACAGCAGGAATTCGGCCTCGGTTGGGGCGTATTTCAAGGCCAGAAGCAGAGTTTCAGGGGGAGCTGCGCGCATTGACAGGCCAAAATCTTGCAACTCGGACAGGAATTCGAGGATAACCAAGTCGATGGTGTGCCGCTTCACATCCCCGTATGATGCCATGATATCAGCGATATCTTTCAAGAATACCGTCGCGGTTCCATCAAGATCGGGGGATGCATCAGCCTTTATCAGCGCGCTAAGCAGGATTGCAGCCTTGTGCTGTTTGTTGATGCCTGGCTCGCCCGCTGGCGGTGCGGGCGGATCGTGGGGGATTAGAGCTAAAGACATTTTTGATATTTTCGGTTCATCGTACCTTTCTGAGCCGGGATCGTTAATAAAATCTTAAGGAAATTAATAATATTTGGTAATGGTTTGTTAATGCTTGCCGATCAGAAAAGTTAGGCGGCGGTCATCGTTAATGGATTGTTAACAAAAAGAGATTGCTTCTGAAGTTGAATAGAAATATCTGAACGGTTCAATCTTGAACCATTGGTTCCCTGAGAGATATGGAAAAAATAGCCACACGATTTTATACGCGCTTGCCCCTTTCTCTTGTAATGCGTTAAAAAGGCGAAAATAAAAGTGATGGGGTGTCAATATGCGGCGTGTGGTTGTTACTGGTCTTGGAATGGTTACGCCGTTGGCTTGCGGGGTCGAGGAAACGTGGAAATGCATTCTCGATGGGCAGTCCGGGGCGGGGACGATCGGCAGGTTTGACGCTTCGCATTTGGCGACGGATTACGCGTGTGAAATTCCGCTTGGGGATGGGTCTGACGGGACGTTTAACCCGGATGATTGGATGACCCCGAAAGATGCACGTAAGGTCGATCCGTTTATTCTGTATGGGATGGCTGCGGCAGATCAGGCGGTTAACGATTCTGGCTGGGCGCCAGAAGACGAGGAAGGCCGGTACCGCACCGGCGTTATGATCGGCTCTGGGATTGGTGGACTGAGCACAATCGCTGACACTGCGATTTTGTTAAAGGAGCGGGGGCCGCGTAGGGTCTCGCCGTTCTTTATTCCATCGACTTTGATCAACCTGTGTTCGGGGCAGGTCTCGATCCGGTACGGGTTTAAGGGGCCGAACCACGCCGTCGTAACGGCTTGTTCGACGGGGGCGCATGCGATCGGAGATGCAGCACGTTTGATTATGCTGGACGATGCGGATGTGATGATTGCTGGCGGCGCTGAGGCACCGATTTGCGAGCTGGGCATTGCTGGTTTCAACGCGTGTAAGGCTTTGTCAACAAAGCGTTCGGATGATCCTAAGGCGGCCTCGCGGCCATACGACGAAGACCGCGACGGGTTTGTTATGGGAGAGGGTGCCGGTGTTGTGGTGTTGGAGGAATACGAGCACGCCAAAGCGAGAGGGGCCACGATTTACGCCGAGATCTTAGGCTATGGCCTGTCGGGCGATGCGCATCATATAACCGCCCCTGCGTCGGATGGTGATGGTGGGTTCAGGTCGATGAAAGCCGCGTTAAAACGGGCCGGAGTCCAACCTTCGGAGATTGATTATATTAATGCCCACGGGACTTCGACCATGGCGGACACAATAGAGCTGGGTGCTGTTGGACGTCTGATGGGGGATGCGGCGAAAACTGCAACGATGTCTTCTACCAAGTCGGCAACTGGGCACTTACTGGGTGCCGCAGGTGCTATTGAAGCGATTTTCTGCATTTTGGCGCTGCGGGATCAAATCGCGCCTCCGACGATTAATCTGGATAATCCTGTCGTCGATACCGATCTGGATTTGGCACCTAACAAGGCGGTAAAGCGGGAAATTAACGTTGCGTTATCGAATTCGTTTGGCTTTGGCGGCACGAATGCCTCTTTGGTGATGGGGAAAGTTCTGTAGATGGGCCGAAGTATAGCGGCGAATGCGTTTACGTTCCTGATTTTAGGCGTTGCTGCGCTGGGTGGATATATCGCTTGGGCGCAGGGGCAGTTTCGTAATGCCGGACCGTTGACCGAGGACCTTGTTTTCGAAGTGGCGCGTGGTGCTACGCTTGGATCGATTACTAACCAATTATTAACTGATGGTGCTATTTCGAATGAACAACTGTTCAGGATTGGTGCGCGGTATACGGAACGGGGCGATAAGTTAAAATTTGGTGAATTTATTCTGCCTGCTGGCAGTTCGATGGACAAAATTCTGGATATTCTTGTTGAAGGCAAGAGCATTCAGTATTTTGCAACTATTCCCGAAGGGATGTATCAGAGCGAAATCGTGGCGCGGATAAATGCGAACAAAGACTTAACAGGCGAGATCGAAAGCCTGCCTGCCGAAGGGATGCTTTCGCCTAATACCTATAGCTTCCAGCGCGGGGATACGCGGCAGTCGGTTGTGGACCGGATGCGAGATTCGCAAATTGCTATTCTGGATGAAGCTTGGGAAGGGCGTGCCGAGGGGCTGCCTTTGACTAGTAAAGATGAATTGCTGATTTTAGCCTCGATCGTTGAAAGCGAAGCCGGGGGGGCGGGTGAATGGGGGCTGGTGGCCTCGGTTTTTTATAATCGGCTGGCGGCGAACATGCGGTTACAAGCTGATGCGACGTTGCGATATGGGCTGACGAACGGCGAGGAACGCATACGACGGGGCTTGCGCGAGTCAGAATTGGCGCGAAAAACAGCATATAATACGTATCAGATTTCAGGTTTAACGCCGAGCCCGATTTCGAATCCGGGCCGGGATGCAATACTTGCGACGGCTAATCCTGAACATTCGAAGTTTTATTATTTCGTGCTAGATGGATCTGGTGGGCACGCTTTTGCTCAGAATTTACAACAACATAACAAGAATGTAGCCGCATGGCGGAAGATCGAGCGAGAGCGATCTTCGAATTAAACCACACAATCTACGATATAGTTATTGACGATAAAAACGCCTTAAGGAGTGCCTTATGGCAAGGTCGAAAGATCGGAGCCGTTTTTCTGTTTCTGCTCATGCGGGGCATTGAAAGCTTATATTTATGAAAAACGAAATACCCGGGGATCGGGAGGCGACCTTGCGCATGCTTAAGGCTGCGCGGGAAATTTTTGAACATTTACGAGCCGGGATGCAGGGAACTGTAAAGCGGTTTCAGGCTGATGATGTTGAGGCTGCGCCGACAACGCAGATCCTGAATTTTGAGAAGTCGGTTTTATCTGTCATTAGCATCGAGGCAAATCTTGAAAAACGAAGTTACGAACAGCGTAACGGCGGGGAGGGCGCGTGCGTGCTCGACCTTGAGGCCGCGCGACGGGAGGTCATTGAGCGACTTGTTACGCTGTCTGACGCCAGAGGAAGGGGAGGAACTACTTGACGGCTTAAGCCCGAAAGCAGTGCTGAGTCTGTCGTGGATTTTCGACATATGGGCACTTCATCGGCATCAAATTGCCCCTGAAGTGACTGGACGACCTGGCTAATTCTAGGCGGTCGCGGTGCGGGTAAAACCCGCGCTGGTGCTGAATAGGTGCGTGCGAAAGTCGAAGGAGCGATGCCACAGGTTGTTGGTGAATGCCGGCGGGTGGCGTTGATCGGCGAGACGATCGAGCAGGCGCGGGAAGTCATGGTCTTCGGGGATTCGGGTATTTTGGCGTGCTCGCCGCCGGAGCAATTGACCGATACGGAAGCGGCCTGGGGTTGGCGCAAAATTCTTGGGCAAAAGGGATGAGCGGCGCTCCAGTCACTTATTGGGCCGATACCGCGTTGGAGATTTCGTCGGATGCAGGTAACTTTGACGGTGGGCTTGTTCGTTTGGTAGTGCATCTTGTGGAACTAGCGCTTCCACGAGCGGTTTTGTTCGCACAACCCACACATCTGACGGCAGTGGGGGTGAGTTCCAATCGTTTGGCTGGAATGTCCTCGCCGCAGTCTTCGCAATAGCCATATTCGCCCTCGTCCAGCCGGATGAGGCCGTTTTTTATTGCCTGAATTTCTGCTGTGCGGTTCTGGCGCGTTGCTTTGGCCATAGCCTGTTGTTGCATTGCATCCATTCGGGATAGTCGCCCTACGCTGGTTTGATCAAGAACGACTGTATCGCGGCTTTCGGCGTTGGTTTCGTCTTGAGATTCTAGGTCGGACAGACGGCTTTCCAGCAATAGCCGGTAGAATTGATTTTCAGGACTGTTTGGCATATTTCCTCATTGGTTATTGAAATTCGCGATACGGCTTCCGATTTATTAGTTTGCTATGCTATAGTGCCGCTTGCAAGTAGGAGTGCTGAAAATGACCGATGCCAAACCAAATGTTATTGCGGTCGATCCCGTGTGGGATCGTATTCGTCGGGAAGCCACTGTCATCATTGAAGATGAGCCGGTTATGGCGTCTTTGGTTCATTCGGTTATTCTTAGCCATTCGACATTGGAAGTAGCTCTGAGCCATCGGATCGCGCACCGGTTGGCGTCGGGCGAGATGACAGAATCTATCCTTCATAATGCGTTTGAAGAGGCTTATGCTGCGGGTTGCAGGCTTGGAGATGTTGCGCGTTCGGATGTTCTGGCAGTTTTTGAACGTGACCCTGCGTGCCATCGTTATATTCAACCTTTGTTGTTTTATAAAGGCTTTCAGGCAATTCAAGCTTACCGCCTGGCGCATTGGTTCTGGATGCACGAGCGTGAGAATTTGGCCTATTTTATGCAGATGCGGACCTCAGAAGTGTTCGGGGTGGACATTCATCCGGCTGCCAAGATCGGACGAGGATTGATGATCGACCACGCGCATTCGGTTGTGATTGGCGAGACCGCCATCGTTGGGGACAATGTTTCGATGTTGCACGCTGTGACACTGGGTGGAACAGGTAAGAAAGATCATGACCGTCACCCGAAAATTGGCGATAATGTTCTCTTGGGTGCTGGGGCGAAAGTTCTAGGGAATATAACTGTCGGGCGTTGCAGCCGCGTTGCATCCGGCTCGGTCGTTTTGCAGTCGGTACCTGCGAACAAGACGGTGGCAGGGGTTCCTGCACGGGTAGTTGGTGAGGCTGGTTGTGATCAACCGTCTGTATTAATGGACCAATTATTGCACGAGTAGGTGTTTCCTATCTCATTCATAACTACGCTGGTCGTCGATCACCTTGCCGTCTTTCGGCAGGCTGTCTGGTGCGTGGAGCTCGATTTTACCCCGAAGTTTTAACGTTGCTTGAACAGACGCAGCGACTGCGTCCATATCCACACTTTTAGCTTCAATTTGCACGGTCATGGCATCCTGTTCGCCTTCGCGGGTGGCGATGATGCGGGCTTTCAAGATTTCGGGGTGGCGCTCAACCAATGCCGCCACCTGTTCAGGGCGCACGAACATTCCTTTGATCTTGGTCGTTTGATCCGCACGACCCATCCAGCCATTGATACGCATGTTGGTGCGACCACAGGGGCTTTGGCCCGGCAGTACGGCTGACAGGTCGCCCGTAGCGAAGCGGATCAACGGGTAGTCGGGGTTGAGCGTGGTGACGATGACCTCGCCGACTTCGCCAGCGGCCACGGGGGTGCCTGTGCCGGGGGTGACGATTTCGACTATTACGCCTTCGTCGACGATCATGCCCTCCACCGCGGGGCTTTCGTAGGCGATGTTGCCTAGGTCTGCCGTTGCATAACACTGCATACAGTGTATGCCGCGATCGGCGTATTCCTGACGCAGGCTTGGGAACAGGGCGCCGCCACCAACCGCTGCGCGTTTGATGCGGCTAAGGTCGAGGCCCATCTCGTCGGCTTTATCCAGAATGATCTTCAGGTAATCCGGAGTGCCTGCATAGGCCGTAATACCCAGATCGGCGGCAGCTTGGGCTTGCAGCTCGGTCTGGCCGGTTCCGGCGGGAAATACGGATGCACCAACGGCGGCGGCACCGTTTTCGAACATCATGCCGGCTGGGGTCAGGTGGTAAGAAAAGCAGTTTTGCACGATGTCATTTGCACCAAACCCGCATGCATGCAGAAAACGCCCCATGCGCCACCAGTCGCGCTGATCGCCGCCGATTTCATAGATCGGACCGGGGGACTGGAATACATGGCGGGATTTACGGGTGGTAAATCCACCAAATGGCGCGTTGGTTTTCTGGGCCGCGCCAAGGTCGGATTTGCGAAGGACGGGCAGGGTGGCCAATGCCGAAAAATCCGTGATGGATGTTGCGTCAACCTTGCCGAGGTGTGCGGCCATGCCATCTGCTGTCAGTGCGTTGGCGATCTGGCGTGGCAGGTCGGAGGCTAGTGCAGTGGCGCGTGCGTCCGCCGAGCGGGTTTCAAGATTGTCGTAAAAATCAGACATTGTAAGTCCTTCAGCCTAAGGTCAGAATTTGCGGGCTTTTGTCCGAGGTCCGGCGGATTTCTCCACATACCTCTAGCTCCAGTTTTACAGTCACAACGTTCCAGCCGAGTTTGCCCATATCAGACAGTTCATCAGCGGTTAGACGGGCGCGGCTGTGGTCGGTCAGGTCTGACCAGCGGCAATCGGCATAGTTAAGTTCATCAAGAATAGCGCGGCGGATGCAGTCGAATTTCCATGTCGGGATGTTGGTCACTCCGTCACGCCCAATCGCTGGTGTTCGACAAGCGGTTTTGTCGCCGCCCGTCATTTAGCTGAGCCAACGCTTCCGGCGACGATAAGAGCGCACATCGCGGAACGATTTGCGGCCTTCTTCGGACATGCCCAGATAGAATTCTTTGATGTCGGGGTTTTCGCGCAGTTCGGCGGCAGGACCTTCCATAACAACGCGGCCAGATTCCAGAACGTAGCCATGGTGCGCATAGCGCAAAGCGACGTTGGTGTTTTGCTCGGCCAGCAAGAAGGATACGCCTTCTTTCTCGTTTAGACCTTTCACGATTTCGAAAATCTCTTCGACCAGCTGCGGCGCAAGGCCCATGGACGGCTCGTCCAGCAACACCGTTTCGGGTTTGGACATCAGCGCGCGACCAATCGCAATCATCTGTTGCTCACCACCCGAGGTATAACCGGCCTGAGATTTACGCCGATTGCGCAGACGCGGGAAATAATTGTAGACCATTTCGAGGTCCGCAGCCACGGCCCCTTTGCCATCGCGCCGCGTATAGGCGCCTGTCATCAGGTTGTCTTCAACGGTCAGGTGCTCAAAACAATGCCGACCTTCCATTACTTGAATAACACCGCGCATCACCAAAAGCGCTGGATTGAGGTCTGTGATCGACTCGCCGCGGTATTCAATAGTACCTTTGGTCACGTCACCACGTTCCGATCGCAGCAGGTTGGAAATAGCTTTCAACGTGGTGCTTTTGCCAGCGCCGTTGCCACCAAGAAGCGCAGTAATTCCGCCCTTGGGAACGCTAAGGGATACACCCTTCAGCACGAGGATCACGTGATTATAAATCACCTCGATATTGTTGACCTCAAGTAGGGTTTCGGTCTTGGTGCCATCCAGCATTGTCACGTCCTGCAGTTTGAAAATGTCAAAACAAATAGAGTTCTCCGGCCCAGTGAAGGGCCGGAGAGGATTGGTTTAGTTACACTGCGAAGCAATGTTGTTCTCAGCAGCGTAAGCAGCCGAGTCAGCGTCGATCAGTGGCTGGATTACCGACATGTCGGATTCAGCGAAGTCAGAGATCACGTTCCAGCTCTGCGAAGCAGAATCCCACTGGATCACAGCACTCAGACCAGGGCCACCGTGGTTTTCACACGAAACCTTGAAGTTAGGACCAAAGCCCCCAAAGCCAATTGCGGCCATGTTTTCATCAGTGATTTCCAGTGCTTCCAGACCGTCACGCATCATGGCAGGTGTAATGTCTGCAACACCGTGGATGCGTTGAGCCACTTTAACAGCCTCGGCAGCCAGCATAGCGCCGTACATACCGCGGTTATAAAGAACCGTACCCACATGCTCGCCAGTACCGGCAGCTTTGCCCGCATCAACAACATAGGATGCGATGTCGTCAAATACCGGGAAGCCTGTACCAACATTGTGGAACGTCAACGCTTTATAACCGTTGGACGCATCGCCCGCAGCCATCACGTCATTCTCGGAACCGGACCACCAGATACCCATGAAGTTTTCCATTGGGAAGCGGATGTTCGCAGCTTCTTGAATTGCAACCTGATTCATTACGCCCCAGCCGTACATTAGAACGAAGTCTGGACGTTCACGACGGATTTGTAGCCATTGCGATTTCTGCTCCTGACCGGGGTGGTCAACAGGCAACAATGTCAAATCAAAGCCAAGCTTGCTGGCAAGTTCTTCCAGCGTGCGGATAGGCTCTTTGCCGTAAGCGGAGTTGTGGTAAACTAACGCGATAGACTTACCGGACAGATCCCCATCAGCCATTTCAAGGAAATGGTTCACAGCAGCCGAAGCGCCGTTCCAGTAGTTGGCCGGGAAGTTGAATACGTGACTGAACACATCGCCGTTCGCTGCAGATGTACGGCCATAACCGGTTGTCAGCATTGGAATGTTGTCAGCGGTCACTTTCGGGATTAGCTGATATGTGATGCCGGTTGAAAGCGGCATATATACAAGCGAGCCTTCGCCTTTAGTCGACTCGTAGCACTCGACGCCTTTTTCTGTGGAGTATCCGGTTTCGCATTCGATGACTTTTGTCATCACGCCGCCGATGCCGCCGTCACGCTCGTTGAGCATTGTGTAGTAATCGGCGAAACCATCCGCAACGGGTGTGCCGTTTGCGGCGTATGGGCCGGTTCTGTAGCTTAGTGATGGGAACACTAGGTCCGCCAGCACAGGGCTTGCGGCCATAACCGCGGTAACGGCAAAGGTTGCCAGTTTAGTAAGTTTCATGTCGTCCTCCCTTTAGATTCGACAGGTGATGCCCCGAATTCTTCGGTGGCTTATTATTTGGCCGCTCCTAATGCGGGAAAGGCCAAAGTCGCAATTTCTCTTTCAACAACCGCCAGAGCTGAGCCAGCCCGTGTGGTTCCAGAATGAGGAATATAATGATCAATGCGCCAACGATTGCAAATTCAAAATGAACGGCAATGTCTGTGGGCCAGTTTAGCTGGTTCACCATTATGTTTTTAAGCAATACCGGCATCAGAACCATGAATGCAGCGCCAATGATGCTGCCAAAGATGGACCCCAGACCGCCAATGATTACCATAAACAGCAGCAGAAACGATTTGTTAATATTGAAGGCTTCACCCACTTCGACCGCTCCAAGATAGACTGCGAAGAACAATGCCCCCGCGATACCGATGAAGAACGAGCTGACGCCGAAGGCTGACAGTTTGGTTCTTAGCGGGGCCACGCCGATGATTTCGGCAGCGATGTCCATATCACGGATCGCCATCCAGCTGCGCCCGATACGTCCACGTGTAAGATTCCGCGCAAGCCAAGCGACGCCGATTAGCAAAACCAGACAGAACAGATATTTAGCTTCAGGAGTCGCCGTCGCGCCCGTAATTTCGAAGCCAAAAATAGAACGTGTGGGGGCGCTGATCTGGCCAGAGGCTGAATTGTTGTAGAACCACGGCACTTTGTTGAATAGCCAGACAAGGAAGAACTGCGCGGCCAATGTTGCCACAGCCAGATAGAAACCTTTGATGCGAAGGCTGGGAAGCCCAAACAAGATGCCGACGCCCGCTGTAATGGCGCCTGAAATGATAACAATAAAGAAAATGCTTAGATCAGGGAACGATGTCATCAGTTTGTAGGCGGCGTATGCCCCCACAGCCATGAAGCCACCGCTGCCAAGGCTAAGTTGCCCGCAGTATCCGACAAGGATGTTCAGGCCAATCGCGGCAATCGCCCAGATCAGGAACGGCAGCAAGATTGCGTTAGTCCAATAATTTGCACCGCCGCCCACATCCGTGATCAGCATCACAGGAATGGTGATGAACGCGATGGCGAGGATTACATAGTATCCGATCCGGTCCAGCTTGATCGGAAAGGTTTGCGTGTCCTTGGCATAGGACGTTTTGAAATCACCTGATTCACGGTAAAACATATCTTAGACCCTCTCGATGATCTTTTCGCCGAACAAGCCCTGAGGCCGGAACACGAGGAATATCAATGCCAACACATAGGCAAACCAGTTTTCAGTCGCGCCGCCAATGTATGGTCCAATAGCGAATTCGAACAGTTTCTCGCCGACACCGATGATCATCCCGCCAACAATCGCGCCGGGGATGGACGTAAACCCACCCAACATCAGTACTGGCAACGCTTTTAGCGCGATTAAAGACAGCGAGAATTGCACACCAGATTTTGCGCCCCACATAATACCTGCCACCAACGCCACAAAACCGGCCAGCGACCAGACGATCACCCAGATTTTGCGCAGGCTGATGCCTACCGAAAGTGCTGCCTGATTATCGTCAGCTACCGCGCGCAGGGCACGCCCGGTCTTGGTGTAGTTGCTAAAGGCGATCAGACTTGCGACCAGTGCGACCGCAATCACAGTGGCCCACATATCGAGGTTATCTATATAGAAACCGTAGAATCCGTTAGCCCAGCCCTCAGTGGCATTTTCAAGCCAGACGTTTCCGCCTTGCGGCAAGCCGACGTCCAGTTTTTTGATATCGGAGCCCCACATCAAGTCGCCGAAACCCTCCATAAAATATGCCAAACCGATGGTTGCCATAAACAGGATAATGGGGTCTTGGTTAACCAGATGTTTCAGAATGTAGCGCTCTACGAGGAACGCAAACCCAATCATCACGCCCAGTGCCAGAATGATCGCAAGGAAAGTTGGAACTTCCCATCCGAACTTGTCCAGATGCGTGCCAAATATAGTGTTGATAAGATGCGCGAACGGTATCTGACCGTTCTGCAACCCAACCAGTGTCATTGCCGCAAACAAGGCCATAACCCCTTGCGCGTAGTTGAACACGCCCGAAGCCTTGAAGATAAGTACAAAGCCGAGCGCCACCAGCGAGTACATCACGCCGGTCATCAGACCGTTCGCGATCACTTCGATCGTATAGAAAAAATTAGCTGACATTATTGATGCTCCCTAGTCATGCGCCACGCCAAGATAGGCGTCGATCACATCTTGATTGTTGCGCACTTCATCAGGCGTTCCATCGCCAATTTTCTTACCGTAATCCATAACCACCACGCGGTCCGAAATATCCATGACTACGCCCATATCGTGCTCGATCAGGGCGATGGTGGTGCCGAATTCGTCGTTCACATCCAGAATAAAGCGGGACATGTCCTCTTTTTCCTCGACGTTCATGCCGGCCATGGGTTCATCCAGCAGCAGCAACTTCGGTTGCGCGGCCAAGGCACGTCCCAACTCTACGCGTTTTTGCAAGCCGTAGGGTAGGCGGCCAACCGGTGTTTTGCGGATCGCCTGAATTTCAAGAAAGTCGATCACGTGCTCAACGATGTCGCGGTTTTCGTTTTCTTCACGCTCGGCTGGGCCTTTCCAGACCGCCTGCCAGAACATGTTGGTCTTCATATGGGTGAATCGCCCGGTCATGATGTTGTCTAGCGTGCTCATCCCTTTGAACAAGGCAATGTTCTGAAAGGTCCGCGCGATACCTTGTTGGGCAATCTGATACGGTTTCATCGGCGCGCGTTTCTCGCCATGGAACCAGATTTCGCCTTCCTGCGGGTGATAAAATCCGTTAATGACGTTCAGCATCGAGGACTTTCCGGCGCCGTTCGGGCCAATAATCGCCCGAATTTCACCCTCGCGAATGTCAAACGAGATGTCCGAGATCGCCGTTACACCACCAAACTTCAAGGTGATGTTTTTCATTTCCAGAACCGGAGCGCCGATTGTGCGCCCATCTTCGGTTACGTAGCTTTCTGCTGTAGCATTCATGCTGCTTGTGCCTTTCGTGCTACTGTTTTTGCGTCTTCAATCTTAACTGTCGCCTTGATGGAGCCTTTGCGGCCATCCTCGTACGTCACCTCAGTTTCGGTCGAAACTTCGGCGGCACCACTATACAGTCCCTCGATCAGATCGGCGTATTTGTCCTCGACAATCACACGGCGAACTTTGCGGGTGCGGGTCATCTCGCCGTCATCCGCGTCGAGTTCTTTGTGCAACACAATGAAGCGGTGGATCTGGCAGCCTGACAACATAGAATCTTCGGCGACGGATATGTTCACCTCTTCAACGTGAGACTTGATAGTCGCGTAAACGTCGGGATGCCCTGCGAGTTCCTGATAGGATGCATAAGCGATGTTGTTACGTTCCGCCCAGTTGCCAACCGCATTCAGGT
>JAPYON010000145.1 GCA_029938175.1 Paracoccaceae bacterium | reverse complement strand
CTATGAAAGTGTTGCCTAAAGCTGCGAGAGTAGAACCGTAAACGCGGGCGATTTTGTGTTCAGTCTGTTTGCGTGGGATGACGGCGACTATATAATCTGCTTCACGCACGAAGACTGTCAGTTCGACGGTGAGACCGTCGAACAGGAATTTGTTGTTGCCATTGGCGGGTGTAGACCATGGGATATTTCCGGCGAAAAATGGAATGACGTACTGCAATTGATTGTCACGCCACCCAGCGATCCATTAACGCGTTTCATCAATGAAGTGCGCGCAGATAATATCTTGTGTTTGCGCAATGACAAAGGGCAAGAAATAACGCGATTCTCGCTGAAAGGTTCGGCCGCAACATTAAACCAGCATCAATCCTGTGAAATCCTGATTTTGCCTAGTGTAAGTCGAAGCGATCCACTTAAATAGTTCAAACCAACACACAACATCGGGCGCCCACTACGGCGTCCTTTTTATCGGAGAGGCCCATACCCAACCTCGACGCAATCCTGTCCAAGCCAACGACAACCAGCCCGCCGCGCTTGATCGCCTGTTTGAGTGTTGCGCATCGAAAGCATATCAACGGACCCTGCTTATGCAGATGCCTGTATTGATGCCGCCGATTGGCTGGTCGCGCAGTTGAACGACATCGGTTTCATCGCCTCGCGTCACGACACTTCTGGCCATCCGATGGTCGTAGCGCATTCAGGCGGCGAAGGGCGGCATATGCTGTTCTATGGACACTACGACGTTCAACCGGTTGATCCGCTGGACCTATGGGATCGCCCTCCGTCCGATCCAGCCATCGAGGACACACCTATTGGTAAGATTATCCGCGCACGCGGTGCGTCGGACTACAAAGGCCAGTTGATGACCTTCGTGGAGGCTTGCCGGGCATGGAAGTCTGTTACTGGTGAACTTCCGGGAAATATTTCGATATTGTTCGAGGGCGAAGAGGAAAGCGCATCCCCGTCTCTCGTTCCGTTCCTGACCGAGCACGCCGAGGAACTGAAGGCCGATTTTGCGCTAGTTTGTGATACGGGCTATGGGATGCCGACACCCCCGCGATCACCACTATGCTACGTGGACTGGCAGCCGAAGGTTTCACCATCCATGCGGCGAATATGGACCTGCACTCAGGGCTGTACGGTGGACCAGCGATCAACCCGATTCGTGTGCTGACCAAAATTTTGGGCAGTTTGCATGACGACGAGGGCCGCGTAACTATTCCCGGTTTCTATGAGGGCGTTCCGCAATTAACCAACTCCGTCAAAGCCAAATGGGATGCTTTGGAGTTCAATACGGACAAATTCCTCGGCGATGTCGGACTGACCACGCCAGCGGGCGAAAAGTTCTATCCGGCGCTAGAGCAAATGTGGTCGCGCCCGACCTGCGATATCAATGGGATTAATGGCGGTTATACGGGTGACGGATTCAAAACCGTATTACCCGCGATGGCCCACGCCAAGGTCAGTTTTCGACTCGTTGGCCAGCAAGACCCCGAAGCCATCAGCCCCGCGTTTCGCAAATTCATCCGCGATAACTTACCGCCTGATTGTACCGTAGAATTCCATTCCGAGGACCGTGCAAACGCCACTGACCTACCGGTCGATGCTCGCGAATTCGCGCTGGCACAAAAGGCGCTTGGCGAGGAATGGCCAAACGAGGCGATGTTCATCGGAATGGGCGGTTCGATCCCCATCGTCGGGCATTTTCAGCAAATTTTGGGGATGGATTCCGTGTTGATCGGGTTCGGTCAGGCAAACGACCTGATCCATTCGCCAAACGAGAAATACGATCTGCGCAGTTTCGAAAAAGGCACGCGTAGCTGGATCAGAGTCCTGCATGCGCTGCAAGCCTGATTAACGCCGCCTGCGCCGCTTGGTTGCCGATATTTCATCAAGGCCGGAACGCAACAGCTCTGTCATGGGGTGGTCCGGCCAGTCAGGTTCATAATGGGCCAACATAGTTTTGATATGCTCGATCGAATTCTCGCCGTCGGGCACGCCTAAAGCCCAGTCCAGAAAGATGGGGCGGCAGGACATTTCGTGGATATTTTCGATGCGGTAAGCCTCGTATATCAGGCCACGGGGGTCGCAGGATAATTCACCTTTTTGCATTTTCCAGCGACTCCTTCAAACCATGCGTCAGCGTAGTAACATCGCCCGCAACCGAGATATGTGTAAAGCCCAGTTTAGCCAAGCTCTGCGGCGTTCCATTTGGGAAAACCACTGACCCACTAGCCAACCCGTGGGCCGCCGCGACCTTGGCCACTTTGCCCGCTGCCGCCAACGTTTCATCGCTGTCAATCGACAGTCCCGCATCCGCGAAATAATCAGACGGACCAAAGAAAAGCTGCGAGACACCTTTGGTAGCGGCAATTTGTTCGATGTTGGAAAGCCCCTCGACAGACTCAATCTGCACCGCGAGAAACCCGTTGCTATTCCACGTTTTATTATCGGCGTCCGCGCCCCGCCCCCAGCCGCTGGCCCGCACCACTCCACGTGCATCACCGCGGCGTCCTTTAGGCGCATAAAACGCGCAATCGACCATTTCCGCCGCCTGCTTGGCGCTTTCTATCTTTGGGATCATAACGCCATCAGCGCCCGCGTCCAGAACCCGCTTAATCCATGCCTCGGTCCCTTCGGGAACCCGCACAACAGACAAACAGCGCGCACCAATCGCCATAAGCTGCATTTGCGCTGTCTCGATACTGGCAGGGCCATGTTCAAGATCAACCACGATAAAATCAAAGCCGCTTTGGGCCATAATTTCTGCCACCTGCGGCGATGGAATATCCAGCCAACTTCCAAATTTAGGCATTTCGTTAACCAATCTCTAAACGGTTAATGTTTCACTAATAATATTAGCCATCGAGTCAGCCGTATTTAGCAACAAGACCTCTAACGCGGCAATATCATCAACTTTAGCAACTTGTACAAGCAAATCGAGCAATCCGTTCCCAGCACTTTCAGGATTTATCGGGCCATCGACTGCCAGTCTGGCAACCTGTTGAATGCTCGTATAAAGCATCAAGGCCGCCTCGATACGCGCAGCCTGCTGTCCTGTGACCCACCCAACTCTAACCAATTCCGGCAACATATATG
>JAPYON010000144.1 GCA_029938175.1 Paracoccaceae bacterium | reverse complement strand
CCGAATTTCGGTTCGGCAGATGCGCCCGCACAAACGCATGTTTCACCGGAATACCTTGAACGTAGCCCGTACGAAATCGATATTCCCAACGTAGTGACCGCCATTCTGGCAAGCTATCGTGGCTATGATACTCTGGGCGAAACCGCCGTGGTGTTCACTGCCGGTATCGGCGTTCTACTGCTTCTCAGCGGATTGCGCCGTCGCCGTCGCGACGACGGTGATATGGACGACGACGCTGAAGAAAGCGAAGAAATCTGATGCGACACCACCTGATATTACGTGTCATAACAAAAATGCTGGTCGGCGCGATCATGCTGTTTGCATTCTACGTCCAGTTCCACGGTGATTTTTCACCTGGTGGAGGCTTTCAGGCCGGTGTCATCATGGCCGTAGCTTTTATCCTGTATGGATTAGTTTTCAGCCTTCAAGACGTACAACACGTTTTCCCGCCATGGCTGGTGCATAAACTGATTGCTTTGGGCGTGCTTCTCTATGCCGGAACGGGCGTCGTTAGCATGTTTCTGGGTAACAGCTTTCTGGATTACGGCGCGTTCACCCCCGAACATCCTTCGCACGGTCAACACTACGGTATCTTTGCTGTAGAGCTGGGTGTCGGCATCACGGTGACTGCGGTTATGGTGGCAATTTACTATGCCTTCGCAGGCCGCCCACCCCGCCTTAGCGACGAGGAGTGGTGATATGGGCTTCGAATTGACACAGGAATACACCCTCGGCCACCTGAATTATTGGTTATTTTCGGTATTGATGATGACTGGTCTTTATATCGTGGTGGCCAAAGGCAACCTTGTGAAAAAGATCGTCGGGCTGAATATATTCCAGACATCCGTTTTCATGCTCTATATCTCTATGGGTAAAGTTATAGGTGGCACCGCGCCCATCTTTCCGCTTGATATGGAAATCGACCCAGATGTGATCTACACCAACCCCCTGCCCCATGTTCTGATCCTTACCGCCATTGTTGTTGGCATCGCCACCACTTCGTTAGGATTGGCCCTGATTGTGCGCATTCAAGAAGAGTTCAACACCATCGAGGAAGAAGACCTGTTACAAATCGAACGCGCCATTGCGCATAGTGAAAACGCCATTCACGGTGAACCAATGGGCGGACGGGCATAATGAGCGTCGAGGCAACCCAAACAGCAATGACGCTGACAGACCACCTGCCCGTATTGCAGGTAGTCGTGCCACTGGTCACCGCCCCTCTGATCGTGTTGATCGGCAGCCGTCGCCTAACGTGGACGTTGGCTTTCGTTGCCAGTGTCATCTCATTTGCGATCGCGATCCTGTTGTTGATGCAGGTTATCGACGGAAGCGTTATTTCGTATAATATCGGCGGATGGGCACCCCCGCTTGGCATTGAATACCGCGTAGATGCAGCCAACGCCTTCGTACTGCTGCTGGTAACTGGCATTTCGACCGTTGTTCTGCCCTATGCCCGCGAAAGTGTTCGCTCTGAGATCCCGGCACGCCACCACACCTTGTTCTACGCGGCTTTCATGCTCTGCCTAACGGGCTTGCTGGGGGTTGCAATTACGGGTGATGCGTTCAACGTATTTGTGTTTCTCGAAATTTCATCACTGTCTACATACGTTCTTATTTCGATGGGATCCTATCGAGATAAGCGCGCTTTAACAGCGTCTTACGACTACTTGATAATGGGCACAATCGGCGCGACGTTCTTCGTGATCGGCCTTGGCATGCTATATATGGCCACCGGAACCCTGAACATGGCAGATTTGGCAGAACGCATCGCCGATCAAGGCTCTAACCGCACAATACGCGCGGCATTTGCCTTTATCGTTGTGGGCATGGGTCTGAAAGTCGCGATCTATCCGCTGCACCTGTGGCTACCAAACGCCTATACTTATGCACCCTCGGCGGTGACGACGTTCCTTGCAGCGACAGCCACCAAAGTGGCGATTTATGTATTGTTAAGGTTCACCCTTTCAATCTTCCAGCCGAACTTTCTGTTTCAGGTTAACACACTTGAATTCATCATCCTGCCGTTCGCAATACTGGCCATGTTTGCCGCATCGTTCATCGCGATTTTCCAGACCGACTTCAAACGTATGCTGGCATATTCCAGTATCGCGCAAATCGGTTATATGCTGCTGGGCATCAGTCTGCTATCCGAAAACGGTCTAACAGCAACGGTAGCTCATTTGTTTAACCACGGCATTACTAAAGCCACCCTGTTCATGGGTGTCGGCATACTAGTGCTGCGCGCAGGTGGATCATTCTACAACCGCATTCAGGGGATGGGTGAAACCATGCCATGGACCAGCGCCGCCATAGTGATCGGCGGCCTTAGCTTGATCGGCGTGCCCGGAACGGCTGGCTTCATCAGCAAATGGGTACTTATAGAGGCAACCATCGAAAAAGGCTGGTGGCCCGTATCGGTGTTGATCGTCCTGTCATCCCTGCTGGCGGTTATCTACGTCTGGCGCGTGATCGAGACGCTTTACCTCAAAGCCCCCCTCGCAGGAACCGACTATAAAGAGGCCCCATTGTCGATGCTAATCCCCATGTGGATACTGGCACTGGCTTGCATCTATTTCGGCTTTGCAACCGATGTTACAATTAACGCCGCCCGCACAGCAGCCCAAGGGTTGCTGGCTGGCTCGGCTGGCATGCTTTAGGGGGCGCGCGTGGAAACCAACACAGCCATATTATTGACAATGCTGATCCCCGCAGGGGCGATGGTGACGAATCTCGTGTTCCGCGACCGCCCTGACCTGCGAGACGGGCTTACACTTGCGGCCGCAGTTGCAACATTTCTGACGGTCCTGAGCATCTTGTCAAACGTCGGCAACGGCACTACCGAACCGCTGGTTTTGTTCGAAGTCTTCCCTGGACTCGACTTTGCGTTCAACGTTGAACCCCTTGGTCTTTTGTTCGCGATCGTGGCATCCGGCTTGTGGATCATAACGCATCTTTATGGCGTCGGATACATGCGCAGCAATAACGAGGATAACCATCCCCGTTTCTTCGCCAGCTTCTCTCTAGCCATATCCGCCGTGATGGGCATCGCGTTTGCCTCCAACATGTTCACACTGTTCATTTTTTACGAAATATTAACGC
>JAPYON010000143.1 GCA_029938175.1 Paracoccaceae bacterium | reverse complement strand
GAAGGAACCGAACTCGGTCTACATGATGTCGCATTCCGGTGCGCGTGGCTCCCCTGCGCAGATGAAGCAGTTGGGTGGTATGCGTGGTCTGATGGCCAAGCCTTCCGGCGAGATCATCGAAACACCGATTATATCGAACTTTAAAGAAGGCTTGACGGTTCTTGAGTACTTCAACTCCACCCACGGGGCGCGTAAGGGCCTTGCGGATACGGCGTTGAAAACAGCGAACTCCGGTTACCTGACGCGTCGTCTGGTGGATGTTGCGCAGGATTGCATCGTCAAAGTCGACGATTGCGGCACTGATCGTTCAATCACAGCGCAGGCTGCGGTTAGCGATGGCGAAATTATCTCGTCAATGTCCGAACGCATTCTGGGTCGTACTTCTGCCGAAGATGTTCTGGATCCGACAACAGGTGAAACCCTTGTTCGTCGTGATGAGTTGATGGACGAGCGTGCAGCAGAAGCTGTCGAAAAAGCCGGCGTTCCGTCGATGCTGATCCGCAGCCCACTGACATGCGAAGCCGAAGACGGCATCTGTGCAGCTTGTTATGGACGTGACTTGGCGCGCGGAACCCGCGTTAATACAGGTGAGGCTGTCGGTATTATTGCCGCGCAGTCGATCGGCGAACCGGGCACACAGCTAACCATGCGTACGTTCCACATTGGTGGTATTGCGCAGGGTGGACAGCAGTCGTTCCAGGAAGCCAACAACGAGGGTAAAGTCGAGCTGCGCAACGCGAACCTGATCGTGAATGCTGATAAAGAGCAAGTCGTGATGGGTCGTAATATGGAGATGGGGGTCGTCGATTCAAACGGTGTAGAGCGTGCGTCTTACAAATTGACATACGGTACGATCGTGCTGGTCAAGAAGGGTAAGAAAGTTAAGCGTGGCGACAAACTGTTTGAATGGGATCCATACGCCCTGCCAATCCTCGCGGAGCAAGCCGGTGTGGCGAAGTTCGTCGACCTGACGCCAGGTATATCGGTCCGTGAAGAAACCGATGATGCGACGGGTATGACCCAGCGTATTGTTATGGATTGGCGTACGGCCCCTAAAGGTAACGATCTAAAGCCTGAGATCATCGTGATGGACCCTGAAACCGGCGAACCTGTTCGCTTGGAAAATGGCCACCCCGAAGTTCATACCATGTCGGTTGATGCGATTTTGTCCGTTGAAGACGGTCAAGAGATCAAAGCCGGTGACGTTATCGCGCGTATCCCGCGCGAGGGCGCAAAAACAAAGGACATCACCGGTGGTCTACCGCGTGTTGCAGAATTGTTCGAAGCCCGTCGTCCGAAAGACCACGCGATCATCGCTGAAATCGATGGCCACGTTGCCTTTGGCAAGGACTACAAAAGCAAACGTCGCGTTACGATCGTGCCTGTGGATGATACGATGGAACCAGTCGATTATATGGTGCCAAAAGGTAAGCACATTCCTGTTCAGGAAGGTGATTTCATCCAGAAGGGTGAATACCTGATGGACGGCAATCCTGCGCCGCATGACATCCTGCATGTTATGGGTGTCGAGGCTCTGGCCGACTATATGATAGACGAAGTTCAGGCTGTTTATCGTTTGCAAGGTGTGAAAATCAACGACAAGCACATCGAGGTTATTGTTCGCCAGATGCTCCAGAAATGGGAAATCGCAAGAACCGGCGGCACGACCTTGCTGAAAGGCGAACATGTTGATTTTGCCGAGTTTAAAGAAGCCAATGAAGAAGCCATCGCTGCGGGTCGCGAGCCAGCAACCGGTGCGCCGATCTTGCTTGGTATCACTAAGGCGAGCTTGCAGACACGTTCGTTCATCTCGGCTGCTTCCTTCCAGGAAACCACACGGGTTCTGACCGAGGCTTCCACGCAAGGTAAGCGTGACAAGCTTATCGGCCTGAAAGAGAACGTGATTGTTGGGCGCCTGATTCCGGCTGGTACGGGTTCTGCTACGCATGACATCAAACGTGTCGCAACATTGCGCGACGCCAAGATCATTGCACAGCGTCAGGCCGAAGCGGTTGCAGTTGCAGCGCTAGAAGACAAGTCCGATGGAGAAAAGCCTTCGGATGATGCTTCGGGACTATTCAACTAAGCTTGAAGAACTAGAATAGAAAAAGCTCCGCTGGAAACAGCGGGGCCTTTTTTTTGACATATGGCCAGATGTAAAAGTTGTGCACAGTGGTTTATGGTTAACTAATTTTTGCAAAGCCGACAATTCTGCGTTGGCACGAACGAATTTTCCTCTTCAGACGATTTTTCAGACTGGCAAAAAGCACAATCATTCAATAAATAAAGGGCAAAGATCAATAACTCCCATCTGCGAGAGACACTGTTGAAAGGGTGTTGACTTCCCCCCCGACTCCTTCTATTTATCCGCCACTCGGGACAGGCATCTGCCAAATCCTGATGCAAGCCACAATCTGGCGGTCATGATCTAGGTTCAAACCTCGATCCTCTGGAATTTCGCTGCTCTGGGTCCGTAAGGCTCCGTGGGCGGCATTATTGGCGTTTTGCACATTCGGTGCTTGGCGCAGTTGAAACTGGTTGCACGGGGTCTATGCCGAATGCCAACGATACAACAGCTTATCCGCAAACCGCGCCAGCCGCGCGTAAAGCGACAGAAATCTCAGCATCTGCAGGCTTGCCCGCAGAAACGTGGTGTATGTACCCGCGTTTATACAACGACACCGAAAAAGCCTAACTCGGCTATGCGTAAGGTTGCCAAAGTGCGCCTAACCAACGGTTTCGAAGTAATTTGCTACATCCCTGGTGAAAAACACAACCTCCAAGAGCACTCCGTTGTGCTTATCCGCGGCGGCCGTGTAAAAGATTTGCCCGGTGTCCGTTACCACGTTCTGCGCGGTGTGCTGGATACCCAAGGCGTTAAAGATCGTCGTCAGCGTCGTTCGAAATACGGCGCTAAGCGTCCTAAATAAGGAGAGAGCAGTATGTCCCGACGTCATGCCGCCGAGAAACGTCAAGTTCTGCCGGACGCCAAGTATGGTGACCGCATTCTGACGAAATTTATGAACAACCTGATGCTCGACGGCAAAAAGTCCGTTGCAGAGCGTATCGTTTACGGTGCGCTCGAGCGTGTTGAGGGCAAGCTGAAGCGTGCGCCTGTTGAGGTGTTCCACGAGGCTCTGGAA
>JAPYON010000030.1 GCA_029938175.1 Paracoccaceae bacterium | reverse complement strand
AGCGGCCCGTTTTTGTGTGCACCCTGTGGACAGTCGACCGCGCCCGCGATACACCCATTTTTAACTTAAAATAAAGGGACGCAGACATGGCCAGTTTGAACGATATCCGCAGCACTTTTTTAGGTGGCTTTGAGGCGAACGGTCATGCGGTGATAGAAAGCTCGCCGTTGGTTCCACGTAATGATCCGACGTTGATGTTTACCAACGCAGGCATGGTGCAATTCAAGAACGTTTTCACTGGGCTTGAAAGTCGTGACTATACACGGGCTGTGACCAGCCAGAAGTGCGTGCGCGCTGGTGGTAAACACAACGATCTGGACAATGTGGGCTATACCGCACGGCACCATACGTTTTTCGAAATGCTCGGAAATTTCAGCTTTGGCGATTACTTCAAAGAAGAAGCGATTGCCTATGCATGGGATTTGTTAACGAAAGAATACGGAGTGAACAAAGATAAACTGTTGGTAACCGTCTATCATACGGACGACGAAGCCGCGGCGATCTGGAAGAAGTATGCAGGTTTGAGCGACGATAAAATTATTCGAATTCCGACGGATGACAACTTTTGGTCCATGGGCGCAACTGGCCCATGTGGTCCTTGCACCGAGATTTTTTACGATCACGGAGAGAATATCTGGGGCGGTCCTCCGGGTTCTGCAGAAGAGGATGGCGATCGGTTTATCGAAGTCTGGAACCTCGTTTTCATGCAATATGACCAGCAGGAAAGCGGCGATCGGCTTGATCTTCCTAAACCGTCGATTGATACGGGTATGGGGCTAGAGCGCATCGGTTCATTACTTCAAGGGTCGCATGATATCTACGAAACTGACGTGATGCAGGATTTGATCAATGCGTCGGCACATGCGACAGGAGTTGACCCTTTTGGAGATCAAAATGTCCATCACCGCGTGATTGCAGACCATTTGCGCTCAACATCCTTCTTGATAGCTGATGGAGTTTTGCCGTCTAACGAGGGCCGTGGATATGTTTTGCGCCGGATTATGCGTCGCGCGATGCGTCACGCACATTTGTTGGGTGCGAACGATCCAGTGATGCATTCGTTGGTTCCAGCATTGGTAGCACAGATGGGGCAGGCTTTCCCCGAACTTAGCCGTGCGCAAAGCATGATCGAAGAGACGTTGCTACTTGAAGAGACGCGCTTCAAAACGACGCTGGATCGCGGCTTGAAGCTTTTGGACGCCGAGCTTGAAGGGACCGCAGACGGGGCGGAATTGCCCGGGGATACGGCCTTCAAACTGTATGATACATTTGGTTTTCCACTCGATTTGACACAGGATGCGTTGCGTGAAAAGGGTCGCACCGTTGACACCGACGGGTTTGATTCAGCCATGGCCGAGCAAAAAGCCAAGGCGCGGGCGGCTTGGTCTGGTTCCGGCGAGGCTGCCGACGAAAACGTTTGGTTCGATGTCGCTGATAGGCATGGTGTCACGGAATTCATCGGATATGAAGACGAAGTTGCTGAAGGGCAGGTTATGGCCTTAGTCAATGATGGAGTCGTGATCGATAGCGCGAGCGTCGGTGAGAACGTTCAGATCGTGATGAACCAAACACCGTTCTACGGTGAATCCGGCGGTCAGGTCGGCGACAGTGGCATGATGCTGGCGGACGGTTTGCAGATCGAGGTCTCCGACGTTAAGAAAAAAGCTGGTGTTTTTGTTCATTTGGGCAAGGTTATTGAAGGCACGGTAAATACAGGAGCGGCGTTGGAACTGAAGATTGATCCCTCAAAACGCGGGTCGATCCGGTCCAATCACTCGGCGACGCATTTGTTGAACGAAGCGTTACGTAATACGCTGGGCAAGCATGTGGCGCAGCGCGGATCACTAAATGCAGCGAACCGTTTACGCTTTGATTTCAGCCATCAAAAGGCGGTTACGGCCAAGGAGCTCGCTAGCGTCGAGAACGAAGTTAACACACTCATTCGCCAAAATAGCGCTGTCGAAACGAGGATAATGACTCCTGATGAGGCGCGGGATATGGGCGCACAGGCTCTGTTCGGCGAGAAGTACGGCGATGAGGTCCGTGTCGTTTCCATGGGCGTCGAGGACGGTAGCGGCAAAGGTATCGACAAAAACACCTACTCTCTGGAACTTTGTGGCGGTACGCACGTTCGTCAATTGGGCGACATCGGAATGTTTGCGCTCGTCTCCGAAGGGGCTTCAGCAAGTGGAGTTCGTCGGATCGAGGCGCTTACAGGTGCCGGCGCTTTTGAGTATTTGAAGGAAAAAGAAAAAACTTTAAATAAGGCGGCGGGCGTATTGAAGACGTCTCCCGACTTGTTGCCGGAGCGGGTTAAAGCCTTGGTTGAAGATCGCAGAGCGATGCAAAATGAGCTGGATAACCTTCGCAAAAAACTGGCTATGGCAGGCGGCGGTCGCGCCGAGGCGAAAGCTAAAGACGTCAACGGAACACCATTTTTGGCGCAGGTGCTTACAGGTGTTTCCGGCAAGGATTTACGTGGGTTGATTGACGAACATAAAACCAAAATCGGCTCCGGCGTTATTTTGTTGATTGCCGATACGGGCGACCGTGCTGCGGTGGCGGCAGGCGTGACCGATGATCTGTGCGGCGAAATTTCGGCTGTTGATGTAGTGCGCGTTGCTGCGGAAGCGCTTGGCGGCAAGGGCGGCGGTGGTCGCCCTGACATGGCACAAGCCGGTGGTGTGAGCACAAAGAATGCGGACGAGGCTGTTATTGCAGTAGAAAAGTTACTGGAGGGTTAATAAATGGTTGCTTATGCGATGGTACATATTGATGTGATGGATGATGTGGAATATGCGAAATATGCGGCGCTCGCGGGTCCGGCAGTGGCTAAATTTGGCGGCAAATTTTTGGCGCGCGGGGGCGAGTGTTTTCATATGGAAGGCAAGGGTCGTTCCCGTAATGTGATTGTCCGGTTCAAGGATATGGCAATCGCTAAAGCGTTTTACCACTCACCTGAGTATCAAGAAGCCCTGTCTTACGGTCTACCAGCAGCAGAGCGTGAATATACATTTGTAGAGGGTGTCTAATGTCAGCCTATATCATCGCGCGGATGGAAGTAACCGATCTATAGGGTTACAATAAATATGCCTCGCAAGCCGTTGCAATCGCCGAAAGTTTCGGTGGCAAGTTTCTGGTTAAGGCCGGCACGTTTGGACAGATTTAGGGCAGCGGGCCGGATCGTCATGTTGTTATCGAGATGCCGGATGTCGCGACCGCCATGGCGTTTTATGCATCTGAAGTTTATCAAACGATCCTTCCGATTGCGCTGAAAAACTCAAACCGGGATTTCGTGATGGTAGAGGGCGCTTAATGTGTCGCGGTGTTTGAAAACAGGTTGATGACGACTACCCCTGCGATTATCAGGCTCATTCCGATGATGGCTACGAGGTCCAACGGCTGTTTGAAAACCAGCCAGCCGATAAATGCGATCAGCACAATACCAAGGCCGGACCAGATCGCGTAGACGATCGAAACGGGCATGAACTTTAACGTTAATGCCATAAAGTAGAACGATACTCCGTAGGTCACGGCCATAATTACTGTAGGCCAAAGCCGTGTGAATTGCTCGGATGCTTGCATGGATGCTGTGCCAATGGTTTCAAAAACTACAGCGATCAACAGGTAGGTATAATGAACAGGCATGGGACCCTCGCATTAAAAAGGCGACCGTGATGGCCGCCCCTCATTTAATGCTGTGTTTAGGTTTTACGCCAGTGCTTTGTTCAGGTTCTCGTCGATTTTTTCAAGGAAACCTTCCGTAGTTAGCCATTTCTGATCCGGGCCAACAAGCAGAGCGAGGTCTTTGGTCATGTCGCCGGACTCTACCGTATCGACGATGACTTTTTCTAGTGTCTCGCAGAAATTCATCAACTCGGCATTGCCATCCAGTTTGGCGCGATGTTTTAGGCCGCCAGTCCACGCAAAGATGGACGCGATGGAGTTGGTCGATGTCGACTCGCCTTTCTGGTGCTGGCGATAGTGGCGGGTCACGGTGCCGTGGGCTGCCTCGGCCTCGACGGTCTTGCCGTCTGGCGTCATCAGGATCGAAGTCATCAGACCAAGCGATCCGAAGCCCTGCGCGACTGTATCGGACTGCACGTCACCATCATAGTTTTTACAGGCCCAGACGAAACCACCAGACCATTTCATAGCTGCTGCAACCATGTCGTCGATCAAGCGGTGCTCATAAGTGATGCCTGCTTCGGAAAACTTGTCAGCAAAATCAGCGTCAAATACTTCTTGGAACAAGTCCTTAAAGCGCCCGTCATAGGCTTTTAGGATTGTGTTTTTGGTGGACAAATACACAGGCCAGCCCATTTTCAAACCGTAGTTCAGGGACGCACGGGCGAAATCACGGATGGAGTCGTCACGGTTATACATGCCCATGGCCACACCAGCGGAAGGGGCGTCGTAAACTTCGCGCTCGATCACTGTGCCGTCTTCGCCAACAAATTTCATAGTTAACTTGCCGGGTCCAGGGAACAGGAAATCAGTCGCTTTGTACTGGTCGCCAAAAGCGTGACGTCCGATGACTATTGGTTTTGTCCAACCCGGCACAAGGCGCGGCACGTTGTTACAAATGATGGGTGCGCGAAAAACAACACCGCCTAGAATGTTGCGGATTGTGCCGTTTGGTGAGCGCCACATTTCTTTCAAGCCGAATTCTTCAACGCGGGCTTCATCAGGTGTGATGGTTGCACATTTGATGCCAACGCCATATTTCTTGATCGCTTTGGCCGCGTCGATTGTGATCTGGTCGTCAGTCTCATCGCGTTTTTTCATGCCAAGATCGTAGTATTTTATGTCGAGATCAAGGTGCGGCAGGATTAATTTATCTTTGATGAAGTGCCAGATGATGCGGGTCATCTCGTCGCCGTCTAGCTCTACAACAGGGTTTTCGACTTTGATCTTGGTCATGGAATTTCCTTCAATGGATTCGGTGTCGGGCGATGTTTAACCCATTTGTGCAAGAAAGGGAAGTACGGTATACGGTTGTATACGTTGCTTGGGTGGCATCTTTCCGACGAAGGTATCAGCAAGTCGCAGCAAAGATAATAGGGCATTTCCGTCCCCATGCGTATCTTCCGAAATGTCGACCATCCCACCCATCTTGCGGCCTGTGAAACTAAGCAGATCAACACCGTTAACGGCCAGCGCCGCTTCTTCGTTGATTTTGCCAACACGGAACATACCGCCGTCCTTGTGAACTCCACATAGCATATTACTGTTTTGCATAAGGCACAGGCCACCGAACATCTTCTTTTCGGTGATACCATTGGTATGCGCCAGCAGGCCGCAAAATTTGGGCGTTTTCTTCGTCGTAAGCCATAGGTATCTCCGTTTGCATAAGTGATCGTGGCGTCGTATCACGCGCGCAAGCAAAAAGGAGAATACATGTCTGGTACAGATCACGGAGCCGATGAGGGATGGCAGGGGCCGACACCGGCATTCATTCTGGTGAACCCGCAGATGGGCGAAAACATTGGTGCTGCTGCGCGGGCCATGTGGAATTTTGGCGTTGACCGGATGCGTTTGGTTAAACCGCGCGACGGGTGGCCAAACCAAAAGGCGATCGCGATGGCCTCGGGGGCTGGGCGAGTGCTGGACGCTGTGAAAGTGACAGAGACGACCGCCGAAGCTGTGGCCGATCTGAACTTTGTGTTTGCCACGACGGCAAGGAACCGTGATCTGACCAAGGCTGTGATGACGCCCGAACGCGCTATGGCACATGCACGCGAGCTGATCTCGCAAGGGCAAAAAGTTGGCGTGTTATTCGGGCCAGAGCGGGCAGGTTTGCAGAACGAGGATATTGTGCATGCTAATGCGTTGATTTCTATTCCGGTAAATCCGGCTTTTGCCTCGTTGAATTTGGCGCAGTGTGTTTTGTTAACGGCATATGAATGGCGTCGGCAGATGGATGAGCAACCCGCCGAAGTTACCGCGATGGCTGGCACGCGCTTTGCGGAAACGATCGAGGTGCAAAAGTTAAGCGAGAAGCTTGAGGGCCGTCTTGATAAGATAGGGTTCTTCTGGCCGGAACAAAAACGTGTTTCCATGGTCGAAAATATCTGGAATATGCTTTCAAGGCTACCACTTACGGATGCAGACGTGCGAACCTTGCACGGGATTTTCAAGGCGTTGGCGACCAAAGGCCCAAAGACGACTTATAAGGATTAACGAGGTATTAAGATGGTACGCAGTATTTTCGAAGACGTAAATGAGAAGGTTGATACCCCTACGCCCAAGCCTGTACGCAAATCTGCGCGTAAAGAAATTGCGGTTTGGCTGATGGTTTTGTTCACGCTCGTTGTGGCAATGATCGTCGTCGGTGGCATGACGCGGCTGACCGATAGTGGGCTATCGATTACGGAATGGAAACTGGTGACGGGGGCAAAGCCGCCGATGGGCGAGGCAGCCTGGGTCGTAGAGTTCGACAAATACAAAACGACGCCGGAATACGAATTGCAAAACACCGGCATGAGTATGTCTGAATTCAAAGGCATTTTCTGGTGGGAGTGGGCACACCGTTTCCTTGGTCGGTTTGTCGGACTAGTCTGGTTCGCTGGCTTTGCATGGTTCGCGGTGCGGCGGAAAATTCCAACAGGGTGGACAGGGCGCTTGGTTGGCGTCGGCGCACTTGGCGGATTGCAAGGCGCAGTTGGCTGGTGGATGGTCTCAAGCGGGCTAGAAGGGCGGATGATCGATGTGGCTTCCTATCGGTTAGCGGTGCATCTGGGGCTGGCATTCTTTATTCTGGGTCTGATTGCATGGTTCGTGTTCGAGCTTCGCAACGAGAGTGCGCGCTTATTGCAGGCAAGGCGACGGGGCGAAGGTGGCTTGATGCGTTTGGCTTCAGTGATAGTTGTTCTGATATTCTTGCAAATTTTACTGGGCGCATTGGTTGCTGGTATCGACGCGGGTCGTAGCTTTCCGACGTGGCCGAGTATGGCAGGTGAATTCTTGCCCTCGGAAAGCTTTGATTATTCCCCGACATGGACCAACTTCTTTGAAAATCCTGCGTTAGTACAGTTTAACCACCGACTACTAGGATATGCCGCATTCCTGCTAGGCGTTTTTGCATGGTGGCGTAGTCGCGCAAGCGCGATGTCGGGCATCAAGCGGCGGTTTGACTGGTTGATGGTAATGATGTTTGGGCAGGTGGTTTTGGGGATATTGACGGTTCTATACGGCGCCCCTGTGCACATCGCGATCGTCCACCAACTTGGTGCGGTGGCGTTGTTTGTGGTGGCGTTACAAGCCCGATTCGAGGCGGGCTATCCGGTGGAGCAAAAAATACCGCGCGGGTAGGTTATTGATCCCACTCAGGGTGGCGTTTCTCTAGAAACGCGGCGAAGCCTGCTTCAGTGTCGCGGAGCAACATATTGTCGGCCATCACGCTGCCCGTATAGGCATACGCTTGTTCTAATGTCATATCGGCCTGCTGATAAAAGGCTTCTTTGCCAATTTTTACGGCGACACCAAGTTGCCCCGCGACGCGCTCCGCTAACGCCAGCGTTGCGGCATTAAGTGCGTCCGAAGGAACCGCACGGTTGATCAGACCGAAAGCGAGCGCTTTTTCCGTGTCGATGAATTCACCTGTTGTTAACATTTCGAACGCTTGCTTGCGGGGGATATTTCTGGTTAGGGCAACCATTGGGGTTGAGCAAAATAGGCCGATGTTGACGCCGTTCACTCCGAACAGTGTCCCCTCGGCGGCGACAGCCATATCGCAAGAAGCCAGCAACTGGCAACCTGCTGCCGTAGCGATGCCATGCGCCTGCGCGATCACAGGTTGAGGCATTTCAGTGATCGAGATCATCAGGCGACCGGAAGTCGCGAACAATTCGTTAAAGTAAGCCTTACCTCCGTCCTCGGCCTGTCGGGCTGCAGTCATCTGCTTAAGATCATGCCCCGCGCAAAATGCATTGCCGGAACCCTTGATGATCACTGCACGGATAGTGCGGTCCTTGGCGATCGAATCCAGCTCGGATTGCAGCCTTGCCAACATGTCTTCGGACAAAGCGTTCAGCTTTTTAGGGTCGTTCAACGTAAGTGCTGCAACGGCATTGGCATCTGAACGCAGTAATATCTCTGACATCTAGGATTCTCCTCGTATGGTTGGGGTCACAGTTTCATGCAGCAAGAGGTTTGGGAAGACGTAATGATACCAAAGATGAGTATTAAAGATATGGAGGCATTTGTAGACGAAGTGTTTCCGCAGGTGATGGGCACCTTTCATGTTCTGGATATAGCTCCTTACCGCGTCAAGATCCGTATGAGGATCAGAGACGATGATCTGCGCCCCGGGGGAACGGTATCGGGACCGGCGATGTTCACGGCGGTGGATTGTGCATTTTACATGGCGACATTGGCGATGATTGGTCCACAAGCGTTGACTGTCACAACTAATTGTTCGATCGACTTTATGCGCAAGCCCGCCCTAGGACACCTAATTGCAGAGGCCCGTGTACTTAAGCTTGGCAAAGTTTTAAGTGTCGGCGATGTTATGTTGTATTCCGAAGGCATGGATGAGCCCGTGGCGCACGCGAATTTGACTTATTCGATTCCTAAATCGCGCTAAATGTGGGGTAGTATAATACCTAATTTGTAACATGCTGTAATTGCTAGATTTTTATGGTATTATGTTCGTTGACTGCGCTGAATAAACGCTTAGAACCCCCGTATCGAATTACTAATTCCGAAACGGATCGAAAAATGAAAACATTCTCAGCCACACCGGCCGATATTGACAAGAAATGGATCCTGATAGACGCTGAAGGCGTTGTTCTGGGCCGTCTTGCTTCTATCGTTGCTATGCGCCTTCGCGGCAAGCATAAGCCAACTTTCACGCCATCCATGGATATGGGCGACAACGTTATCATCATCAACGCTGAAAAAGTGCAGATGACTGGTAAGAAACGTAGCGACAAGCGTTACTACTGGCATACAGGCCACCCGGGCGGCATCAAGTTCCGCACCGCTGGTGAAATCCTCGAGGGTAAGTTTCCCGAGCGTGTGATGGTCAAATCTATTCAGCGTATGCTGCCAGGCGGCCCGCTGTCGAAAACACAGATGACCAACCTTCGCGTTTATGCAGGTTCTGAACACCCGCATGAAGCTCAAAACCCTGAAGTTCTGGACGTTAAAGCCATGAACCCTAAAAACACGCGGAGTGCTTAATTATGAGTGACGACATCAAAACACTCGACGACCTGAAAGAGGCCGTAGTTGCAGACGCAGTAGTTGCCGAAGTAGAAGCCGCACCTTTGCGCGAAGCTGTCCGTGACGACCTTGGTCGTTCCTACGCAACTGGTAAGCGTAAAGACGCGGTTGCACGCGTTTGGATCAAGCCTGGTTCTGGTAAAGTTACCGTTAACGGTCGAGAAATGAACAAATACTTTGCACGCCCTGTGTTGCAAATGGTTCTTCGCCAGCCGTTCGACGTTGCTGGCGTTGCTGGCGAATTCGACGTGATGGCAACTGTTAAAGGCGGCGGTCTTTCCGGCCAAGCCGGTGCAGTTAAGCATGGTATCTCGAAAGCGTTGCAGCTTTATGAACCATCCCACCGTGCGGCTCTGAAAGCGGCAGGCTTCCTGACCCGAGATAGCCGTGTTGTTGAGCGTAAGAAATACGGCAAGCGCAAAGCGCGTCGTAGCTTCCAGTTCTCGAAGCGCTAAGTACGAACGTACAATATATACAATTATTACAAAGGGTTGCGTTTTCGCAACCCTTTTTTTATGCATAGCATCTTGTTAGCAGTGTCTGACGTCAGCATCTATGGGACAGATTTACGTTATTGAATAAGGGAGGGTTTCTGTTTCATCGCAACCTTCAAGGAGTGAAGAGAAGACAGAAACCCGGCGAAGCACTTGCAGGCCCGACGGAAATTCAAGCCGATGAGTTCGCATATCGCGGGGCTCGGGCTGTTGAGGCGGACGCCGAAGGGCAAACTATGAAAGTCCGGATATCCGCCAGAATTACTGAGGTGGTTGGCACTTGGCTAGGTCTACTGGTCGAAGACGACGCGGTTAATAGTGGCGGGAGATATTCGCTAGGGCACTGACCAAACCATAAGTGCAGCGGTTATTACCAATGGATTAATCCAGCCCCCCATGCAGAGTGAAGAATCCGCGCCGCGATATATTGATACAGGGGCAGCCTTAGGACTGGATTTATCTAGTATACTGCCCTATCTGAGCATATTATCTGTTCAGGAGTTAACATGGGCGTTCATATATCTGCGGCACGCGAAATAAGCTACGCCACGACGGCGAAGACGCGTCGCGCGCGCGCAGTCATCCGCGCGATCGAGAATTCGACCGGCCGTATTCGTGTGATCCGACAGGTTCGTGGATATGACAAGGCAATGTCCGCCGGTCAGGCCTTTTGGGATGTGGTGCCGAATATGTGCGGCCTTAAGTTGGATATCGTGTCTGGCTCGCTGGATAATATCCCTAAAACAGGGCCCGTTGTTTTACTGTCTAACCATCCCTTCGGGATGCTTGACGGGTTGATGCTGGGGCAGATATTGTCTCGGTCACGCGGGGATTTCAAGATCCTCGCACACCGTGTTTTTGCACGGGCCAAAGATTTGGACAATGAAATCCTGCCTATTAGCTTTGACGAAACACGCGAGGCGATGGCCTTGAACTTGAATACCCGCAAAGAGGCCTTGAAATATCTTGCTGACGGCGGTGCTATCGGGGTTTTCCCGGGGGGCTCTGTTTCATCTCCTAGCCGCCGGTTCGGGCGCCCTATGGATCCGAAATGGCGGACATTTTCAGCCAAGATGATCGCGAAATCCGACGCGACAGTCGTGCCCATTTTCTTTGACGGGTATAATTCCCGACGTTTCCACATGTTCGGGAAGGTTAACCGCACGGTTCGCACAGCTTTGCTGATCAGCGAATTCAAACGTCGCATGAACAAACCTGTGCGTGTTCACATTGGTAAACCATTGGATCGAGACGCGTTGGAAACCTATGTTAAAGATCCAACTGAGATGATGGATTTTCTGCGTACTTCTACATACAACCTGTCGTCAAATGACATCAACGATGACGAATACGGATTTGATTTCTAGGAAAAACTCATGCCTGTTGGAGTATTTGATAGCGGACTTGGCGGGCTGACCATTTTGCGGGCGGCGATGAAAAAGCTGCCAGATCAGGCGTTTGTGTATTACGGCGACAATGCCAATACGCCTTACGGCTCGAAAATCGACGCCGAAATCTATGATTTGACAACTTCCGGAGTGACACGCCTGTTCGACGAGGGGTGCGATCTGGTGATCCTCGCGTGTAACTCTGCCTCGGCGGTGGCGTTGCACGATCTACAAGTTAATTGGTTAGAAGATGATAAACGCGTGCTGGGTGTGTTCGTTCCGATGATCGAGGAACTGACGCGGCGGGATTGGGGTGATAACTCTCCGCCCACGCACACCGGCCTGCACGATGTTGCGCTTTTCGCGACGCCTGCAACGGTCGCGAGCGGTGCGTTCGAGCGCGAGCTTAAGTTCCGCGCGCGAGATGTTGAGGTTGTCGGCGAGCCTTGCGTTGGCTTGGTCGCCGCGATTGAAGAAGGTGACACCTTAGCCGCTGAAGCGCTGGTTGATGCGCATGTTGCGACCCTGCTGGAAACTTTGCCAAACCCGCAAGCCGCGGTGCTTGGTTGTACGCACTATCCGTTGGTTGAGGCTCGGTTTCGAGCCGCTTTACCTGCGACAACCCGTGTTTTGATGCAGCCGAACATCGTCGCCGACAGTCTTGCAGATTATTTGCAACGACACTCACGATTTGCAGAGCAGGGCGGCGTGACATATTTGACCTCGGGAAATCCGGTGGAAGTCAGCCGCAGCGCCCAGATTTTTTTGGGCCAATCTATAAGATTCAACGCTGCATGATTGATCGCGCAGCCGAAATCGCGTAAGCCGTTAGAAATCATTAAGGTTAATATCATGAGCAAGATCAAAAAAGTCGCGATTCTGGGTGCCAGTGGATATACGGGCGCTGAATTGGTGCGTCTGATTGCGGGTCATTCCGCTATGGAAACCGTTGTGATGACCGCTGATCGTAAGGCGGGGCAGGCGATGGCCCAGGTTTTTCCGCACCTCAGACATCTGGACCTGCCTGTATTGACGCGGATCGAAGACGTCGATTTTGCCACCGTCGATCTAGCATTTTGTGCGCTACCGCATGCAATGTCGCAAGAAATCGTTAAGGATTTGCCACTGGAGTTGAAAGTTGTGGATCTGTCGGCGGATTTCCGGCTGGAAGATGTTGCTATGTATGAACATTGGTATGGGCATCCGCATTACGCGCCTGACTTACAGAAAACTGCCGTTTACGGACTAACGGAATTCTACCGTAACGAAATCGCTAACGCGCGTTTGGTGGCAGGCACCGGCTGCAACGCTGCTACGGGCCTATATGCGCTGCGTCCGTTGCTGGCTGCGGGTGTGATTGCCGAGGATGACATCATCATCGACATGTTCTGCGGTGTCTCGGGTGCGGGGCGCGCCGCCCGCGAAGGGATGTTGCACTCCGAGGTTTCCGAGGGCACGCATCCGTATGGGCTGCCTGTACATCGGCATACATCCGAGTTCGATCAGGAGTTTCGCAAGGTAACGGGCCGCGACGTTAAGGTGATGTTTACCCCGCATTTGATGCCCGCAAACCGAGGTATTCTGGCAACCATACATGTTCGTGGTGAAGCTGATAAAATTCACGAGTGCTTAACGCAAGCCTATGAAAGCGAACCGTTTATAGTCGCTTTACCTCTTGGTGAAGTCCCGGCGACGCGCCATGTGCGCGGATCGAACTTCTGCCACGTAGGTGTGGTTGCTGATCGTCTGGAAGGTCGGGTGCGGGTGTTTGCGGCGCTCGATAACCTCGTAAAAGGGTCTTCGGGGCAGGCGATGCAAAATGCCAACCTAATGCTTGGTTTACCCGAGGCAATGGGGCTGGAACAGGCACCGTTATTCCCGTGATTACGGTAGGCGATGCATATCGGGTTTTGCGTGCGGCTTACGTGCGTTTTAACAAAGATGATGGCATCGCGATGGCTGGGTACATCGCCTTTTCAAGTTTGCTGTCTATTTTTCCGTTCCTTATTTTTGCTGCAGCGTTGCTTGGCCTTTTGGTTGGCTCTGAACAAAATGAAGAAGCGGTTAATGCATTGTTTCGCGTAGCACCTGAACATATTGCTCAAACTCTGGAACCAGTTCTGCACGAGGTGCTGGTGTATCGTGGTCAAGGGATGCTGACGCTCTCGATTTTGGTGACGATCTTTTTGGCCTCTAATGCGATTGACTCGTTTAGAGTGGCCTTTGATCGCGCGTATGAGGTTGGCAAATCACGCGGGCTTTTGAAACGCCGCCTAATTTCATTGGCTTTTGTATTCCTCGGGGCGCTGGTTGCGGTGATCATGGCGGTCTCCATCATATTCATGCCACTTCTGTTTCAACTTGCAGATCGATGGCTGGATATTTCTCTGCCGGCCTCGATGGGGGTGCTGGTATTCGCTTTTGGCGTTGTAGTTTTTGTGCTTTTTTTGGTCGCACTGCACCGCGTGTTGCCTAGCCGCGCCATGAAAGGGCACCTTATTTGGCCGGGCATTATGGTTTCGTTAATCCTTTGGTTGTTTGGAGCGGTGATATTCTCTATTTACCTGTCGTTAACTCCGACATACGCGGTGACCTACGGAACACTGACGGGGGTTATGGTGCTGGCGATGTTCTTTTACCTGACCGGCGTGGCGATCATTTTCGGAGCCGAGGTTAACGCTGTGTTAAAACTTTCAAATGCGACGGATAGGCCCACTTAACACTTGGGAAATACGTGTTATATCCTTCCTAACAAATAGGAGTTTTCGATGGCAGGTTTGAAGAAAAAACGTAGGATTCAGATGATCGTTATCGGGATGGTCCTGCTGGCGACATCTTCGGTGTTGATCGGATATGCCATGCGCGACGGCATCGAGTTTTTCCGTTCTCCTACGCAGATAACGGAGGATCGCCCCGGCCCGAACGAACGGTTCCGAATAGGTGGTTTGGTCGAAGTAGACTCGCTGGTGCGTGGTGAAGGAAAAGAAATTACCTTTCGAGTGACCGATGGGAACGCTGCCATTAACGTTTCGTTTACCGGAATTCTGCCTGATTTGTTTGGCGAGGGCCAAGGCATGGTGGCGACCGGTAAATTGATTAATGATACTTTTGTAGCAACAGAGATACTTGCGAAGCATGACGAAAACTACATGCCAAAAGAAGTCATTGACGCACTGAAAGAGCAGGGAAACTACGTCGAGCCTGACGAAACTTAAGAAACTTCATAAAGCCTTAACTATTTTCTGCGATTCTTCTGACGTTTTTACGAAATGTTAAGGAGAATGCGATCCTGTCAATTGATGACATAGTATCCGATATTTTGCGCCGTGAAGGTGGGTTTGCCGATGACCCGACTGACCCGGGCGGTGCAACTATAGCGGTGTAACAATTCATACGATGCGGCGGTTGGGGATCGATGTGGATGGCGACGGAGACGTGGATATTGATGATGTGCGAATTTTATCGTGTGACCGAGCCGCCGCGATATTTAAGCAGCATTATTTTGTGCGCCCAGGAATCTCGGCTTTGCCCGATGTGTTGCAAGCCTCGGTTTTCGACATGTATGTGAATGCGGGCGAGGCAGCAGGTAAGATATTGCAACGATTATTGGCCAAGTTCGGATTTCCGGTGGCCGTTGATGGTGTATTGGGGCCGTTAACCATTTTGGCGACGAATAATGCAGATGAGGTCGGGCCCGATCATCTATCGAACGCTTGCGGGATTGAACGGCGGAATTATTACTACAGCTTGGCAGTCACTCGTGTGACATCGCGAAAATATTCTCGGCGTAAAGATGGCGGTAAAGGTGAGTGGATTGCACCGGCTGAAGAGTTTATTTCGACCCGGCATTATCTTTCCAATATAGAGCATAATAAAATGGTTGCATCATGAGGATAATCTAGAAACTATTAGGGGTTGGTCGGCTGTACAAAACGCCGGCGAGGTGGTCGAAACAGTCTCCGAAGTGTTTACGGTGAATAAAACCAAATCCGAGACGGCAGCGCGAGCGCAGGTGATGGCATCTTTAACACAGTATGGTGCCGAATTTTGTAGTCCACAAACAGGATGGTTGAGTGGATTTATTAACGGAATAAACCGCTTGCCGCGTCCAATAATGACACTTGGAATCGTTGACTATTTGCCTTTGCAATGGCCGACTCCGAGGGTTTTGCCACCCGAATGCAGGGCCTCGCACACGTCCGGACCCGCTTTGGCGGCTGCTGGTGCCGTGGTCTCGTTCTATTTTGGTGCACGAGAGTTGCATTATGCGCGTGAAAGCACCCGCCCTACGGTGATCGTGCCACCGTTGGCCAGTAACGATCCGACTCAACCGACGCAAATAGCAACGCTAAATGCTTTTGCGGACAATACTGCTCTGGCCGAATGGTCGATGTTAACTAAAATGGCGGCGTAAAAATTTGTCGTCCGCAAATGGGGCGACAAAACGCTCATCCATTATATTGAAAATTGAATATGTCCACGGTTCATCTATGATGCACCTCTAAACATAGGGATTCGTTTCATGACCGCAGAACTCGGACACTTCGCTTTAATACTCGCATTTGCGATTTCAATCGTGCAGGTGATCGTTCCAATGATCGGCGCTGAAAAGGGATGGAGCGACTGGATGCGCTTCGGAACCCCTGCTGCGATTGCGCAATTTGCTCTAGTGGGTTTTGCGTTTGCGATGCTTACAATCGCGTTTGTGACGTCCGATTTTTCGGTGTGGTTGGTGGCGGTTAATTCGCATTCGGCCAAACCGATGCTATATAAAGTGTCAGGTGTTTGGGCTAACCACGAGGGCTCGATGCTGTTGTGGATAACGATATTGACTTTATTCGGTGCGACTGTAGCGGTTTGGGGTGGAAATTTGCCGCCCAGTTTGAAAGCACGGGTTTTGTCGGTGCAATCGATGATCGGCGCTGCATTTCTGGCGTTTATTCTGTTCACGTCGAACCCGTTTTTGCGCCTTGCTCAACCCCCGTTTGACGGACAGGGTCTGAATCCACTGTTGCAAGACCCCGGTTTGGCGTTTCACCCGCCGTTCCTGTATCTGGGCTATGTGGGCCTGTCGATGGCATTCAGTTTTGCCGTTGCGGCGCTGATCGAGGGAAAAGTAGACGCTGCGTGGGCCAGATGGGTGCGCCCCTGGACGTTAGCGGCTTGGATTTTCTTAACGATTGGCATAGGACTTGGCAGCTGGTGGGCGTATTATGAACTGGGCTGGGGCGGCTGGTGGTTCTGGGATCCGGTAGAAAATGCCAGCTTTATGCCATGGTTAATGGCGACGGCGCTTTTGCATTCCGCCATAGTGGTAGAGAAGCGTAACGCGTTAAAAAGCTGGACCGTTCTTCTAGCAATTTTGGCATTTTCTTTCAGTTTGATCGGGACATTCATCGTGCGTTCGGGGGTTATAACTTCTGTCCATGCGTTCGCGAATGATCCTGATCGGGGTGTTTTCATCCTCGCCATTCTGGCAGTGGCGATCGGCGGGGGGTTAACGCTTTACGCAATGCGAGCAACGCAGTTGCGGACGCACGCAGTCTTTGCCCTTGTCAGTCGCGAAAGCGGACTTGTTCTTAACAATTTGTTACTTTCGGTTGCGGCCGCGGTTGTCTTTGTTGGCACAATCTGGCCCTTGGTGGCGGAACTTGTGACCGGTGCGAAGGTGTCGGTCGGCGCACCTTTCTTTAACATCGCGTTTACACCATTCATGGTTATCCTGGCGATGACCCTTCCGATTGCCTCCGTTTTACCGTGGAAACGCAGCAATTTAACACGGACCATGCAACCTCTTTGGGGGATTGCGGCGCTGTCTGTTGCATTGGGGTCAGCAGTGTGGGTGATGCAAACGGGCGGCAGAATGCTGGCCCCTGTTGGTTTGACGTTGGCGTTCTGGGTCGTGATTGGCGCGGTTGCCGACATGGCTGTGCGGGTGAAAATTGGTAAGGCGCCAATATCCGAAAGCTTGCGCCGTGCGGGAAACCTGCCTCGTGCAGATTGGGGCAAGATGTTCGCGCATGCGGGATTTGGGCTAGCGATATTCGGCATCTCGGCAATTATGGCATGGGAGGTTGAGGATATTCGAACGGCGGCAATTGGCGATTCCTTCCCATTGCAATCCTATGAACTGCGTTTTGATGCCGTCGAAGGCATTCGGGGACCGAACTATACTGCAGTTCGCGGCGAATTTACGCTGTTGAAGAATGGCGTCGAAGTAGCTGTTCTCCACCCCGAAAAACGTAATTACCCAGTTCAAAGTACACCAACGACCGAGGCGGCGAGTGACCAAAGTTTGCTGCGAGATGTGTATGTAGTGCTTGGCGACCAGCAGTCAGACGGCAGTTGGGCAGTTCGCTCTTACGTGAAGCCGTTCACGAACTGGATATGGATTGGCGTTGCCATGCTGGCCTTTGGCGGTATTCTTAGCATTACGGATAGGCGTTATCGCGTCGCTGCGGCAGCACGAAAAACCCGCATGACTGCAGTTCCGGCGGAGTAAATTATGTTGAAATATCTACTAGTTATCTTGATGCTCGCCACGCCGGTTATGGCAGTCGAACCCGATGAAATCCTCTCCGATCCGGTCATGGAAACACGTGCTCGTGTGATTTCCAAAGTATTGCGGTGTCTTGTTTGCCGGAACGAAAATATTGACGATTCCAACGCCGACCTGGCCCGTGATCTGCGTCTGCTGGTGCGCGAACGCCTCGTGGCCGGAGATACGGATCAAGAGGTCGAAGATTTCATCGTGGACCGCTATGGCGAATACGTATTGCTGAAACCGGTATTTAGCCTTGGGAATGCGTTGCTGTGGTTTGCTGGGCCGCTGTTGTTGCTCGTTGGTGGATGGATTTCGCTGTTGTTCATACGTCGTCGCAGCGATGCAACGCCTCAAACCGATGATCTCGATGACGACGAGCAAAGCAGATTGGATGCGTTACTAAAAGGTTAACGCGACGTCTGCCATTGAAGTCATCGCGAAATTTTGTAACCTCGCTCCGAACAGGAGATTTCCATGCCATACACCACGATACTTTATACCGCCACCAAGAATGTAGCTACGATCACGTTGAATCGACCGGATTCTATGAACGGGCTTACGTCGCAGATGCGGGCTGACATCACACACGCGGTTGGGCGCGCAGGGTATGAAGCGCGGGTGCTGGTTATCACAGGTGCTGGCCGAGGTTTCTGTTC
>JAPYON010000142.1 GCA_029938175.1 Paracoccaceae bacterium | reverse complement strand
AGAATACCCAGCGCCAAACATGCGAACAGCAATAGCGGCGACAAAGGTGAATTAATAAATCCCTGCGCAAGCTTACCCGCAAGACCGAGATTTTTATATGCGTCGTCAGTTTCGTTTTTATTTACTATATCAGTCATCACATACTCCTCCCTTTCTTTCAGGTTTCTTTATTCGCCGGAAACGAGATTGGCGGGTGGATTTACGATAACCATTTCTCCGCCATTAAGGCCGGAGACAACGGAAATTCGGCCGTCAGGTAGGGGATACCCCACCCTCACAAGCCGCAGCGACGGTTTCCCGTCTACTATAATGAATACTGACGGCAGGCTGCCGCGCCAAATCAGGGATTTAGCTGGAACAGAAGGCTGTGTGCGAACAGGAACCGAACTATCCGGCACCGTCACTTCAACATACATACCCGGCCCACCGGCCGTGCCTTTAGGCAGGTCGAATTTGACCCGCACCGTATGGCGTTCTTGGTCCGCAACAGGGAAAACCTGTGCAACACGCGCCTGAACTTGCTCGCCACCCGCATCAAGACGTGCGGACACAAGCATGCCTTCGCTAAGGCCCGCCGCCAAACGCACGGGTACATCAGCCACGATACGCAGGTAATCAACATAGGAGAACTTCAGCAAAGGCATTCCGGGTTGGACCGTGTCACCGACCTCAACCATTTTCTCAATAATAATTCCATCAAACGGCGCGACAGAACTCGCGTCCCGAAGACGCGCATCAAGCCCATCCAGATTGGCCTGCGCCTGCAACACTCCACTTTGTGCGTGATCAATCCCTACACCTTGGGCGTAAAGTTCAGCCTGACGCTCAAGACCTGAATCCGACTGACCAACCATGTCGGAAAATCCGCGGGTAAAGAACTGGTCAAACGTCGATGGCACACCCATGCCCGGAATTCCGGTCAGGGAATTAACGCGGGGCGAATACAGCTCACGCGAGTATTGCATCTGCGCATTCCGCAATTCAGCCTCGGCCTGCGTGATCTGCGCCTGCGCTGCACGGCGTTGCGCTTGAATATTTTCGTCACTGATGGCGAGCAGCACCTGCCCTTCGGCAGCGCCGAAACCTTCTGCGCCAGCCAGAAAAATTACCCGACCAGGGATCTGTGCATTCAGTGTAACTTCTTTAAAGGGAACAACCGTTCCGCCGATCGTGGCATTGCCACCAATCTGGGACGTTGTTACTAGAACTGTCTGAAACTGCGTCTCGGTTTGCGCATTCGAATCGCCCTGACCATGTGAAACGGTTGGAACAATCGAGAATGCCGATATGCTTATAACGGCTGCTAGGTGATGTAGTCCTGGCATGTCTTCCCCTTTATTTTATTAGTGTTACTGTTACATTCTTTAGTCAGTTACGCAGATGACTGCCGCACCTACGTGGTATTTTTTATTCTGTAGTACGGCCTTTACGACAGTGTATTCTATTATTCTTATATTCGCATATTATAATATAATAATATCTTAATCAATACCCTTAAAAAGTGCGTAGAGTATAATTGCGAATTAAGGCGACAATACTACTAGTCGCAAAAAACCGGTCCTAGAACGGGAACACATTTCCCCACATGTAGGACATTGGCTGCGTAAACGCATAGGTCGCGCGTGCAATATCCTGCGTCATGCCCGAGATGTTCTCGTTCATTGAACCTATATCGCCACTCATTTTGTTAATGTTGCCGGCCATACCTTCGATATGTTCGCCCATATTATGTATGTCGGTTGTCATAACCTGAAAGTTTTTATTAAGGTCGACCATGACGTCGGTCATTATAAACACCTGTTGCGCCATACCGTACATAACCCAAGTGAAAATCAACATGACAACAACGATTCCCAACGTTGTTAAGACCATAAAGCGGTCGCTGTTTACGCGTCGGTACATCGGGCATCCTCTCAGTAGTACAAGGCGGAAATTCACGTTCCAGCCTGCCTTACAATGACAACAGCGGCTGGTTCGCGGGGCACTTTTCCTCCACACATTCATATAACTGTATATTATACTATACGATTTGTTAAGCCCCTTACTGACGCACCTCAATCCAACTTTCCAATTATACAGATTGGTCAGTGGCACTTACGGCAGGAGTTGAAAATCGCGCCGCGAAACAAAACACATTCCTAGCCTTCGGTGGCAAGAAGTCATTTCCTCGGGGGACGCTACCAACACAAGCCATCAAGTCTCAGCAGGGACCAAAAATCTTAAATGCCAGACATGACAATAATTCCTAATGTCGAGATTGTCGCAAGGACCCGGCACCATTTTCGTTTTATGGCCCCTTTTTACTCTGCGAGTAACAGGCACGTTTGATCAGTGAATGTAATTGAGTTACCCTAATCTAGTACTCTTGATGTTAATCACGAATTAGTTAGAAAACCGAGCCATATTAACCTGGATTTTGATCAATTAAGGCAGTTTGGACAAAATTCAAAACAGATCTTTCAAAACTTCGTACGCGATAATAATGCTGTTGAAGACGGTTTTTTAGAAATCGACACACTGGCTTGCTTAGTGCGGGCAAGTTGATATATTGTGTTGTTTGAATATATGAACTGAACACCGCTATAAGGGGAAAGACGATGTCATTTGAATATGAAGGTACTACGATTGAAACCAATGCGAATGGTCACTTGGAAGATCAGGAAGACTGGAATGAGGGCGTTGCAGCCGTAATCGCAGAACAGGAAAGTATCCAATTAACCAAGAGACACTGGGACTTGATCAACTTTCTGCGTGAGGAGTTCTTTGAAAACGCAGGAAACCAGCCAAACACCCGCAAGATTGTGAAAGCAATGAGCGAGGCCTGGGGTGAAAAGCTTAGCCAGCGCGACGTTTATGAATTATTCCCCGGCGACCCCTCGAAGCAGGGGGGCAAAGTTGCCGGATTGCCGGAAAGCCGCCGTAAAGGTGGATATTGATTAAGTAATATTCCTTTGGCGGAAGAAAATTCGTCCCGCGCCCTATTTGCAATGGCATGCAGGGCGCGGGATTTTTTATACACGGGGCTACCCGTCTAGTACCAAATAATTAACTGGGGATTATTAATGACAACTGTTTCTACTAGGCCCACTATCGCGGCCTTCTTTATGCCGTTACTCGCGGTGATCGGCCCCCGTTGATTGGTCCAGTTTGAATGTTAGTGCATGATTGGCCTTC
>JAPYON010000141.1 GCA_029938175.1 Paracoccaceae bacterium | reverse complement strand
TGCGTGCGTTTTCTGGCGCAATGCGGTGTTCAGGCTGACGGCGAAATCATAGGGCAGGGCAGGTGGCATGCTGCCGCTGACAATGACTATGGCGTCTGTTTCGGTGTGTTCTAGAATGCGGGCCAGAAATCCGTCTACCTGTGTCGATGTCCAGATCGGGTCGGGCAGCACGAGGCGGAACTGCTTGCCAGAGGAGCCTTCGGAAATGTTCAGGCATTGACGGGTGTGACCGCCGGTTTCATAGCGGATCGGGTCACTGCAGTGTTTGCGGGTTTGTTTGACCAAAACATAGCCTAGAACACCGGCGGTGGCGACAAAGGCGGAACTTTTACCGCCAAGAATTTTAATGGTGCGGGAAACGTTAGCGCCGCCCCGCTCGCAGCAATCTGACTACCCTTGCAGCGCAATTTTTGGCCGATTCCGATTTCATCGACCGACCCGAAAATATCAAGCGCAGGATTAAGTGTGATGGTCAGAATTGGCGTTATACGGACAAGCAAACGTATTTCATTTCAAGGAAATCCTCGACACCATGGTGTGAACCTTCGCGACCTTGGCCCGATTGCTTGATGCCGCCGAAAGGCGCAACTTCGGTTGAAATGATGCCAGTGTTTACGCCGATGATGCCGTATTCCAGTTCCTCGGCCACGCGCCAAACGCGCGACAAGTTGTTGGCGTAGAAATACGCGGCCAGACCGAAGATCGTGTCGTTGGCTTGTTGAACCACGTCGGCTTCGTCTTTGAAGCTGAACAAGGGCGCGACAGGGCCGAAGGTTTCGTCGTTGGCTACCTGCATTTCGCGGGTGACGCCTGTGAGGATAGTCGGCTGGAAGAATGTGCCGCCCAATTCGTGACGGTGGCCGCCGCTCATGACTTTTGCGCCTTTGGAGGTTGCGTCGGCGATATGCTGTTCAACTTTGGCAACGGCGGCTTGGGTGATGAGCGGGCCAGTTGTGACCCCTTCGTCGAACCCGTCGCCTACGTTCATTTTGGCCACCGCTGCGGCCAGTTTTTCTGCGAATGCGTCATATACGCCTTCTTGCACGTAAATGCGGTTGGCGCAGACACATGTTTGGCCGTTGTTGCGGTATTTCGAGATCATTGCGCCCTCGACCGCGTCATCAAGGTTGGCGTCGTCGAACACAATGAACGGGGCGTTGCCGCCGAGTTCCATCGACATTTTCATGACCTGATCCGCACCTTGGCGCAGCAGGATACGGCCAACTTGAGTGGAACCGGTGAAAGTCAGCTTGCGGACTTTCGGGTTAGAGGTGAATTCCTTGCCGATGTCGGAACTGCGATTGGTGGTCACTACGGAAAACACGCCAGCCGGCACGCCTGCGCGTTCGGCCAGCACAGCCATTGCGAGGGCGGAAAGCGGGGTGTCTTCGGCGGGTTTCGACACGAATGTGCAGCCCACGGCCAGTGCGGGCGCGACTTTTCGGGCAATCATGGCGTTGGGAAAATTCCATGGCGTGATCGAGGTGACCACGCCGATGGGCTGTTTCAGCACCATAATACGTTTGTCTTCTTGGTGGCCGGGTATGGTTTCGCCGTAGATGCGTTTGGCCTCTTCCGAGAACCATTCGATGAAGGACGCGCCGTACATGATTTCGCCTTTGGCCTCGGCAAACGGTTTGCCCATTTCGGCGGTCAGGATCATTCCCAGATCGTCGGCGTTCGCGATCATAAGGTCGTACCATTTACGCAAGATCGCGCCGCGGTCTTTGCCGGTGCGTTTGGCCCATGCTTTTTGGGTGATGTGCGCAGCGTCGATGGCGCGGACTGTTTCTGCCGCAGTCATGTTTGGAACGGTGCAGATCACGTCGCCGCGTGCGGGGTTTGTTACGTTGAAGGTCTCGCGGCTGTCTGCGTCAACCCACTCGCCGTTTATGAAGGCTTGGGTGCGCAGCAGGGTTGGATCGTTGAGTTTCGCGCTTAGGTTGGTTGCGTCTATCATGTGAGAATTCCTTGGGTTGGGCGCAGCACATCAGGTGCGTCGGTGTTTGACGCAAACGAAGCATATTCGTGCCCTGGCTACAAGGTTTGTAACGCCGCGGAATTATCCGAAAACCATGACGGCCAGTGCGACGGAAACGAGTGCCAAAAGGCCGGATGTGCGGCCCATCGTCTCGAAATAGGATGGCGGTGGGGTGCCCGCTTTGGCGGACTTTTTGGCGACGGCCATCACAAACACGCTCATTGCAAGCATTGTCGCCGCGACTAGCAGTTTTAGGTAGAACAGTCCGCCGAGTGCAGAGGCGCCATGGCTTTGCACCATGATCAATTCGGTAATTTACAGTAGCGAGATGCCGGCGAGGCCGGACATGCCGCCAAGGCCTGCGCCAAGCATCAGGCCGAAGTAGTGAAAGAATTTGACGAATTCCATGAATACCGTCCCCTTTGATTTTGTTATTGGGGGAACGTTAGCACATTTTGAGGGATTTCAAACGAGAACAAACCGAAGGGGCTAAATCGCACGCCCCTGCATCAGCCTTGGTAGATCTCCGTTCAGACCTGCGGCTTCGCGTATCAAAGTACGGCGGGCGGCCGGGATTGCGTTAACTAGACCCATGCCTAGGTCGCGGCCCAAGCGGAGCAGAGGGTTGTCGTTGGAGAAAACGCGGTTAATCGTGTCCGTCGAGACGACAAGTGTGGAGGTGTCCACGTGGCGCCATTTGGCGTAGGTGTCGAGCACGATGGAGGAGCCGATGTCTTCGCCTAGACGGGCAGCCTTGATTAGCGTTTCGGCCAATGTGGCAACGTCGCGTAGGCCGAGATTCAGGCCTTGTCCGGCGATATAGTGAATACCGTGGGCGGCATCGCCTGCCAGTGCAACGCGCTCGGCAGTGAAGGACTGGGCTAGGGTCAAATCTAGAGGGTACGCGAAGCGGGCGCCCGTCAGGGTGAGTTCGCCGAGGAAATCGCCAAACCGGGGCCGGAGTTCTTCTAGGTAATCCTCGTCTGACATGGCGGCGATGGTTTCGGCGCGTCCGGACGTTTCAGTCCAGACGATCGACGAGCGGTTGCCCGGTAGGGGCAGGATGGCGAGTGGGCCGGAGGGCATAAAAAACTGGTGCGCAACGCCGTTGTGTGGCAGTTCGTGGCTAATTGAGCAAACGAGGCCTGTTTGGTGATACGATTTGCGGGTGCGCTGGATGCGAGCACGCATGGCGGTTTGGCTTTT
>JAPYON010000140.1 GCA_029938175.1 Paracoccaceae bacterium | reverse complement strand
TACACTATATCACGGCAAGAGCATGAAAGCACTGGAAATTTATCCATGTCCCATTCGTTAACCGGAACCCGCATTCGCCAGCACCGGACCCGTGTGGGGCTCTCGCAAACCGCGTTGGCCCGACAAATCGGCATTTCGACATCTTATCTGAACCTTATTGAACACAACAAACGGGGAATCGCAGGGAAAGTTCTGCTGAAGATTGCCCGTGAACTCGGCGTTCCGCAAGCAAACCTGACTGAAGGTGCGGACTCCGAACTGACGGAAGCCTTGATAGAGGCCGCCTCGCACCTGCCAGACCATTCAGCCGAAATACCTGCCCTCGCTGAATTCGCTGGAAGGTTCCCCGGATGGTCACAATTGCTGGCAGCCAGTTATCGCCGGTCCCGCGACCAAGAGGGTGTCATCACTGCCCTGTCCGACCGTCTAACCCATGACCCGTTTCTGGCCGAAAGTCTGCACCTGATGCTTTCCAATATCACGGCCATCCGCTCTACTGCCGAAATCCTGACGTCCGTTGATGACATCACGCCCGACCAGCGCACCCGTTTCAACACAGCTATACATACAGAAAGCAAGCGATTGTCAGACGCGACCGAAGCCTTGATACGCTATTTTGACAAAGCCGCCCCACAAGACGAACTACCTGAAAAGGCGCTGGACGATTTGGATATGCCGGAAGAATTCCCAGCCAGTGCCGCGGCACAAAATTACGACCCCGCCGCCCTTGCGGTTGAATTCCAGGCCGATTTGCACACCATATTCGGATACCTCGCCGACCTAAACACCGATGCACCGGAAATTGGCGTCATCATCACAAACGCCTCGGGCCAAACCCTTCGCCGACGCGCCCTGCCCGATTTCCCCCTACCCCGTCACGGTAACGCATGCCCGCTATGGCCCATATTTCATGGATTCTCGCAGCCGGAACGGCCATTGCAAGACCTGATAGAGTTGCCAACGGGCGCTCAGTTCGTGACGCTCACTATCGCGCTACCGCGATCGGATACGGCGTTCGGTGCCACTCCAGATTATCAGTCCGCTATGATGTTCACACCGCGCGATCAGTCACCATGGCCACCCCAGCAGCAAGCAGCCCACGCCGTTGGAACAAGCTGTCGCATCTGCCCGCGTAAAAACTGTGCTGCCCGTTCGGAAAAAACGGTGCTATAGGTTGTTATAAAATATAGGAGGGAACATGGCCAAGCATATCCTGATCGTCGAGGACGAGCCTAACATCATTGAATCTTTGACTTTCCTGCTAAAGCGCGCGGGATTTACGGTTACCTCGGAACAAGACGGCGCCCACGCGATGAGCCGTATCCTAGACCTGAAACCTGATCTGGTAGTGCTGGACGTAATGCTACCGAACCGCTCGGGCTTTGACATATTGCGTGACATTCGCAACCTCGCCGCCAGCCCACAAGTACTGATGCTTACTGCTAAGGGCCAAGCCCGAGACCGCCAAACCGCCGAAGAAATTGGCGTCACCCGCTTCATGACCAAACCCTTCGCAAACTCCGAAATCATCGACACCGTTAAGGAGATGCTAACATGACCGACAAGCGTTCTCCGGATCTGGCCGAGCGAGCTTTTCGCCGCCGTCGTCGTCACGATGCAGCACTTGTGTTGCCAATCTTCGGCGTGGTCATATTCGCAACTCCGGTATTCACACTTTTTACTAAGGATATATTAATATTCGGTGCACCGCTGCCGTTCCTGTTCATCTTTGGATTCTGGTTTCTGCTAATTCTGATGGCCCTCTATATGTCACGCCGACTTACCAAAGGCGACGAGGGTAGTTGACGTGTTAACCTTCAACTTTCTGATCGCCGCAAGTGCCATCTATGTGGCAATGCTATTCGCCGTGGCCTTCTGGGCCGAACGCCGCGCTCGTGCTGGTCGCCTCGGATGGCTGCGCTCGCCGCTGGTCTACACCTTGTCCATATCAGTTTACTGCACTGCATGGACCTTCTATGGCGCTGTGGGATCGGCTGCACGTAATGGGTTAGAGTTCGTGACCATCTACCTCGGCCCCACGCTCGTATTTATCGGCTGGTGGTGGTTGCTGCGCAAACTGTTACGAATAGGTCGAACGCAACGCATCACCTCGATCGCGGACCTTATTTCCTCGCGCTACGGCAAAAGTACCACTCTCGGCGTCGTCGTAACATTGTTGGCCGTAATCGGATCGACGCCGTATATCGCACTGCAATTACAATCTATCACCACCAGTTTTTCTGTATTCTCCCCTACCGACGGAACCGGATTCGCCGATGACCGCATCTCGGCCTTCTGGATCGCAGCAGTCCTCGCCTTATTCACAATCCTGTTCGGCACAAGAAACGTAGATGCGAACGAACGGCATCACGGCGTTGTTATAGCGATTGCGCTGGAAGCCGTGGTCAAACTGTTCGCGCTGCTCGCTGTCGGCATTTTCGTTGTCTGGGGTATAGGTGATGGCCTGGCCGGTATCTTCGCCCGCATGCCGCCCGACATGCTGCAAACCGATCGAATCTTTAGTCCGCGCTGGGTTGCACTGACCTTCTTGTCCGCCACTGCCATCATAACGTTGCCCCGCATGTTTCAGGTTACCATCGTCGAGAACTCGGATGAGCGCCACCTCTCGATTGCCAGTTGGGCCTTCCCGCTCTACTTGTTTATGATGAGCCTCTTCGTGCTGCCCATCGCAATCGCTGGGCAGTCGATATTACCAGCCGGATCAAACCCGGACCTCTTCGTATTAACCGTTCCACTGCACGAAGGTCAAAATGCGCTTGCGTTGTTTGCCTTCCTCGGCGGGTTTTCTTCGGCGACGTCTATGGTCATCGTCGCCGCCATTGCGCTGTCAACTATGGTGTCCAACCACATCGTTATGCCGATGTGGATCAGCTATGGCGGTGGCCGGATCTCCAGCAGCGGAGATGTGCGCAATATCCTGCTGCTGAGTCGTCGTCTTAGTATCGCTGGATTGCTTTTGCTGGGGTATTTCTACTTTCGCTTAACAGGCGGGTCCAACGCGCTAGCCTCTATCGGTTTGATCGCTTTTGCAGGTGTAGCCCAGATATTACCAAGCCTGATCGGTGGAATATTCTGGCGCAGCGCCACGAGAACTGGGGCGCTGACGGGGCTTATCATCGGATTCATAATCTGGGCATACACATTGTTCCTGCCCAGCTTCGAAGGGTCCTTCTTGCTCAGCTCTGCAGTAATCGATAACGGGCCCTTTGGCCTA
>JAPYON010000029.1 GCA_029938175.1 Paracoccaceae bacterium | reverse complement strand
TCCCATTCGTCAAGTTTAGCTTCGAGGTCAACGTCGCCTTTGTAACTGAGTAACTGGTAAAGCTCCTGCCCATCAGATCGATGTGATCTCTCCACTTTGCCGTTTAGCTGTGGCGTTCCGCGTTTGATATAGGCGTGCCGGATGCCAAGATCCTCGACGTGCCAGTGGAACTTAGCCTAGAACTCATGACCATTATCCACTGCCCGGCAGTTGATTGCTATGCAATCAATGAGAGGTGGTTCTGATCTCTCGAATACGGAACGGGAACTTTTCGATAACGTGGTCAACGAAGTTGATGGCATTGGCCTGGGTGTACTTTTTGTAAACCTTTAGCGCACGAACACGCGTTGCATCATCGATGGCAGTATATTGAAACCGGCGGACCTTCTCGCCCTTATTTCCAATAAATGTTAGGAACTTAACGTCCATTTTAATGTGGTGCCCAGGGACCTGCTTCTGATACCGCTTGGTATGAACCTTGCGCATGCGGGTGCCGCGCGGCAGTCTGTTTAGCCCATGGCGACGCAGGATGCGCGAAACCGTTGAGTCAGACATTTTGATGTCGTGGTAACGCTCCAGATACCAAACGATCCGTATCGGTCCGAGGTGATACTTGCGACGAAGGTGAAGCACCTTCTCTTCACGCTCTGGCGAAGTTCGATTTGCGTGCCATTTGGGGATGGGTGGCGCGTTTATCAGCCCGGATTCGCCACGATCTGCGTAAGCCTGACGCCAACGGTAGAAGCTGGATCTGCCGACCCCGAAATACCGGCATGTTTTGGCGACGTGTCCCGTCTCTTCCGCGTGTCGAAGTATCCGCAACTTGCGCTGTATCTCGCGTTGATCCTTGTTCATGAACATCTCCTTCTTCCCAAAGCTGGGAGGTTAATGGAAATGTCCCGCGAGTAACGACATATCTACACCAAACAACTACGCGAAAATCATAACACCCGTCGATTACCAAAAAACGAGGCGATCAATTTTTCGTAAGCCTCCGCCTGTTTCCGAGTTTTGAAATATGTATGCCAGCGCATTCATTTCGGTTTGCTTGGGAACGGCACTGCAATACCGCCCTTCGTCTGGCCAAACTTAGCCCGATGCCTGATTGCTTTTCGTGAAGTAGCCATTCGCTGCAGATGTGAACGAGAGAAATGATTGCAGCAAAGCAGACGTTTGTCTCAGCCGCAGGGGTGATGGATCAACCAGCGTCGGCTATGGTCAACGTTGTCATTGATCAAGATAATCCAACTGGTGAAGCTATCGTCTTGAAAATTGATAGGTCTTAACCCTGTGATATAAGAATCCCATCGCTATGAGATGTCATCTTAACAATCGCCAAATGCATCCAAATAACAGTGACAGCGACTAAAAAGAATAGGAGCATAAAGGGAGCGGTCCAAATTCCGGTTATGTCTAACAAATAGCCAAACGCTATTGGAAGAAAGAAGCCACCCAAGCCCCCGATCATCCCTACTAGACCGCCAACTGCACCGACATGCTGTGGGTAATATACTGGGATATGTTTGAAAACTGCAGCGCTTCCTAAGCTCATTACAAAACCGAGAAATATTGTAAGTGTCACGAATAAGAACAATGAAGTAGCAATTTCGAATTCTATTGGTCCGGTTATTCCGCTAGCCTGAAAAGATCCTCCTGGAAAAGCCATTACAAAAAGCAAAGCGAGTGACGCAATAAATGTAAAATATATAACAAATCGTGCGCCCCACTTATCAGAAATCCAGCCACCAACAGCGCGAAAGATTGAACCTGGCAAGGAATATAGACCCGCAAGCACTCCGGCAGTTGTCAGGCTTAACCCATATGCGCCGACGTAGTACCGCGGTAAGAAAGATGCGAGCGCCACAAATGCGCCGAACACAAAGAAATAATAGACGCCAAATCGCCAGACCTGTGCATTTTTTAGGGGTGCAAGTTGTTCTACAAGTGACATTCCGTCATTATCTGTTGATTGCCGCAGATCGTGTTTCGGATCAGTTTTCGCATATATGAAGAACAGAACTGCTGTTACTGCCAGAACAACAGCATAAATCCGAGCCGTACCCTCCCAACCCAGCGCCAAAACAAGAAATGGTGCAGCGAAGTTCGTGACCGCAGCACCGACATTGCCGACACCAAATATTCCCAATGCGGTTCCCTGATTTTTCGGTTCAAACCAGCGCGACACATATGAAACGCCGATAATGAACGAACCACCGGCAAACCCTAATCCGAGAGCCGCAACTAGAAACATTTCATAGGTATGGACCGACGTTAACAGCCAAACGGCCACCGAAGTCACCAACATCTGTAGTGGGAACACAATCCGACCACCGAATTTCTCGGTCCATATCCCGAGGAACAACCGGCTGATCGAACCCGTCAACACCGGAGTGGCTACTAAAAATCCGAACTGGGTGTCCGAAAGGCCCAGTTCTTGCTGGATGCTAACACCTATGATCGAAAATATTGTCCACACGGCGAAACTGATCGTGAATGCAAACGTACTTAGTCCAAGAGCACGGTTTTTATCTGTGTTCGAGATTTCAACGGTTTTTTGCATTTTGTTTCCTATCATTCCGCAGCCGTCAGAATTGGGGTGGTGTTGATCAGTGTTTGCAATTCCGATTTGCAGGAACCGCAATTCGTTCCGGCGGCGGTACAACGACCAAGCGCAACGACATTTTTAGCCCCACTATAAATTGCAGAGCGCAGTGTGTTGATACCAACATTGAAGCAAGCGCAGATTGTTCGACCGGGATTAGGTTGATCCAACATCGGTAAACCGGCTAATGCTGATAAAGCGGATACTTCGGTATTGATCTGGGAGATTGCGTGGGCGCGCGCCACTTCCACGGGTTCGGGTGTCGCGAAAAACAGCCCTTTTAATGTAGGCCCCTCGTACAAAGCAGCGCGGACAATACCTTTTGCCGCATCATGCAAAATGCTGATGTCACCGGTTTCGACACCCAACACATTGCAGGCTTCTTTTTCCCAGTCTTCGGGGATTACGCTTCCTGCAAGCTCACAACTCCAACCTGTGGATGTGCGTGCAACGGCGCTGTAATCTCGGCTCGGTTTCAATAGCGAAGCCGAGGCCACGAAACCATACCATTTTGCATGATATGGCCGCAATCGAACGAAACTACCTTTCAGTGCTGGTTGTCCGGACACTGAATCGCATTCGTCAGCGACTAACGCGTTAACCAAGCCTGTTGATGAATTCGCGTTGCTCCAGTGTATGGGTGCGAAAACCGCTCCGCGTTGTACGTTGGGCGACAATATTGCTCGAACGACAGCGCGCCCTTGCGGTGATATTATCTCGAGAAGTTCAGTTTCTTTGATTGCAATTTGTTTGGCGTCATCCGGGTGCATTTCAGCGAATGGTTCGGCTAAATGTTGACTAAGACGCGCCGATTTCCCACTGCGCGTCATGGTGTGCCACTGATCACGAATGCGGCCCGTATTTAGACGAAACGCCCCGATTGCATTGGGGCGCACCGTTGGTGAAGAAACAGGAAGCATGCGCGCCTTTGCATCCTGATGATAGAACTTCCCGTTCTCAAAAAACCGTTCGAAAGAAATGGTATTTCGACTGACGGGCCATTGCTGTGGTTTAAAACTCTCGTATTCAGCGTCACTAATCGCTGCCAAGCCGCCAATATCAAAATCTCGCCCATGAGTTGCTGCCTTTCCCGAAAGATCTGCATATTCGCGGAAAATATCAGCGGGCGAGGTGTGCGAAAACGCATCCTTCCAACCCATTCGCTTAGCCACTTCGCAAATTATTTCCCAATCTGGCTTTGCCTCTCCGGGCGCTCGTAAAAAGGCACGTTGCCGGCTAATTCGGCGTTCCGAATTCGTAATCGTTCCGGATTTCTCACCCCATGCGGTTGCGGGCAAAAGAACGTCGGCAAGGGTTGTCGTATCGGTATGTGTTACGTCCGTGACTACGGTAAAAGGAACTTTTCCGATGGCATGGATTACTGCGTTTGCATCAGGCATCGAGACGGCTGGATTGGTTGAAATGATCCACAGAGCTTTGATATTACCCTGCTCGCACGCCTGAAACAGATCGACCGCCTTAAGGCCGGTTTTTGTGCAAATTGTCGGGGATTGCCATGCCTTTTGCACGGTCTCGCGGTGGCTCGGATTTTCAATATCCAAATGACAGGCGAGCATGTTGGCAAGGCCACCCACTTCGCGCCCACCCATCGCATTTGGCTGTCCGGTAATCGAAAACGGCCCCATACCGGGGCGACCTATACGACCCGTTGCCAGATGACAATTAATAATCGCGTTAACTTTGTCAGTACCAGCGATTGACTGGTTTACGCCCTGCGAAAATACGGTCACTACTTTTTCCGCGCCGATCCAGAGGTTGTAAAAAGTACGCAACTCCACGTCTGACAATCCGGTGTCAGCGCCGTCACTGATTTCAGCCATCGCAAGCGACACGTTAAAGCCATTTACATGAGCGTCTATATATTTTTGATCTACCGCGCCTTGTCTATCTATTTCCACCAACAAACTGTTGAACAAAGCTGTGTCACCGTCGGGGTGAATGGAAAGGTGCAAATCTGCCGCTTTGCCCGTCGCCGTTTTACGCGGGTCGACGGTGATAATCTTTAATGATGGCCGCAGTGTTTTGGCGGCAAGAATTCGCTGGAGCAAGACCGGATGACACCATGCCATATTCGAGCCAACCAAAACAATTACATCAGCTTCTTCCAAATCCGTGTAATCGACAGGAACCGTATCCGTTCCAAAGGCGCGCTTGTGTCCAGCCACAGACGAGGCCATGCAAAGGCGTGAGTTAGTGTCGATATTTGCCGAACCAATAAAGCCCTTCATCAACTTGTTGGCGACGTAATAGTCTTCGGTCATCAGTTGCCCCGAAACATAGAAAGCCACGCTATCTGGCCCATGTTCGTGAACTGCATCGCTAAATTTTGACGCGACCAAATCGAGAGCCTCATCCCAACTAGCACGTTTTCCGTCGATTTCGGGTGTAAGCAGACGGCCTTCCAACCCAAGTGTTTCGCTCAATCCAGCCCCTTTGGAACATAGGCGGCCATAATTGGCTGGATGATCCTTGTCGCCGGTGATTTCGCCTTTCGGCGTCGCTATTAATCCACAGCCAACGCCGCAATATGGGCATGTTGTACGAATTGGGCTCATGCTACTAAACGTGAAGCCGAACGGGAAACATCCAGCAGTATTCGACCGTCTTCCACCCGTACACCGAAAGTAGCAACGCTACCTTTATCGTTGCCTTGTGTCATTCCGGTTTTCAAATCAAAAACCCAGTTGTGCAAAGGGCAAGTAACCGCGGTGCCATGTACAATCCCCTCAGACAATGGTCCCTTTTTGTGTGGGCACGTGTCATCGATAGCAAAAACCTGATTGTCATGTGTACGAAATATCGCCACACATCCTAAATGCGTTTTAACCACGCGCGCGCCACGTCTGGGGATGTCGTCTAAACTTGCAATATCGATCCAGTTGCTCATTCCGCGGCCTCCAACGTCAGGTCTGCAAGTGGCGACCATTTGCGTTGCTCGAATTCGGGTGTGGATTGTTCTGCCCACGGGTCATTGCGATAAACGGATTGCGAGATTTCAAAGCGCTCGCATAAGGCTGCGCGCTCCACGATGTCATCGACAACACGCGCAATAACCCAATCCAATCCAACCTTGGCGACCCATCTATGAGGTCGATCCAAATAACGGGCATGTTCGCGGTAAAGCTGGACGAAGGCGATGGTTAATTCGATTGCTTCCTCTTCCGTTGCCGCTTTGGCCAAAGGCTGAGTTTCCTTCAGCTCCATACCCGCAGCGCCGGCAACGCTGACCTCAAAGCCGCTATCGACGCATATAATGCCCACATCCTTACAGGTCGCCTCTGCGCAGTTTCGCGGACAACCGGACACCGCCAATTTAACTTTGTGCGGCGTCCAACTGCCCCAAAGCATTTTTTCCAGCTTGATGCCAAGCCCAGTACTGTCCTGCGTTCCGAAGCGACAAAAATCAGTACCAACGCATGTTTTAACGGTGCGCAATCCCTTGGCGTAGGCGTGGCCTGAAACCATCCCTGCGGCATTCAAATCGGCCCACATGTTAGGCAGGTCTTCTTTCTTGACGCCAAGCAAATCAATACGTTGACCCCCAGTTACCTTCACAGCGGGCACATTGTATTTGTCGGCGGCGTCTGCAATCGCGCGCAATTCATCTGGCGTGGTCATTCCGCCCCACATCCGTGGTAAAACAGAATACGTACCGTCTTTCTGAATATTGGCGTGATTTCGTTCATTTACTAAACGGCTTTGAGCGTCGTCCTGATATTCTAACGGCCACTCGGCAATCATGTAGTAGTTCAGCGCCGGGCGGCATACGTGGCAACCACATGAGGTCTTCCAACCGCACTCTTGCATAACCGCCGGCATTGATTTTAGTTGCTGACTTTTAATGATCCGACGAACATCTTCGTGTGTGAAATCCGTGCACCCACATATTGATTGCGCCGCGGGAACAACAAAGTCATCCCCCAAAGAAACTGCCAAAACCTGTTCGACCAATCCCGAGCAATTGCCACAAGAAGCCGACGCTTTAGTTGTTGCTTTTATCGCGGCTAAATCATGGGCACCGCCGGTGATCGCATTCGTGATAGTACTTTTACAAATGCCGTTGCAGCCGCAGATTTCTGCGTCATCGGGTAAGGCTGCAACGGCCGCTAACGGGTCCAACGGCTCGCCTCCTTGAAAAGCAGGACCGAAGATCAGCGTGTCGCGGATTTCGCTGATATCCTCGTTCGCTTTGATTTTAGAAAAGAACCAGCTGCTATCGGTCGTATCACCATACATCACAGTGCCGACGATACGGTCATCTTGTAAAATAAGACGTTTATATATTCCGCGGCCAGGATCGCGAAACACGATTTCCTCGCGGTCATCGCCCTCGGCGAGCTCTCCGACAGAAAACAAATCCACGCCGGTGACTTTCAACTTGGTCGATACAGATGGCGCCACAAATTTGGCAGTCTCGTCGACCAGCGTCCGTGCAAGCACCTTGGCCATATCGAATAGCGGGGCTACCAACCCGTAAACCGTGCCATCATGTTCAACACATTCACCCAATGCCAAAATGTCTGGGTCAGTGGTCACCATGGCATCATCAACAACAATTCCGCGTTCTACACGTAGTGCCGCTTCGGTTGCGATTCGGGTTTCCGGGCGAATTCCTGCCGCCATAACAACAATATCGGCACCATGAGTTGTTCCATTTTCCATCAGTACCGCATCAACATGCTCGTGCCCGAGGATTGCTTTTGTGTGCGCTTTGCAAACCACGTTAATACCGCGGCGCTCCAACTCCTTTTGCAACAAATATCCAGCAGCGGGATCAAGCTGGCGCTCCATAAGATGCCCCATTAGATGAAGGACAGTTACCTTCATTCCCTGTGCATTCAGCGCCGCCGCAGCTTCGAGCCCCAAAAGCCCACCACCAATAATCACCGCTTTGCTATTAGGTTTGTCAGATGCAGCGAACATCTTGTGTACATCGTTCAAATCCCGAAAGCCGATAACGCCGGGTAAATCATTTCCCGGCACAGGGATCATAAACGAAGCCGAACCGGTGGCGATCACCAGCTTGTCGTAATGAGTCATACCGCCTTCACTGATAACTTGCTTTTTCTTGCGATCAATCTTGACCACGGATTCACCAAATCTACAGTTTACCCCGTGCTCGCGATACCAGTCGACGTCATGTGTAACAATTTCATCGAATGTTTTGTCCCCTGCCAACACAGGCGACAACATAATTCGGTTGTAGTTTCCGTGTGGTTCAGCCCCGAAAAGCGTAACATCAAATGCGTCGCGATTAATATCGAACAGATCTTCCAGCATCCGGCCCGAAGCCATGCCCGCGCCTATGATAACTAGTTTCTGTTTCATGATTTGACACCATTGAATAGCGTGTTCATCGGAGTGGCCTTTTCAAGGTTACCCTCATCTGGGTAGGAATCGTTGACCTATTTATATTGGTTGTATGTGTTGATGTCTGTTGCTAAGAAATCAGCAACGCGTTGCATTTATTGCAACACTTGTGATTTTTAAGTAGGACAAGCCCGAGCAATGCGACATTTACTGGTCCTTAAGTACATTGAAAAAATTGCCAGAACCGGCTCGCTAAGAAGTGCGGCCGAGGAGTTGGGAATAACACCCTCTGCTCTTAATCGCAGGATATTGGGGGTTGAACAAGAGCTGGGTGTGGAGATTTTTGAGCGCCATCCATCAGGATTACGCCCAAACATTGCTGGTGAGATTCTTCTTAAATACATTCGCGATCAAATCGCGGACATGGATCACGTCAAATCTCGAATCGCCGATTTGTCCGGGATGCGTGCCGGCCACATCAATATCGCAACAACGCGCGAAGTAGTTCAGTTTTTCTTGCCATCGCTTTTAAAGCGCCACTTGGTCGAATTTCCTTTCGTAACTTTTAGTGTCAATCTGTGTGAGCGTGGAGAAGCGGAAACCTCGCTTCTGGACAACACAAATGACATCGCCATCGTGTTTGAACCTATTCGGCTAAAAGATATTCAAACTGTCTATTCCGGTACTCAAAAATTATTTTGCATCATGTCGGAAGAACACCCGTTGGCTACACGAGAGTTGTTGAAAATATATGATTGCATAGATTTCCCGTTGTTGCTTCCCAAGCACCCGGAAGGCATCCGTCAGGTACTCGACGCGGTGGCAGCAAAGGTTGGGATTACTTTGGAACCAGCGCTGGAGTCCAACAGCCTCGATTTGTTACGCCTCATGTCTCAGGACAGCGCTGCAGTCAGCTTTAGCCTCGGAATAAATATGAGACCAGATTTGAAGAAAGATCGACTTGCTTGTGTTCCGGTGGACATTCACGGAATCCCTGGCGGTGTTCTAGTTGCTGGCTATCTTCGGGGGCGAACCCTACCTGTCGCCGCAGCTCGATTTTTGGAAAATGTGAACATCGAACTCGTGAAGCAATTTTCCTAACGCCAATAGTTTGTTATTAGGGTCATCGCACTATAAATTTATACCGCTATGGGTTGCTTTAAGTTTTCCATTTGTAAGTATCGAAGGCCCACTTCGTTCGCACAGCTACTGTCAGGTCACTAAATCTCAATGCGACATCAGCGAACGGCTGCTTTCCGTGCTTCTTTGAAGCATGTGATCTCTTTGTAAACGGCAACAATGGACCGGAAACGGGCGAGGTGGCGAATGGGAATTACGGTTAACTCTGCGCGTGGCTCCTATGGTTGTTCAGGGAACGAACCTACAGCTCCAAATATATTTTAATATATGATTTTTTTAATTTTGATATTAATCACGCCGTTCATCCAAAACATTATGTACGATATCTGGCAAATGTGACGCCAATATCGGAGGGGTGTGGGTCGGTGGGGACCTGACGCTTATCTTTTTCATGAAACAGGTATTTGATAGCGCGCTGCAATACAATTTACCTCGCCGCAACGGTAGCTGCGTGAAATCTAGAGTCCCTCAGAGGCGCGCTGAAGGGCTATAGACTGGATTTATTGGCTTGGTGAGCGGCAGAATAAATGCCACTGTGGCGCCTTTTGTATCGAAGCCTGGCCGGGGATTTTACGGCCATTCGCTGTTTGTCGATCAACGGCTGGTATGTGGGCTTTTCAGACCTTCACTCAGATTCACTCAATTGGTACTTTCGACCCATCGAGCCGATCATGTATTGTCTTTACTGAGCATCGCGTAACAAGAGGGCCTCCGGCAGTGTAAGGAATGACCGTCGATCTTGATTGGTGTCGGGTGCTGGGAAATCGTTGCGGTAATGTCCTCCTCTGGACTCGGTCCGCAACAGGGCGGCAGCAGTAATTACTGTGGCGGCCGCAAGCATATTCGCAAAATCTACAGATTTATTTTTGTGCTTTTGATCTAAACTACGGATAACACGCAAGGCTTCGGATAAGCCTTTCTCGTCGCGAAGTACACTGACATTGTCCGACATCGTCTGTCGCAGCATATGTAAATCTTCTGGGTTGAAAACCCCACCAGAATCTTTTGGGATGACTTTTGGGATGACCTTTGGGATCGCCTCAGAGAGTCCTGAAGTTAACTTTTGCGAAATTCTTTCGGCACATATATCGGCAAATACCAAGGCTTCCAACAGTCCATTTGAAGCTAATCGGTTGGCCCCGTGCAATCCTGTGGACGCCGCTTCCCCTGCCACCCAGAGGCCCGGAATCGAGCTTTGACCAGACGCGTCGCAAGCTACTCCACCCATATGGTAGTGGGCGGCCGGTATCACTGGAATTACATCGGTCACCGGATCTATACCGTTGGATTTACAGATTGCGGAAACGGTTGGGAAGTCCTCCAGAATATGTACTCCGATTGCCTTTCGGGTATCTAGCGCGGGGCGGTTTCCATCGCGATACTCCGTGAAAATAGCACGGGCAACTATATCGCGCGGTGCCAGTTCGGCGTCGGGATGAAGTTGAGTCATGAACCTCTCACCCTTACGGTTTACCAGAACTGCCCCTTCGCCCCGCAAAGCTTCTGTGGCAAGGGGTACAGGGTCGCAATCCAAGTCAATCGCAGTTGGGTGGAACTGGAAAAATTCAGCGTCCGCAATCACCGCGCCAGCCCGTGCGGCCATCCCGATAGCCAAGCCACGCACATTGGGTGGATTGGTGGTTTTTGCATAAAGGCTTCCAGCGCCACCTGCGGCAAGAAGGTAAGCTTGTGTTTTCAAGATTTCGTGGCAGCCATTAGGGCCGGCCGCCAAAACCCCGCATATACCATCGTCATCTGTAAGTAGTTCCACTGCAGACCAACCCTCGCGGACAGTTATTGATGGGGTCCGGCGAACCGTTTCGATCAGAGACGCCATTATTGCCTTACCAGCCTGATCCCCCTTAACGCGCACGATGCGCGGCCAGCCATGTGCGGCTTCGCGCGACAGGACGTATTCACCATCTTCGGTTCGATCAAATGGTGTGCCGAGCGTGGACAAACCTGCGATGTGTTTTTGGGCAGCTTCTGTCACCAGTTTAGCAATCTCGGGGAGAACAATTCCGGCACCGGCAGAGATAGTATCCTTGGCGTGCGCGGCAGGCGTATCGTTTTTGTCCATTGCGGCTGCCACGCCGCCTTGTGCCCATGTAGACGAGGCCCCGTCACCCAAAGGGCAAGGTGACAACACCGTGACTGGGCGCGGAGCAAAGCTTAACGCCGCGTAAAGACCGGCAAGCCCCGCCCCGATAATGAGAACTTCGGATGGTTCTGTCACTTGTGTTGGTCCTTTAAAAAAATCACCCCTGCGCGTCGCCGCATAGATTTGCCGACAAATCGAGAGCGACTACCGCACCCTCTTGAAGCGTATGCAGAGACTACAGGCCTTTTTCAACATACATAATCATTGTCAGAGTAAAACTTTAGGGTGGAAGATTATACAGTTTAAGCCTTCTACTTTGGCCTGAAAGTTGCTGTTGTTGTTTGAGCCAGCGTCTAGGTAAGTAAAGTGAATGTCTGCACTGCGGAATTCGGTCCCTACATTCGCTTTCAATCCTATAGACCGAGTCCAGCCTATCTATACAAAATGCTGTAATGGGCGCGTCGGTCAACTTGGGCTCAAAGCCGCCATCCGCAGTCATCGTGTAGCGTCGAGAGACTTTCTCAGTAGTCCACATCATCACCAATGGTGGATACCCTATTTTGCCTAAATTAGGGGCGCCAAAACACGGACACTGGACGGACAATACCTAAAGTTATACCTAGATATGAGGGCTGCAACCCAGTAATGAAAGAAAAAGGGTACTTGTTGATTTGGTAGCGGGAGAGGGACTTGAACCCCCGACACGCGGATTATGATTCCGCTGCTCTAACCACCTGAGCTACCCCGCCATACCGAGGGCGTATTTATGGGACGTTGGTGGGGCCGTCAAGCGGTTAAAGGTGAGATTGTTGTCGAATGTTTTGGTGGGTGTGATTGGGATAGTTAGGCCGGCCAAGAAGGCGCAATCGATCCTCGGTCACTCGTCTATAACAATGACGATGGATGTGTACGGTCACCTGTTTGAAAGTCCGGAAGATGACGTCGAAATGTTTGAAAAGATGGAAGCGGGTTTGATGGCTGCGTAGTGGCATCAACTTAGTCCCAACGACTCTCCATCAGTTGGAGAACACTCCAAACGGGATCAGTCATCAACCCGAGTGCTAAAAAACACTGGCCGAAGTATGCTGACCGTCATTGCTCCAACACCCATCAGCACCAGCGTCAGGATAAATAACCAACCGAGTAAAGGAACAAGTGCTATCAAAGCTGCCACCGTTGCGCCAATGAGGGCCGGAATTGCCTTGCTTCCAAAGTTTGCGGGCGTAGGCTTGCCAATAGCACCCCAAATGCCAACTCCGAGAATATAGGTCCCGAGTACATAGCCGATTAGTCCGATCGCGAACGTTGCAACCACCGCCACAGGCAAAACCAAGATACCGACAAGAGTCATCGCAAACAGAATTCCTGAGCCAATCAACACAGAGAGGGTCAAGAATCCGAACCAGAGCACCCGGAATGGCTTGTCTAGCGCCCGCTCACGCAAGCGTGCTACCGGACCCGGGGCGAGAGCGACCAACAACGTTGCCATTGCCGCAATAACGAGAATCCCGACAATGATGCCCCCGACTATCTGGCCCCAGCTAGGTCGGGCTACATACATTTCATCTACAGCCCATTGTTCAACCGTGCGCCTTTCGACGCGATCTGCGGAAATCACAGCCTCGGAAACATCAAAGCGATCCGGATCGTCGTCATAGATCGTAAGTGTGCCATTTATCCGGCTGTTGGCCCCAAATAGCAAATCAACCGCAGTGATGGCGACGTCACCATCAATAACGCTGTTAACAGTCACCAACTCTCCAGATAAAATCGCAGTGCCAGAGACTGGCGCATCAATCCTGACCTTGGAACCGGCAGCACGAACGTCACCGCTAACGGCGCTATTAATTTCGACATCCATGCCTGCCGCATAAACGTCTCCACCAACTTCGAACTCTACAAGAATAAGTCGACCCGCCAGATGCGCGGTACCCGCTATCGGAGCCTCGACGCGCAGGGTTTCACCTGCCATGAAAAGGTCGTCCGCGCCGGGTTCATTGTGAATTATGTCACCCCCTGCAAGGAAAACATCGTCGCCCATCCACGTGCGGGCCTCGTCTTCTTGTGCGAGCGCTGCGCCAGAGAGGTCAGTAAAATCACTACTAATACACTTCTAAACATAACTATTCCTACTGATTAATGGCCTCCACCATAACATGCTGTGCATGTTTACCTAATGAATCACATCAACTAGACGAAAACTGGAAACGGCGACCCGAGGGGCGCTATTTGGACCCATAGGCGCTGACGTCAGGCACTCTAGTTCAGTCCAAAGCGGAGATTTGAAGCGTTACGCGGCGCTTTTTTAGAACCGCCATTTCAATCTAAGCCACTTTTACAACCATCTTGCCGAAGCTATTGCCAAGAAGCAGGTCATTAAGAGCATTTGGCGCATTCTCCAGACCTTCGACAATCTGTTCCTTGTATTCAACCTTGCCCTCAGCCAGCCATTTCGACATGTCACGCACGAAAGCGCTGTGAGTGTCTTTGGGGAAGCTATCAAAGATAATGAAGCCTTGCACTTTTACTTTCATACGCAGAATTGCGCCCATGATTGCGGGGCCAAAATCCGGTCCCTCGGGCAGGCCTGAGAGATTGTACCAGGAGACGACGCCGCAAACTGGCATGCGCGCAAAAGCGTTCAATAGCGGCAGAACAGCATAAAGCACCTTGCCGCCAACATTTTCGAAGTACACATCGATGCCATCGGGGCACGCGTCCTTAAGTTGGTCAGAGAAATCCTTGGCCTTGTGATCGATACAGGCGTCAAAGCCGAGTGCGTCAACCACATGGGCGCATTTGTCGGCACCACCGGCAACGCCAACCACACGGCATCCTTTGAGCTTGGCAATTTGCCCGACAGTGGCCCCAACCGGCCCGGAAGCGGCGGCAACTACCACCGTTTCACCAGGTTTTGGCTCTCCAATGTGAAGCAACCCTGCATAGGCCGTGTATCCGGGCATCCCCAGGACACCGAGCGACCAGGATGGGTTTTTCGGGTCTTTGCCAAGGTTAAGAACTTCGGCGCCGTCAGAAATCGCATAATCCTGCCACCCGCTTCGAGATAGTACGTAATCACCGGGCGCGTAGCGATCCAGATTGGACGACACGACCTCTGCGACGACCTGACCCGTCATTACTTCGCCAATTTTCACAGGCTCAGCATAAGATTTCGCATCATTCATTCGGCCACGCATGTAAGGATCGAGCGACAGGAAAACTGTTCTCAACAGCATCTCGCCTGCACCTGCTTGTGGGATGGCCGCCTGTTCAAGCCGAAGGGTATTGTCGGTCGGCAGGCCATCGGGACGCTGGGCCAAGACCACGCGACGGTTGGTTTTCGATGTTTGTGGCATGGTGCGCTCCGGTTGCTTGGTTGTTGAATGTGTGTGTACTTGTTCGGGTAAATAGTTTCAATGCAACGATCTTTCGATCTTGCTAGCGAAGGCGATTGAGATTGTCGCGGTCCAGTCACAGTTTACCGCCCTGCGGGAGGATCTGGCAGCGCTGCTGGCGATCTCAGTTTTCCGGTTTTGCATGGCTATGGCAACCTGATTGCGGCATGGGGCGCGGATGTTGTGGTCTCGCTCAATACTCGGGTTGAGCGGATCAACTGGTCGGGAACCCTGACGACGGACACTACCGCCCTCCGGCTCCGGAAACCATCGGGATGATAGACCAAAGGCCAATCATGCATTAATATTCAAACTGGACCAGTTGATGGGGGCCGATCAAGCAATAATGTGTTGGAGTGCGTCGAGACTTCGCGCAATCGGGTGAACGGATAGGACCATGATCAAAATTGAAGACTGTGCATTTCCTGAAGGGCTTCACCTTCTGACACGCTGGCAAGCGGGTGACGAAGACGCGAAACAAGAGATGGCCGACATCTTTGATGCTGCTATCGCAGGAGATTTCGACGAAAACTTCGCCATCCTAGCGCCCCCTGATCGAGTTAACTCAACCGCGTCGGTTCATATGCTGGGACTTGCAGTGCTACACGATCTTTATGGAATTGAATCACGGGAATACTACAACACCGACCCTTATCGTTATGTTCGGACCAATCTAGCCATAAGTCGCTTGTTGGGGGTGAGCAAGTATTACAATACGTGGGCACTATACGCCTTCACCTGCGAACCGTTGGGACAAACGATGATGTATCCGGACAAATTTCCGCCCGGAGCTGATCCGGATGCGATACTGATCACCAAGCATAACTGGCACCAGCTTGAAACACCCGACTTCACCACCGGAGTCCCCAAGGCCATTGACGATATCCTGCGGGTCGTCGAAGAACTAACGGGCATGCCCCCATTACTGAACATATCGGCCCCCTACAGTTTGGCTGCAGATATCTACGGACAGGAGCCGTTGTTGGCAGATGTGGTAAATGACCCGGACAATGTGAACGCATTGTTGTATCATCTTGGCGACAAGGTGCTCGGCCCGTGGATGGACCACCATTTCGAGACATTTCCGAACGGGTGGGTCGAATTGTCGGATGCATCCGGCTCTCCTTTCTTTATCGGGCCGGAGAACTGCAAGAACATGTCTATCCGCTCAATCCAGCACATGCTACGCGACAAACCCTATGCCGATCACGTGTTTGACAACAATTATCGCGGAGATTTTGTGGCAGAGGTCAAGAAGAAGGTGCGCGCCTCACGTCGTAAATCTGTAGAAGGGCCTAGTGTAGGGAAGGTTAACCTGCTAGATTTGACCGAAGCGAAAGTAAGTGTAAATCCGGCTTTTATCATGCGCCTTGAGGCGGATAAGGTGGATATATCGTTTTACGAAGAGCAGGCAATTCAGCGGAACCTCCCCCTCACATCCGGCATCGGATCCCCCCAAATTGACCGTAACAGCATCAAGGATCTGGACGCCACGAAAGCCGCATTCACGCTGGAAGCCCGATCCTATGTCGAAGCGATAAAGCGCGTCTGCGAAGCGATTGATTCGCCCGAAGACAACCACGTTCAAGCGCCATGGCCCAGCCATATCTATTTCGAAGACGTCAACGGGCAATCGCAGTTCGAACTCGTCGAAATCATCCTGAACGAAGTCTATAACTGCGCGCCGATTGAACAGCGGATTTGAGAGGTCCGCCTCACCATCGTTGGTTATAGTGAATAGTATCCGCGTCACTCAGACTTGAGTGCATCAACGATTAACTGTGCGATGGGCTGGCCATTGTTGATGTGGATGCGATGAGTTTGATCGGCCATACCAGATTGGATTTAAGTGGCTGCAATATCAGAGCAGCACCAGAAAACAGCGCGCCTGACATAGGGTCTATCACAGCCCGTCCGATATACCGCGAGGGCGGTTTGGGTTCTGGCCTCAGCCCGCACACTGAAGGGAGTACGGGATACGGCAAGTTCCAGTTCAAGTAATCAGGCGCAAGCGCTATCCAGCCTTCGCCGTGTCGGGGTAATCACGCGTAAATACCAGACGATCGCCTTCAGATAAGTCTTTGCGGAAACCATATCCGTCAAGGTCAAAACCTTTGATTCCCTCGACATCTGTAACACGATTTTGAATCGCAAACCGCGCCATCGCACCGCGAGCCCGTTTGGCAAAGAAGCTGACAATTTTGCATGTGCCTTCGCGCACTTCCATAAATACCGGTGTGATAATGCGCAGTTTAAGAGCGTTTGGATCAACTGCGGTAAAATACTCGACAGAAGCACAGTTCAACAGGTTAATCGAACCCGTCGTCTCGCCCAGTTCGTTCAGTTTAATCGACAGACGATCGCCCCAATATTGATACAGAGACTTTCCCCGCCGCGTCGTCAGCCGACTGCCCATTTCAAGACGGTAAGGCTGGATTTGATCCATTGGACGCAGCAAGCCGTACAGGCCGGACAATATCCGCAGATGGTTCTGGGCAAAGGTCATCGCGTCCGTATCAAAGCTTTTAGCCTCAAGCCCCATGTATGTATCGCCAGCAAATGCCAATGCCGCCGGTTTTATCAAGTAATCCGCCGGCTGTTCTTCGAATGCTTTGAAACGGGCTTGGTTCAGTTTCGCCAGCGGCTCGCTGATATGCATAAGTTTGCGTAAATCCGCGACACTCAGACGTCGTGCGGTCTGGCTTAGGCTGTAAGCGTCGGACTGAAGTTCTGGCAAGGTAGCGGGGATCACCAGTCGCGAGCGCTCAAAATCCAGTTTTTTAGCGGGAGAGATAACTGTCAGCATATCGGGCCTTTATTTTCGGAGATCGAGAGTTACCGCGATACATCCGCCAAAGTCAATTCTTTGACTTCCTTGCCCGCGATCACCGGATTATCCGTTAACGATTTGGCAAGCTTTTGCTCTAGAAATCCGTCACTGCCGGTGATCATAACCTTCATGCCGAACCCTTAGTCTGTTAAGTTGCGTTCACCTGTTGCACGCCGCCCATCATTGGGCGATTGGTGCAGCCAATCGCAATCAGGAGATTCTGCAATGAAACTGCTTCGTTACGGACCAAAAGCTCAGGAAAAACCCGGATGTCTGGACGCTGATGGCAATATTCGTGATCTCTCTGCCGTCACTGCCGATTTCTTTGCTGAAGGCGTGTCGCTGGCCACGTTAGAACGCCTCAAAGAATCGGACATCACGGCTTTGCCACTGGTCGAGGGGTCGCCCCGCATCGGGTCGTGTTTGGCAGACGTTCCTAATTTCCATTGTGTTGGGTTGAACTACGCCAAACATGCTGCGGAATCCAACATGGAAATTCCTACGGAACCGATCCTGTTCTCCAAGGCTACAAGCGCCTTGTCTGGTCCGTTTGATACGGTGCTGATTCCGCGCGATTCCATCAAAACAGACTGGGAGGTCGAACTAGGCGTCGTTATCGGTAAAGCCGCGTCTTACGTATCGGAGGCCGACGCGCTGTCCTATGTATCCGGCTATTGCATCGTCAATGATGTTTCGGAACGGGAATTCCAGTTTGAACGTGGCGGTCAATGGGTGAAGGGAAAATCCGCCCCGACGTTCGGCCCAGTTGGTCCCTATTTGGTGACGGCTGACGAAATCCCGGACCCGCAAAACCTGAATCTCTCGTTGCGATTGAACGGTGAGCTGCTTCAAGATTCGTCAACTAGCGACATGGTTTTTGGCGTCGCCGAGATCGTATCCTACATGTCCAGATTTATGGAACTGCGCCCCGGCGACATCATCGCAACAGGAACGCCGTCAGGTGTTGGCATCGGGCTGAAACCTCAACGATTCTTGAAAGTAGGAGACGAGATGGAGCTTCAGGTAGAAGGGTTGGGGGCCCAGAAACAGACCGTAGCAAACGCTTGATGCCGGTGAATTCTAGCGCCCGTATACGACCGATGCAGCAACAATTAAGGCCGTGTTAAAGGAAACGGGCATACCCGTCTTTAATTTGAAGGCCGAGCACGGTACTACATTCGGAAATGCCGCCTTGTCTGATAATATTCCCGAGGCCCGCGCCGCAATCGATGCAGAAATTATATATGCAGCCGAGATCGGGGCGCGAAAAATTCATATGCAGACGGGGGTAACGTCCGACGTATCCGCACATGAAACCTTTTTGGATAACCTGCTTTATGCCTTGGAGCAGATTGAAAACCACAACCTTACACTGC
>JAPYON010000028.1 GCA_029938175.1 Paracoccaceae bacterium | reverse complement strand
ATTCCCAGGTGACAAGATGGTGACACTCGGCACTTGTTTTTTGGTGACAACATGCGTCAGAGGTAGCTGGTTACCCCGTAACCCATTATGAAGTATATCAAAAATATTCTGGAAAATGGTACCAGCGCCCTGATTTGAACAGGGGGCCTCTTGATCCACAATCAAGCGCTCTAACCAACTGAGCTACGCCGGCACATGTCGAAGACATCGTAGGCGGGAAGTAATGAGGTTTTGCGGAACGGTCAATACCGAACTGACCGTAATTTTGCTGGCTATGATTTTTTTCGTAAGAAAAAAACCAGTGCGGCGATAATCGCGATGCCCAGGATGGCCTCGCTGGTGACTGCCGAAACGAAAAGGACAAGATTCGTGACGACGGAAATTACAAATGGGCCAGAGTCTTCCCCCAACAACAGATAGACGATGACGATAAAGCCGACGAGTGCCAGCCCGGTTTCTGCTATTCGTAACATTACAGTTTTTATGGATTGTAAAGTACCTAGAAACTTGTTCATCATATCTACCCTGTATTTGGTTGGAGGAAGAGTTATTAAAGTCTACCTGTCAAGCAAGTGCAGGACTACGCCAAGTGAGATCAAGCCTACAAGACCTGCGTTACCTAGTTGGTGGATCAGCGCTGTAATATTACCTACTACGTCGCCAAGGAACGCCATATGATCCCCGCCCACAAGTATTGATGCTACGATGGCTAGTCCAAGAAGTGCGAGCCCGATATCGGTGAGATCTCCGACTGAACGTTTGATTTTATCTATCATAAGATTCCCTCATTTTGTTAGTTGCGCAAGCACCGGATGGCGCTGCTATTCGGGATGCAATCGGCAGAAATCCGCCCAGTCAAGAAAAAATACAGCAGACGGTACAAAATATGGTATGAACGCAATAATATTACGCAACTTAGTGTGCTCACGCATATTAATTTCGCGACTTCCGGTAGCTGGCAGGGCAGAAAACCCGTTGCAGGGTAGCTGATGCCGCCGAAACTCTTTCGCTTGAAGATTCGGGCTGCTCCGAGTAGCCATACCCCAAACCAAGGAGAATTCATCATGGGTATTAACAGCGAAAGCGAAGTCACCGCGAACTTGCAGATCGGTCCGACCAGTCTGGGAATGGTCCGCTTGTTTATTGATACGGGTAAGTTCGAGATCCCCCTTGATTTCGAACCTGAGGAAGCCGAAGAAATCGCCGAGGAATTGCGCGCCGCTGCAGTGCGTGCACAAGCCATGACGGCGAAATAATATCGCCACCTAATTTTCCAGCAATCCCAAAGCTGTAAATCGTTCCAGGTATCGTTTTGCTTGCGCCGCTATCGAATACTGCGTGCGGACCAACCGCTGTCTGCTTAGGGATTTGATCTGCGCCAACTGCGAATTTGCACTCGATTCTGCTCGAAGATGATGGGCATGTCGAGGATTTGCAATCGTTAGGCGAGGCTAGTGTCACCATAGGGCAAGAGTGTTTGGCAGCTACCAAGGCCCGGCGCGACGAACTGATCGAGAAGATCGGGCCACGCAACGAGTTCGCGGCATGGATAGACGAACGCCTAGATCGCGTTATCTCTGCCAATGAACACGCTGAGGCAGACACTTCCCGAGCGCGGATTGGCTTTGTGGATCCTCTGGATTTCGTGCCTGCCACGTCTATATATCTAGCGATGATCGCGGATGAGGCCGGGGATGTCGATGTCGGGCAGATCACAGATGAGAAGCAATCCCCGTTCCTGATCATGGAGGACGGCGTGATCGTCGGCCATGAAGGGCGGCATCGCATGATCGCAATGGCCAAGGCAGGCGTCACGCGAGCGCCGACCGTGTTCTATGAGCGTCTTCCTTTCGGAGAGGAGTATGCATACGAAAAACTGCTAAGTCAGGATGTGGAGCGGTTCGGGTCTCAGACTTATTATGACAACCCAAGCATGGACACGTCGCTCCATATTCACAGCACTGTCGCGGCAACATCGTCGAGCCGGGCCGAGATCGTGCGGAATATGGAGCGAGGTCTCTCGCCTCGCGGCTTTTGCTGTCGAGGATGCAATCTTTGCCATGAAGGAAAACGTTAACGCGGTGGGGTGGCACGATGAGAAGGTGAGCAAGGCTCTACACGTTCTCGGCCTTGTTCACTCGGAAATTAAAACGGATCCTCTAGGCCGGTTCCAGTTCATCTGGGCTGTGTTAATGATCCCGCCCAAGATGCGCACGAATTCATAATATTTGGTTAAAATCCTGTTGCCCCCTTCAATTTAGTCGAAATAACGCATAGATTGGTCGGTGGCGGGTACTGACCTTCTCGTGAGAGCCCTACATCCTAGTGGCCTTAAATCTTTGAAAGGGAGCTGGCTCTGTGACTGGTCGTGGCCTAACACACCCGGTGCCCACCTGTGTACGCAGGTTCACAAGGATAAGATCCCTCCACGGTCGAGATGGGCCCGCCACATGATTGCCGAACAAAAAGCTGACGCCCGCAAGGCGGGTTTTGAACGCCGCAAGGCCGCCCATTCGGCTTGTGGAGATTGTGCTGCCAGTGCGAACGCACACCTGCTTCGTTACATCGCCAATCAAGGCGCTGGTCTGGTGATTTCTGGTTACATGCCAATCCGAACGGAAATCGACGTGTTGCCCGCGATGAATTCCTTGCACGGGCTTGGGCATCGTATTTGTGTTCCCGTGATCGTCCGCCTAGGCCTACCTTTATCGTTTCGCGAATGGACGCCGGACACGCAAATGGTCAATGGGCCATTCGGCACACAGGTTCCCTCAGTAGGGGACTGGTTATCACCGCTAGTGCTGATCGTGCCGTTGGTGGCCTTTGATGACATTGGATACCGGCTGGGTTATGGCGGCGGTTATTATGATCTCTCACTTGAGTTGTTACGAAAAAAGCACCCGACGAAGGCCGTGGGGTATGCCTATTCCGAGCAAAAAGGCGAAGTTCCGATTGAGGCAACCGATCAACGGTTGGATGCTATGGTAACCGAACTTGGTGTCGAAGAATTCACGCAATAGCGATATATATCAACGGGTTGAATAAACTCTAAAGTTAAGAAATTATGTTCTTAGAACACACTTCGGCTTGGATTGGTCACATTTGCAGAAAACTTACCTTAATGTTAACCTGAACTGGTCCTAGGACTGCCATGCGAATCGATTAGACATATAAGTGCGAACAGGTTGTAACGAGTATACTTTTAGTAAATCGTATCCTGGTCGTCACACGCAAGCTTGTCTGCCTCGCATGTGTAATTAAGCTGACTGCGCGCTGTTGCCCCCAAATTCGGCGCGCGGTTGGTGGTTTCGTGAATTCACGCACTATCGGCCTGCGCACCGCGCTCGCGATACGGAGTCGTAGAAAAATGCATCCGGTAACATTTCGAGAAATGCGATGGCGAGGTGAAGCCGCTAGCGAGGGCAACATTGATCACCGACATATCTGTTTGTAGTAACAAATTCCGTGCTTTTTCCAGCCGCAGTTCCATATAATATCGTTTGGGAGAGCGGTTCAGATATCGCCGGAATAGGCGTTCTAGTTGCCGTGTGGAAATCCCTACGTCCTCGGCCAAAGTGGCGGGGGAAATTGGTTCCTCCAGATTAGCCTCCATCATCTTGATGACAGTTGCTAATTTAGCATGGCGCACCCCGATGCGTGTCGGGATCGACAGGCGCTGCTGGTCTTTGTCTGTGCGAATGGTGGTATAAATCAGTTGATCCGCGATGCTGTTGGCCAAATCCGTGCCGTGGTCATTCGCAATCAGGCGCAGCATTAAATCGGTGGCCGCTGTGCCGCCTGCCGAAGAATAGCGGTTCTTGTCGATGGTAAAAATCGAGGTGGTGATTTCCTGATCCGGGAAATCCTCGATAAAGCTCTCGCGGTTTTCCCAGTGGATCGTTGCGCTTTTACCGTCCAGAAGTCCAGCTTTCGCCATCAGATACGTCGCCGTGCACAGTCCACCAATCGGCATGCCTTTGCGGGCTTCGCGCCGTGCCCAATTCAGGATGCGCGGTGTAACGGCAGGCTTGATGCTAACGCCGCCGCAAAACAGGATCGTCTCGTTTCTGCCAACTTCGTCCAGCCCCATGTCGACTGACAGCGTTACCCCTGCGGAACATGTCACCGATACGCCATCATCCGACGCCAACCGCCATTCATAGATATTGCGCCCAGACACCCGGTTTGCAATCCGCAAAGGTTCTACTGCGCTGGTGAAGGCCATCAGCGAGAATTTGGGTAGCAACATAAACACAAACTTTTTCACGCCAGTGTCTTTGGAATCAGCCATTTGCAACCTCGCAAAAGATACACACGCCGATCGTCGCAACGCGACGTCGCAAAACTACCTTTGTCGATAATTGTAGGTCTGGTCAATGGAAAATCATTCACCTATAACTGCCCAGCAATTTTTTATGGATAGGAGCACTGCCATGCCTGCAACTTGGACCAAATCTGACTGGCGCAACAAACCGCGTATCCAGATGCCCGAGTATACCGACCTCGTCGCCCTGAAGTGCGTCGAGGACAAGCTGGCCACCTATCCACCGTTGGTTTTTGCGGGCGAGGCTCGGAGTCTTAAGCGCCAGCTTGCTGAAGTGGCCGCGGGACGGGCATTTCTGTTGCAAGGCGGCGATTGTGCCGAGAGTTTTGAAGAGTTCAGCGCCGATTTGATCCGTGACACGTTCAAAGTCATGTTGCAAATGGCTGTCGTTCTGACGTTTGGCGCCAAAAAGCCAGTTGTGAAAATCGGTAGGGTCGCGGGGCAATTCGCCAAGCCGCGCTCGGCTGATACAGAAACTATCGACGGCGTGGAATTGCCTTCGTTCCGTGGTGATATCATCAACGATTTTGCATTCACGCCTGAATCCAGAATCCCGAATCCGGATCGTATGCTCGAAGCGTACACGCAATCAGCCGCCTCGCTGAACCTATTGCGCGCTTTCTCGCAGGGTGGTTTTGCCGATATTAAGCGCATCCATCAGTGGACGCTGGAATCCACCATGGACGGCGAAGGATATGAAGAATATCACGAGCTGGCGAACCGTATTTCGGAATCGTTGACCTTCATCGAATCTGCTGGTGCGGGCGATGCCGAAAGCATGAGGCGCGTTAACTTTTACACAAGCCACGAAGCGTTGCTGCTGGAATATGAACAGGCCTTGTGCCGGACCGATTCCACGACAGATTTGCCCATCGCTGGTTCAGGCCACTTGCTGTGGATCGGGGATCGTACACGCCAGCTTGATGGCGCGCATGTGGAATTCTGCCGCGGAGTTCAAAATCCTATCGGTATGAAATGTGGTCCAACGATTGAACCTGACGATCTACTGCGTCTGATCGATCGTCTAAATCCTGAAAACGAAGCGGGCCGTATGACTCTGATCGCACGTTTCGGACAAGGTAATGTTGAAAAACATTTGCCCGCCCTTATCCGCGCGGTTGAACGCGAAGGTAAAACGGTTGTCTGGTCTTGTGATCCTATGCACGGCAATACGATCAAATCAAACAGCGGTTACAAAACCCGCCCGTTTGAACGTATTCTGGGCGAAGTTCGTGAATTCTTTGCTGTCCACAAAGCCGAAGGCACATACGCTGGCGGAGTACATTTCGAGATGACAGGAAAAGACGTGACCGAATGCACAGGCGGCACGCGTGCCGTTGCCGATGGTGATTTGCATGATCGTTACCATACATCTTGCGATCCACGTTTGAACGCGACGCAATCGCTGGAGCTGGCATTCCTTGTCGCCAAAGAGCTGGAAAAGAGCGCAGAGGCGTAAGCGATGCGGTTTCTGGTTCTTACGGCTGCGGGCGGCGTAACGGATGCGGTTTCTGACCGCGCCCGTGCGCTGGTTGACGGCGACGTGCCGAACCGTTTGTCGGACGACGCGGTGGAAATCGCGTTTTCCGGTGACTTGCCCGCAGGAGTTTTGATTGGAGAGCCAATTGACGTAAACGTCGTCTCAGCGCAGAACCGCCGTAAAAGGCTGCTGATAGCGGATATGGACAGCACGATGATTCCGGTCGAATGTATCGACGAACTAGCAGATTTCGCTGGCGTCAAATCACATGTCGAGGAAATTACCGAACGCTCGATGCGCGGTGAGTTGAATTTCGAGGCCTCTATTATTGAACGGGTAGCACTGTTGAGGGGTTTGCCTGAGCCAGCACTAGAACAATGTTACGCCGAACGTATCTCGTTGAATCCCGGTGCAAAAACGCTGGTGCAGACGATGAACAAAATGGGTGCAATGACGGCGCTGGTCTCCGGCGGCTTTCGGTTTTTTACCGGCCGTGTCGCGGTCGAGGCAGGCTTCCAGATGAATCAGGCTAACGAACTATTGTTTGACAATGGAAAACTGTCCGGCAAGGTCGGAATGCCGATTTTGGGCGAACAAGCCAAACTGGTTACGTTGAATGCATTGTGCGAAGCAGGAGGCTACACGCCTGCGGATGTGCTGGCGGTAGGGGACGGGGCGAATGACCGCTCGATGGTTCAGGCTGCCGGACTGGGCGTTGCGTATCGTGCTAAACAGGCGCTTGCGCATGTTGCGGATGTACGCCTGAACCATTCAGACCTTACCGCGTTGCTGGCCTTGCAGGGCATTGGCGAAGGCGAATACGCTTAACGACGCTGCACAGTGACAATTTGTTGACTTGCTCTGACCTACGCAATGGGTAGGGTCGGCGTTCAACAAAAGGGGATACGAATGACTGACGTACCAATTGTCGCGAAAAAAGGCCCGTTTCCGGTCGAAGTCGTCGAGGGTAAGAATTATTTCTGGTGTGCCTGCGGGCGATCCAAGAACCAGCCGTTTTGTGATAGCTCGCATAAAGGCACGGGAATTCTTCCGATCAAGTACACCGCAACAAAAACCGGCAAGGTGTTCTTTTGCGGGTGCAAGAAGTCGTCAAAAGCACCGCTATGCGATGGAACGCACAACAAGCTCGGATAGCGCGCTAGAGTAAGCTGCATCGACGTGAAATCTACAATCCACTATGTTCGCGCCAGTTGATGGATCGAACGTAGTGGGTTGGTCATGAAAAGTGATTTCCAAATTCGAACGGGGACATGGGAAGACGCGCCGAGCGTTGGCGCGTTGATGGCGCTTGCGACCGATCCGTTCGTTCGCTGTATACTGCCCGATCCCCATGATTTCGTTACAGGAAGCTTGACTCACGCGGGCATCACGACGGCACCCGCTTTTGATATGGGAACGGTCTATATGATCAGTGATGCGTTTGGCGCTGCGGTTTGGTTGCACCCGGCGCAATGTTTGAACGTAAGGACGAAGCCGTCGACGGTAGCGCTGCGATGCCGGACGAAATGGCGGAGCTTATTCAAAATCCGAGGTTTATCGCCCATCAGAGCCGCATTGGTCTCTGGCCTATATCGCCGTTGATCCGGTGCATCGCGGTAAAGGCTTAGGAATCGCATTGATGAACTATTCGCTGGATATTATTGATCGCTAACGGGAGCCTGCATATCTGGTATCGACGAATCTCTCGATATATAAACGGCATGGATTCGAGCTGCTAGCCGAGGTGCGGGTTGGAAACTCGCCCATACGCTATCCGATGCTGCGAGCTGCGCGGTAATTTAGCGCAAATTGGGGCGGTGAATAGGGTTCCCCTAGGCAGGGGCACCCTGTATACCCTGCCCGTAACTTCCTAACCGAGAGGCATGAAATGGCCAATGTAGTTGTAGTCGGCGCTCAATGGGGCGACGAGGGCAAGGGTAAGATTGTGGACTGGCTGTCCGAGCGCGCCGACGTGATCGCACGTTTCCAAGGCGGGCATAACGCGGGCCACACGCTGGTTATCGATGGCAAGGTTTATAAGCTGTCGTTGCTACCATCCGGTCTGCTGCGCGAAGGCAAGCTGGCCGTTATCGGTAACGGCGTGGTGCTGGACCCTTGGGCTTTCGTTGAAGAGCTGGCCAAGCTGCGCGGGCAGGGCGTTAACATTGATACGCACAATTTGATGATTGCCGAGAACGCCTCGCTTATTTTGCCGATCCACGGCGAACTTGATCGTGCACGCGAAGCGGTTAACTCGATTGCCAGGATCGGTACAACTGGCCGCGGCATTGGACCTGCTTATGAAGACAAAGTTGGCCGCCGCGCGATTCGGGTTGCGGATTTGGCCGATGAAAAAACGCTGGACTTGCGGATTGCGCGTTTGCTGACGCATCACAACGCACTCCGTAATGGCCTTGGTTTGGAAAAAATCGATCCGGCCGCGTTGAAGGCGCAACTGCTCGAAATAGCGCCGAGAATTCTGCCTTTTGCCGCCCCCGTCTGGAAAGTTCTGAACGAGAAACGTAAAGCCGGTAAACGGATTTTGTTTGAAGGCGCGCAGGGATCGTTGCTGGATGTGGATTTCGGGACGTATCCGTTTGTGACGTCCTCGACGACGACCGCTGGCATGGCGGCGTCCGGTACAGGCGTTGGGCCAGGGGCGATTGATTTCGTTTTGGGCATCGTCAAGGCTTACACCACCCGCGTTGGCGAAGGCCCGTTTGCTTGTGAACTGTTCGACGAAGTTGGCGAACATCTTGGGACCGTTGGCCGCGAAAAGGGCACCGTTACGGGCCGCTCGCGCCGTTGTGGCTGGTTCGATGCGGTTCTGGTGCGCCAGACTTGTGCGATTTCCGGCGTGAACGGTATCGCGTTTACCAAGCTGGATGTTCTCGACGGCCTTAAGGAATTGAAAATATGTGTGGGCTATATGATGGACGGTGAGCGTCTGGATTACCTGCCCACAGCCGCCGACCAACAAGCGCGTGTCGAGCCTATTTATGAAACCATGAAGGGCTGGTCTGAAAGCACTGTGGGGGCGCGTTCGTGGAACGATCTGCCTGCTGAAGCTATCAAATATGTCCGTCGCGTGGAAGAGCTGATCGATTGCTCTGTGGCAATGCTTTCCACCTCACCGGAGAGGGACGATACGATTCTCGTAACCGACCCGTTTGCTGACTGATGGCGTTGTCGTACAAAGCCCGGCGTCGCTGGTCGCTGTTCCTGCTGGTCGTCTGGTTGCCCGTCTACATCGTGATTGCGATTACGATTTTGGCGTTGATCGGTGACTTGAATAAATATCTGGCAATCATAGTTTATGCAGTGCTCGGTGTCGCTTGGGCGTTTCCGTTCAAGTTTGTATTCACGGGCATCGGCAAAACCGAGGATGGCAAAAAAGAAGTGGAATAAAGAATGCGGTTCCTGACAGTTCTGGCGTTTTGGCTGGCCGCCGTGCCCACCTTTGCCGAAGAAATCGGCTCGGTTGATACGGTCTGGAAATTGCTGGGGGCGAACCACAAGATTGTCGTCGAGGTGTTCAACGACCCCAAGATTGAAGGCGTCAGCTGTTTCATCAGCCGTGCGAAAACCGGCGGCATCAGTGGTTCGCTCGGGCTGGCCGAAGACACCAGCGATGCCTCGATTGCGTGCCGCCAAGTTGGCCCAATCAAATTCCGTGCGGAATTGAAAGAAGGCGAAGAAGTATTCGATCGCCGCGCTTCGATCCTGTTCAAACGGGTGCAGGTGGTGCGATTTTTCAACGCTGAACGAAATACCCTGATTTATCTGACCTATTCGGACCGCCTGATTGAAGGCTCTCCGAAAAATTCGATCTCGGCGGTGGTGATCCGCCCGTGGGTCGAGTGACGTTAATCTTGGATAGCAAGACTCCGATCACGCTGGTAGGCGGTGGTCCGGTTGACGCAGGGCTTTTGGCGCAAGCGGTGGCGCTCGCACCCACGGTGGTGGCTGCCGATGGCGGAGTGCACCGCGCGCAGGATTTGGGCGTCGCGGTTGACTATGTGATTGGCGATATGGACTCGGTTGATTTGGAGCGCGTTAATGGGCCAAAAATGCACCCGCTGGCTGAACAAATGTCCACGGATTTTGACAAATGCCTCTATTCGACCAACGCACCTTATTATCTGGGGATCGGGTTTGTGGGCGGACGTCTTGACCACCAGTTAGCGGCTTGTCACAGCCTGCTGCGGGCGTTTGATAAACAGGTGGTACTGATAGGCGAGAAGGATTTATGTTTTCTTGCTCCACGTAAAATGAAGCTGGATATGGCCGTTGGTACGCGCCTATCGCTATTTCCGATGGGCGAGGTAAGCGGCGTTTCCAATGGCCTGAAATGGCCGATCCATACTTATCAATTCTCGCCAGCGCTGATGATCGGCACGTCGAATGAGACGGATGCAGAACAGATCGAGTTGACCTTTAACCACCGCCGGATGCTGGTGATATTACCTGTCGAGCTTTTACCCGAAGTTATTTCGCAGGTATTCATCGGGTGATTTGCGCACGTAAAAAGAGGCGTCCGGAAAATCCGCGCCTTTGTGTGTTGAAATATTCGGAAATGTCATATGAGTATATATTTCGACGGATTTAGGTTAGAAACCGTCTGTAAATCTGAGGGTAAGATCACCCGCGCCAAGAGCCCGATCATGAGATGTCTGACGTCAGCACCAGCAAAATGTCGCTGACATAAGCCGCTTGCTATACGGCGCAACGATCGGACGGTTTAGTGCTTGATGTGTTGCGAAAAAATGCAACGAAAATAACAAAGTATTGGCGCGAGTAACCTTCGAACCTTTCAGCCCGTCCCGCTCAGCACCCTGATATTTACGCGATATTGGTTAACAAAAGATGAATATGGCTTCTTTTTTTGCAAAAATACTCAACTCCATCCGGTTCAACATTCGATAACGTTAACCGCCAAGCCGCCCAAAGAAGTCTCTTTGTATTTAGTGTTCATATCCAGCCCCGTCTGCCGCATGGTTTCAACGCACGCATCCAGCGAAATCAAATGCTGGCCATCGCCGCGCAGCGCCAGTGACGCTGCCGAGATCGCCTTGATTGCGCCCAATCCGTTCCGTTCGATACAAGGTGCCTGCACAAGTCCGGAGACCGGATCACAAGTCATGCCCAGATGATGTTCAAGCGCAATTTCGGCGGCGTTTTCGACTTGTTCCGGTGTGCCGCCCATCACGGCACAAAACCCAGCGGCTGCCATGGCGGCGGCAGAGCCGATCTCGCCTTGGCAACCAACCTCGGCTCCGGAAATAGAGGCGTTATTTTTGATCATCCCGCCGATGGCTGCTGCCGTTAGCAGGAAATCATTAACCTTTGAACGTGAAGCCCCCGGGACGTGGTCGAGGTAATACCGGATCGAAGCAGGCAGAACCCCTGCGGCTCCGTTGGTGGGCGCGGTTACAACTTGACCTCCAGCGGCGTTTTCTTCGTTCACTGCGATTGCATAGACGGATATCCAATCGTTTATGGAGTGGGGAGCATACATGTTAGCCCCGCGCTCGTTTATTAACGCTTCATGAATGGCTTTGGCGCGGCGCTTCACTTTCAAACCGCCGGGCAGGATGCCGTCGGTAAGCAGACCGCGTGTTATGCAGATATCCATCACATGCCAGATGTGGGAAAGGCGGTCGCTGAAGGATTGCGCGTCAGAATGGACCAGCTCGTTTGCCAATTTCATTTCGGCAATGGATTTGCCGGACTTGTTCGCCATTTTCAACATTTCGCCGGCGTTACGAAACGGAAAAGGCACGCCTGCGGGCTCTTCAGGCGAACCGTCGCTCGCGCCCATTTTCTCAGCCGTCAGAATAAAACCACCCCCGACTGAAAAATATGTTTCGCGCAAGTAGAGGTTTTCAGCAGTGTCATAGGCAGAAAGGATCATACCGTTCGGGTGGCCATCGAGCGGCGGGCCGTAGTCGAAAACGATGTCTTTCTCAAAGTTGAAAACCAGTTCACCAAGGCCGGGGGGGGAAATTTTATGCGTTGATTTAATAGCGGCTTCGGTGACCTCGGCTTGATTTGCTTCGAACGTCGCAGGAATAAACCCGGCCAGTCCCAACATCACCGCGCGATCCGTCGCGTGGCCCTTGCCGGTGAAAGACAGTGATCCGTGTAGTGAACACCCCAAGCGCGCCAGCTTTCCGGCGCCCGGCACTTTCTGGCTGCCATCGCGCAGCGATTCAAGGAAATGCGCCGCAGCAACCATCGGCCCGACGGTATGCGAGGACGAAGGGCCGACGCCCACCTTGAATATGTCGAATACACTTAAGAACATTATGAATCCCCTGTTGTGTGCAGTATATACGGCGCGTTTCCTATAGGAAACACACAAAATGCGACATGTTTGGGTGCCCTTGCGAAAATATTTCTAGACGCGGCGATTCAGGCTATCGCGCGTTGCAAGAGAATTGCTTATAAGGCGGGCTAACACATATTTAATGTAACGGGGAACTGGATCATGGAAATACCTAAAGAGGGTGCCGCGAAAGCGAAATATCTTGCGGCGGCTAAAGCATTGGAATTTGTTAAGCCGGGAATGAAACTGGGGCTGGGAACCGGTTCGACGGCGGCGTTTTTCGTTGATCTGCTGGGCGAGAAGGTTGCTGAAGGGCTTGAGGTATTGTGTGTGCCGACTTCTTCGGTCACCAAGGTGCAGGCCGAGGCTTTGGGCATTCCGTTAACCACGCTAGGCGAAATTCGGAGCCTCGATCTGGTGATCGACGGTGCAGACGAATTTGATGGTCGTATGAACCTTATCAAGGGCGGCGGTGGTGCGTTGTTGCAGGAGAAATTGGTTGCGACTGCGGCGGAAAAGATGATCGTGATTAGCGACAATTCCAAGCGAGTGCGCACATTGGGCGCGTTTCCTTTGCCCGTCGAAGTGGTGCGTTTTGGCTGGGAAGCTACCTCGGACAAGATTTTGGCAATCATCAGTGGTGCTTTTGTCGGTGGTATCGATATCGTGCGCCGGATGGATGGGGATCAGCCGTTTGTGACGGACGAGGGGCACTACATCCTTGATCTGCATCTCAAGAAAATCGACGAACCGCCTGTTCTGGCCGCTCAATTGAAAGAGATTGTCGGTGTGGTTGAATCCGGTTTCTTTATTGATATATGCAAGGTAGTTATCATTGGAAAAGAGGATGGCACGACGTGCGTGATTGATACCCGTCCGGCCTTCCGACCTGTGCATTAAGGAAATAACATGAGCGGTTTTGACTTCGACCTTTTCGTAATCGGTGGCGGATCTGGTGGGGTTCGCGCTGGCCGTGTGGCTGCAAAAGGTGGTGCCAAGGTCGCATTGGCCGAAGAGGATCGTTACGGCGGCACATGTGTGATCCGTGGGTGTGTGCCTAAAAAACTGATGGTTTATGCATCTGCGTTTTCGGAAAGTTTTGAAGCGGCAAAAGGTTTCGGCTGGACAGTTGGCAAGAGTAGTTTTGATTTTAGTGAACTGATGGGGTCGATTAACACCGAACTGGATCGTCTGGAAAAGTTGTACTTGAAAGGCCTTCAGGGGAATGGCGTTACGACATTCGATACCCGTGCAACTGTGAAAGATGCGCATACTGTTGTGCTGCCGGATGGGAAAGAAATTACTGCCGAGACTATCCTCGTGGCAACAGGTAGCCGCCCGTTCATTCCTGCGGTCAAAGGCGCGGAGCATGTGATTTCGTCTAACGAGGTATTCTTGTGGAAAGCACTGCCGAAACGGATTTTGGTGGTCGGCGGCGGTTACATCGCTTGTGAGTTTTCCGGAATTTTCAACGGAATGGGGGCCGAGGTAACCCAGTTTTACCGAGGCGCACAAATTCTGCGTGGATTTGATGGCGAAGTTCGTGGCCATGTTGCCGAGGAAATGGTCCGTAAAGGTGTGAACCTGCATGTGGGAACTGATGTTAGCTTTATAGAAAAGAAGACTGACGGTTTGCACGTCACTTGTACCGATGGCTCAACGCACATTGTTGATGCTGTGATATACGCCACGGGTCGTATTGCAAATACGGATAACATGGGCCTTGAGGAAGCTGGCGTAAAACTTGGCCGCAAGGGCGAGATCGAGGTGGACCAGTATTCGCAATCCTCGGTGCCATCGATCTATGCGGTGGGCGATGTAACGGATCGGGTGAACCTTACGCCGGTTGCAATCCGCGAAGGTGTGGAGTTCGTCGAGACGGTGTTTAACGGTAACCCGACTGCAATGAACCACGAAAACATCGCAACGGCCGTGTTTACGCAACCTGAAATCGGCACCGTCGGCTTGGGGCAAGAAGAAGCTGGCGGTTTATATAATATCGAAATTTACCGCGCAGCCTTCCGCCCGATGTTAAATATACTGGCAGGCACAGACGAGCGTATGTTGATGAAACTGATCGTTGAGCAGAATACTCGTAAGGTTCTTGGGTGTCATATTGTTGGGCCTTCAGCGGGCGAGATGATACAAATGGCAGCAATTGCAATCAAGATGGGTGCCACCAAAGAAGATTTCGACCGGACGGTTGCTGTGCATCCAACCGCGGCAGAAGAATTGGTAACAATGAAAGAACCTGTCGCTTAACCCTTGAATTTTACTAAAAAATGAACACATTCTGACACAGAATTATCTTTAACCGAAGGAAGAGCAGATACATGCCAAATTCGAGTAATTCCGGTGGCCCTTGGGGTGGCGGCGGCAACAATGGCGGCGACGATGATCGCGACAAGGGCAATCAGGGTGGGCAACCACCTCAGGTACCCGATATTGACGAACTGGTTCGCAAGGGACAGCAACAATTGAAAGTGCTTATGGGCGGCGGCGGTGGCGGCGGCTCTAATGGTGCTGGCAGCGGCGGATTGGGCAAAGGCCCCATCGGGCTGATTGCAGTAGCCGCTGTCGCGCTTTGGGGCTTTGCCTCGTTATATTCGGTTAAACCCGAGGAACAATCAGTTGAGCTGTTTTTTGGCAAATATTTAGCCACCGGTGATCCGGGGCTGAACTTCGCCCCTTGGCCGTTCGTTTCAGCGCAAGTCCTTGCTGTAACAAGCGAGAATATCGAAGACATCGGTGTTGGTAGCCGTGGCAGCCGCCTTGAAGAAGGCTTGATGCTGACGGGTGACGAGAACATCGTGGACATTGATTTCCAGGTTGTTTGGAATATCAACGATGCTCCAAAGTTCCTGTTTAATCTGGCCGACGCGCAGGAAACTATCCGCGCGGTGTCTGAATCCGCGATGCGTGAAGTTATCGCGCATTCCGATTTGGCACCAATCCTGAACCGTGACCGTGCTGCGATTTCGCATGAGGTTCGCGGGCTTATTCAGGGCACGCTGGACAGCTATAACTCGGGCGTGAATATCGTTCGTTTGAACTTTGATAAGGCCGATCCGCCTGTCGAGGTTATTGATGCGTTCCGTGACGTTCAGGCTGCTGAGCAAGAACGTGACACATTGGAAAAACGTGCTGATGCGTATGCGAACGAACGTCTGGCTTCGGCCCGTGGTTCGTCGGTGCAATTATTGCAAACTGCCGAAGCGTACCGTGCCCAAGTGGTTAACGTTGCGACCGGTGAAGCCAGTCGTTTCCTTGCTGTTTTCGAGGAATACGCCAAGGCGCGAGAAGTTACCCGCAAGCGTTTGTACCTTGAAACAATGGAACGTGTGTTGGCTGGTGTAACGAAAATCATCATTGATGAAGACGCGGCTGGAACGGGTGTCGTGCCCTACCTTCCGCTGAACGAGCTTAATAAAGGAGGGTCAAACTAATGAACCGTTTGCCTATTCTTGGTGGCGCTATTGCCATCGTTTTCCTCGCCCAGTCCTCGATCTTTATCGTGGACGAGCGTGAAAAAGCTCTGGTCTTGCAATTTGGTCAGGTGAAAGACGAGATAGAGGATCCTGGTCTAAATTTCAAGATACCGTTCATTCAGGAAGTCGTTTCTTACGACGACCGTATATTGTCACTGGACACGCTTCCGCTGGAAGTTACTCCGTTGGATGATCGTCGTTTGGTTGTTGACGCGTTTGCGCGTTATCGGATCATCGATGTGGGTCAGTTCCGTCAGGCTGTTGGTACAGGTGGCGTTAAGTCGGCTGAATCCCGTCTTGAACGCATTATCAATGCGAGTTTGCGTGAAGTTCTGGGTTCGGTTACGTCCAACGAAATCCTCTCCGCGGGTCGTGTTGCCTTGATGAACAGGATTCGCGATCTTGCAGCGTCAGAATCCGAAAACCTCGGGATCGAAGTGGTTGACGTGCGGATTAAACGGGCCGATTTGCCTGCGCAGAACCTTGAAGCCACATTCGCACGTATGCGTGCGGAACGTGAGCGTGAGGCTACGGATGAACGTGCGCGTGGTAACGAGGCCGCGCAGGTTGTGCGTGCCGCCGCTGATCGTACAGCGGTAGAGCTGGTTTCCGAAGCACAGCGCGACAGCGACATCATCCGTGGTGAAGCTGACGGGCAACGCAACGCGATTTTCGCGGCGGCGTTCAGCAAGGACCCCGAGTTCTTCGCCTTCTATCGCTCGCTTGCAGCCTATGAGGCATCTTTGAAGGGGAGCAACACCACGCTGGTGCTTTCGCCTGACAGCGAGTTCTTCGACTTCCTGAAAACGGACGGGTTGGAGTGACTATAAAATGCTAACCGACATCCTTTTTGGATTAGGTTTCGTAGCTATTGTAGAGGGGCTGGTGCTTGCACTGGCCCCTTCGCGTCTGGAGCAGGTCTTGGAAATACTTCGCCAGATTGGCTCGGAACGCACACGGACGCTGGGGCTGGTTATCATGACCGGCGGAGTTTTGCTCGTTTGGTTAACAAGGGGTTAAGGTGACACTCTTGTGAGGAGTAGTTGCTTGTTTTTCAATAAAAAAGTTACAGTTTGTTAAGGAAGTTAAGCGAGGCTGTGTAAGCCCGTCACTTTTCCAAGCAGGAGGGAAAACATTGCGTAATTACGGAATCTTGAACCGAAGCAGATACATCCGCACGTCTTTTGTGATATTGGTCGCAGTATTCTCGATGGTTGTGATCGTAATGCCAACGCCGTCGCAGTCGCGTGGCGCGGGGGAAAGCCTTGCCGATCTGGTCGAACAAATCAGCCCTGCCGTGGTGAACATCGTAACGACGGTAACGTTGCCCGGCACGCTTGATCTCGGGCCGATTGTACCGGATGGATCGCCGCTAGAGGATTTGTTTGAGGATTTTCAAAACAATCAGGATGGCGGGCCACGACGCCGAGGGAACGCGCTGGGCTCGGGATTTGTGATTTCTGCAGATGGATATATTGTTACAAATAACCACGTGATTGTTGACGCAGACGAAATCCTGATCGAGTTTTTCGATGGCGATAGCTTGGTGGCAAGCATAGTAGGCCGTGACGAAAAAACGGATATAGCGGTTTTGAAAGTTAACTCCGAAACGCCTTTGTCGTTCGTACAGTTCGGCGATTCCGATATTGCCCGTGTTGGCGACTGGGTGTTGGCGATTGGTAATCCTCTGGGGCAGGGGTTCTCGGTTTCAGCAGGAATTATTTCGGCTCGGAATAGATCGCTGTCGGGGTCTTACGATGATTTCATCCAGACGGATGCTGCGATTAATCGCGGAAACTCCGGTGGGCCGTTGTTTAATATGGATGGTGATGTGATCGGGGTCAACACGGTGATTCTTTCGCCGACCGGCGGGTCGATCGGTATAGGGTTCTCTATGTCCTCGGCCGTGGTTTCGCGGGTCGTAGATCAACTGATCGAGCATGGTGAAACGCGCCGCGGGTGGCTGGGTGTGCGTATTCAGGACGTTAGCGACGACATCGCCGCAGCGCTTGATATGGAAAAAACCATGGGCGCGCTGGTAACTGATGTATTGGACGGGCCGGCGGGCGACGCGGGGATACTTCCGGGCGATGTGATCGTCACATTTGATGGCACCGAAGTGGCAGACACCCGCGCACTGGTGCGAATGGTAGGCGATGCCGACGTTGGAAAAGCTGTGCGGGTTATCGTTTTTCGCGAAGGAAAATCCCATACTATATTGGTTAATCTTGGTCGCTTGGAAGAGGTGGATGTTACGTCATTGATGCCTCCGATGGCGGAAGAACCTGCGCCAATGATATTAAACGTGCTAACTTTAGGGCCTTTAAGCTTTGAAAACCTGAATCGTTTCGGATTAAGCGATTATAGTGACGGGGTTTTGGTCTTGAACGTTGAAAGGCTGTCGGAGGCGTTTGAAAAAGGCGTGAGAGCAGGGGATATTATTACTGAAGTGGGCCAGCAGACGGTTAACTCTCCTGAGGATGTGGAGACTGAGATCGCGGCCGCCAAAGCGGGGGGACAGACGACGGTTCTATTGCTGTTACATCGCAATGGAGAGAAACGCTTTGTAGCTATTCCATTGGGGCAGTAAACTCGCCGAAGAAAGTTGGCGTTCAGATAAACAGAAAATTGTCTGCCGTTAAAAAGGTGCTATCGAAATTCATAAGGGTCAGGTCGTTGTCGCCGCCCCAACCAACGATCATATCTTGGCCCTGCTGGTTGATGGAAAGACCGTTGATCCCGGTTAAACTTTGAAACACGATCAGGTCTATGCCGTCGGTGAAATCAGCGATCCGGTCGTGCCCTTCTTCTTCTGCGTTGAATATGAAATGGTCTGCGCCCGCATGCCCTTTCAGGAAATCCGCGCCAGCCCCATCGATTAGAACGTCGTCGCCGGCTCGCCTAACAAAACGTCATTCCCGCAACCGCCGCATAAAGTGTCGCTGCCAGCCCCCGAAATCAGCGTGCCATCTCCGGCGTCGCCTTTTGCAACACTGCGATCTGATCCGTCGCCCAGTGTCAAAGTATCATTTCCGGCCTGCCCGCCAAGGAAGTTGTTACCATCTGGATCGTAGAGCACATCGTCACCTGACCCACCGATAAACTTGAACCCTTCAGTCTGGATTAGTTCAGCCAGCGCGTCGCCCAGATTTGCAGACCAAGCGAAAGTTTCCTTTGTGCGTAATTGTGCGGTAATAGCGTTGATAATCAATCCCTCGTGTACTTGAATC
>JAPYON010000027.1 GCA_029938175.1 Paracoccaceae bacterium | reverse complement strand
GCCAGACCAAGTCCCGCCCAAGTGCTCTTAAGCGAACGTGTGTCTTCGCATTCGGCTGCAATCAACAGTGTTTGGTTTTTGTACGGAATCATCGTGACGTCCACCAGTTCGATAATATTTCGTTAAGGTGATGTTAGATCTCGCCGTGCTTCAATAGCAAGCCAGGATCCCGCGACAATTTCGTGAGGCACAAAAAAACCGCGTCGAAACGCGGTTTTTTAGGGTATTTTAAACGATTAGCCGCCGATGCCGGCCAAATACGCAATTACGTTGGCGCGATCGTCTTCGCGCTTCAGGCCCGCGAAGGACATTTTCGTGCCCGGTGCAAAATCCTTCGGACGCTTCAGGAACGCGTCGAGCTGCGCCGGAGTCCAGTTGCCCTCGATGCTCGACAGTGCGTCGGAATAGCCATAACCGTCTACACCACCAATATCGCGATCAAGAATTGCGTACAGGAACGGGCCAGTTGCATTCGCGCCGTCTTCGAGTTTGTGACAGGATTTACATTTCTTGAATACTTTTTCGCCAGCAGCAAGATCGGCAGCGGCGTAAAGCTCGTCGAAAGTCGGACCAGCGGCTTCTTCTACTTCGCTGGATGCCATTTCGGTATCGTCGCCTTCAACTTCGATTACATAAGCTGCCTCGGTTTCACCGTGGTCGCTGCTAGTGTAAATTGTTTCAGCACCCCATTTTACCAATAGGAAAATCAAAAGGCTGCCGCAAACGCCGCCGACAATCTTTGTTGTTGTCATAGTATCCATGGGTGTCTTCACCTTGTTTTGTCAGGGCTACGCCCTCTTAATATGCTGAGGGATGTTCTAGCCGCTTCCCCTATTGCTTTGCAAGGTGTAGAAGCGCGACGAAACGACCGATGTAGGGTATTAAGATGACAAATGTAATTTCTTTCCAAGGTGAGCTAGGCGCTTATTCGCATCAGGCTTGTGTCGAGATGTTCCCGAACATGGAAGTATTGCCCTGCAACACTTTTGAAGGGGCGGTTGCTGCAGTTAAGGACGGCCGTGCAGATCTGGCTATGTTGCCCGTCGAGAACTCGACTTATGGGCGGGTTGCGGACATTCATCATCTGTTGCCAGAAACAGGTTTGCACATCATCGGAGAGTATTTCGTGCGTGTGCATATCAACATGATGGTTGTTCCGGGCACCAAGCTGGAGCAGGTCAAACACGCCTTGAGCCACACGGTTCTACTGGGCCAATGCCGTGGTTTCTTGAAAGAACATTCGATCCAGCCCCGTACGGGTGTGGACACTGCCGGCTCCGCCAAACACGTAGCTAAGGCCGCGGACGCCGAGGTTGCCGCGCTGGCTTCGGCACTTGCTGGTTCGATCTACGGATTGGAGACGTTGGCCGAAAACATCGAGGATAACCAGCATAATACCACACGTTTTCTGGTGATGTCACCAGAGCCGGAGCGCCCATCTGGTGGCGATATGATGACTACGATCGTGTTTCAGGTGCGCAATATTCCTGCGGCCCTTTACAAGGCTATGGGCGGGTTTGCGACGAATGGCGTGAACATGTTGAAGCTAGAAAGCTATATGGTTGGCGGGAACTTTACGGCCACACAGTTTTATGCGGATATCGAAGGCCACCCCGGTGACCCCGCCGTTGACCGCGCGTTGGAAGAGTTGGCGTATTTTACCACCCATCTGGATATTCTGGGTGTGTATAAAATGGATGCATTCCGCACGTCTGTCAGATAAGCCGTTTAACCCGCACGCCCCTAATTCGATTCTGATCGATCGCGATACTCTATGGTCATCCGTTTGGCCAACACGTTCATTTCGGCTCTTAAGCGTTTGTTAATCCGGCGACGGGCCAAGCGAATGGTATTGAACACCAATCCCGTGGCAAACCCGCGTGACTTTGCGATCAGTTGGATTTCTAAGCGGCAGGTGTTTTCGCCATCGGCGATCACGCTTAGCGACATGGCCGCCTGATACCTTGCGCTGGTGGATTTGTAGGACAATGTGCGGTGCGGGACGTGTTCGTTTAATTCGGCTCTGAACCGTCTGGTGCGACAGCGAACAGGCACCGAAATATCCCACTGCATCCCGATCCGAACCGGTAAACGCCCCTTGCGCTTGAAGCTAAATCCTTTCGGACCGCTATGGTTCTAGAACTTTTTAAAATCCGTAATACGGGCGGAAAACATATTCCTCTTCTGCATCAATTTTCCAAGAATGTTTAAATTGCATCTGCGCATTATATTCTATCGGCCAGCCAACATTCCAGCAGAAATTGTGCGATAGAACCCTTACGAGAAGGTAAAAGTTCAGGATCATTGCCCGAAAAAGATTCCGCCACGCCTTCGCGGCTAACCCATTTCGCGGCTTCGATTTCGACGGGATCAATGGTCAGTTCGGCAGTTAATGCCTGCGCTACGCAGCCGATCATCAGGGACGAGGGGAACGGCCATGGCTGGCTAGTCAGATACTCCACCTCGCCGATCCGCACGCCGGTTTCCTCGAAAGCTTCGCGGCGCACGGCTTCTTCCACGCCTTCGCCCGGCTCCATAAAGCCTGCCAACAATGAAAACATCCCCTCGGGCCAATGCGGCGAGCGGCCCAGCAGCACATCGTTGCCGTGCAGCACCAACATTATCACTACCGGATCTGTGCGCGGAAAATGCATGTGGTTGCACGCGGGGCAATTGCGTTGCCAGCCGCCCTGCACGATGTTTGTGCCCGCCCCGCAGTTCGAACAAAATCGGTGCTTCTCGTGCCAACCAAAAATCCCCTTGGCAGTCGCAGCGTCGCCCGCATCGTCATGACAAAGGTCGGCCATCACAGATCGCAAATCGATGAATTTTACCGGTTCGGGAAGGCTGGGATGCTGGTTGCGGCTTTCATCACGGAATTTCGACATTTCCACAACGTCGGTATCTTCAGCCTGCCAGGCCGACACATCATAGGCAAAGCGCGGGGAACCATCCTGTAGGCCAAGGAATATCGGCTCGACCGTCGCTTCGGCCAGAATCTCGGCGTCCATTGGCAACCACGCAAGGCGCAGGGCATCGGTGGTATCAACCAATGGCTTGCCATGCCACAGGGGCAGCGCACGGGCGTCCGGCTGCTGCAAAAGACTATCATCCTCGCGCAAATGCGCCGCGCGATCCAGCGTACCGCCCGCGAAGGTTACAGTTTCAATGTCGTGCATTAATATCTCCTGTGTTGCGGGCAGATTGCGCCATGGCGTTGCCCAAGTCCAGACAAGCGACTAGGATTTGCGGTAAATAAAACAGGAGACATCAACATGCACAAAGGTTCATGCCACTGTGGCGCAGTATCGTTTGAAATAAAGGGCGACTTGTCCGCCCCTGACGCTTGCCACTGCTCGATCTGTCGTAAAATGTCGGGGCACTTCTATGCGGCGACGGATGTGAAGCGCCACGCGACCAGCCCTTGCCATTCGCCCCGTGGATTGCTATTTTAAGAATCGAGAGGTTGGCGCGGGCGAGCGCCTCGCCAACCCGGTCAGATCCGGAAGGAAGCAGCCGTAACGAGTCCCGTTTGGGTCGTTGTCCAGCCTCTCACCTAATTAACGCCGGATTAAGGAGGATGAAGTTATGACAAATGTAATCACCCTCCGGGCGTGCCGTTAGGCTACGTATGGCCGCAATGCATTCAAGCCCGATGAAGCCAGACCCCAGACCCCACGCAACTCGCACGGGGTTCTTGCGAATTTATTATAGACTTTTATCACAATGATTAATGAAACAATAACGCTACCCGAACTGGGTTGGGGGGCATTCTATCAATCCCAGCTAACAATCGAAGATGTCGAAACCCTGCGCCCGCTGCGTGTGACCGAGGTTCATCGCAACTCGCTTGAAACGATGGGCGAGGATGGACCGTTGCGTGTGCCCATGCACCGCGATTTGGTCGAACACGGTATGGCGGTCGGGGACTGGGTGCTGACGGAAAAGGACAGCGTCCAGGTGGAACGCGTGCTGGACCACAAAAGCCTGATTAAGCGCGGCTCGGCAGGGCTGGAAGCAGTTCCGCAGCTTATCGCGGCGAATATCGACACGTTGTTTATCGTGTCATCCTGCAACGCCGATTTCAACATCGCGCGGCTGGAACGTTATATGGCATTGGCGCATCAAGCCGAGGTTGAACCAATTCTGGTGCTTACCAAGGCAGATTTGTGCGATAATCCTACGGAATACATGGCGCGGGCGGCGGAACTGCAGAACGTCATTACGGTGACGATTGACGCGACCAAAGGTGATACTGTCGAACATCTGGCACTTTGGTGTGGCACGGGGCAGACCGTGGCGCTGGTGGGGTCATCTGGTGTTGGGAAATCGACGATCACCAACACGATGACGGGGCTGAAAATTCTGACTAAGGGTATCCGCGAAGATGATGCCAAAGGCGTGCATACAACGACGGCGAGGTCCATGTACCGGATGGTTTCGGGGGGCTGGTTGATCGACACGCCCGGCATGCGAGCCTTGCGGCTTGTCGATGCCCGCGAGGCTGTGGATGCGGTGTTCGAGGATATCTCGGACTTGGCGTTGACGTGTAAATTCAACGACTGCAAACACGAAAGCGAACCGGGTTGCGCTATTTTGGCCGCGGTGAAGGCCGGCACACTGGACACGGCACGGATCGGGCGTTGGCAAAAGCTGGTGCGTGAGGACGAATGCGCCGTCGAGCCGATTGCCGAAACGCGGGCGCGTAACAAAAGCTTCCATAAAATGACGCGAGTGGCGCAGGATAAGCGGCGGGTCAAGAAGGGGAAGTGACGTGAAAAACAAAATCAGTCTGATTGCGTTGGGAGTTGCGGATGTGGCGCGGCCCCTAAAATTTTATCATGACGGGCTGGGATTTTCGCTGCACAACCTCGACTGAGGATGACGACCACCCGATGTTGATCATGGATTGCTAAAAGCCAGATGTGTTCTTGGCCTCGATGCGCAGACATCCGGACTGGACTTATCAGTCGCTGTGGATCACAAATCGGCCTATGACACCCGATCTAACATTCGAAATCGTCAGATTGCAGATTGAAAACTGGGAGGTGATTTTGAGTGACCCCTTCAAGCGGAAAAATTTGAACAAGAACTCAAACGTATTCTCACATCAAAAGTAACACGCCGTTTGCCGCTCTCTATGCAATTTTCCGCGGAACACGACTCGATCTCGAAGTGGATTGATACACGGGCCAATGAAACCGACGTACTATGAGCCCACGTGCGTGATACGGCGGCATTGGTCGGGTTGATCTTATTGTTCAAAAATACAGAGAAATCGGAGGCATTGACAGTTCAATTAGGTTATTTTCTTTTTGAACCAAATTGGGGGAAGGGCTATGCGACCGAGATGGTTACGGAATTGATTGCAGCTATCAAAGGTGGTCTGCAGACGCGATTAGTTGCCGGAGTCGACCGCGACAACGTCGCTTCGGTCGGCGTGTTGGAAAAGTCTGGTTTCAAAAAGATACCCGAGAAAACTACTGCCGGGCGTTACTATTTTGAAATTGATGTCATGTGATCGTAAAGCGTGATTTGCTGGCTTGCGCCGTGTTTAGCTAAACGCTTCCGGCTGTGCTTCGCGGGCCATGTGGTCCAGCACCGCGTTGACGAATTTTGACTCGCGGCCTTCAGGAAAGAAAGCCTTGGCGATGTCTACGAATTCACTGATCGCAACTTTGGGAGGGGTATTCTGCGTTACCAGCTCGGCCCCTGCTGCGCGAAACAGAGCGCGGAGCGTCGAGTCGATGCGGTCGATGGGCCATTTGGCAACTAAAGCACGGTCGGTCATCTGGTCGATCTTGGCTTGCATGCTCACGGCTCCGGACAGCAATGCGCGGAACAGGTCCAGGTCACCTTCGGCGTAAGTGTCTCCGCCGATTGTAGCGCCGAAACGGTAGGTTTCGAATTCAGTCTGGATGTCCTCAAGTGCCCCGCCGCCGGCTTCCATCTGGAACAGGGCTTGCACAGTATATAGGCGCGCCGCCGAGCGCATTTGACGTTTTTCGTCGCGAGTATATTTGGACTTGTCAGACATCATTCGGTTCCTTGATCCCTGTAGGCCTTTCCAGCCATCAGGATGCTTTCAGAACTTGGGGCAATACGCCCAGCGCCCCCCTTTGTAAAGCGTCGCTTTAGGGCAATCAGGTGCAATGCTGCTTCCGCAGCACCGCCGCCTTTGTTTTGCCCATCCTGATCGGCGCGAACCTCGGCTTGGGCGCGGTTTTCGACGGTCAGTATGCCGTTGCCGATGCAAATTTTGTCTAGGCCCATCATCGACAATGCCCGTGATGAATCGTTGCAGACCGTGTCGTAATGGGTGGTCTCACCACGAATGATGCAGCCAAGGGCCACAAAGCCGTCGTAGGCTCCGCTGGCCAGTTTGATGGCTGTCGGAATTTCGAGTGCGCCGGGAACTTCGATCAGGTCGGCCGTAACACCTGAAGTTTCGATGGCGGATTTTGCGCCTGCCACGAGGTTATCAGCGATATCTTTGTAATAAGGCGATACGACGATCAACACGCTTGTCGGGGTGTAAAACTTTGGAACTTGCAGGGTGTGGTGGGTTTCGGCTTGGGCCATGCTTAAGCGCCTTTATGGATGGGTTTTGTGCCGGTGATGGTCACATCGTAGGCGTCGAGCCCGATCACTTTGGGCATAGGGCTATCGGTGAGCAGCACGATTTTCGACAGACCGAGGCTGGAAAGGATTTGTGCTCCGATTCCGGTCTGGCGGAGGGTTTTCGGGGCGGCATCATCGGGGAACGACAGCTTCTGGCTTGGTTCGCGGAACAGCACTACAACTCCGCGCCCCGCGTCGGCGATAATCTGCATGGCGCGCGGCAGTTCGTCAGCGGGCGAGGGCCCGAGACCCAACAAATCTTCCAGCGGGTTCAGGGCGTGGGTGCGAACCAGCACAGGTTCGGGGCTGGAAATGTCGCCTTTGGTTAGGGCGATATGTTCTGTGCCTGTAGTTTGGTCGGTGAAGATACGCAAGCTCCATTCGCCGCCAAACGTCGAAGTCACAGTTCTCTGACCGGTCTCGCGCACCAGATTATCGTGGCGATGACGATAGGCGATCAGGTCGGAGATTGTACCGATCTTCAAGCCGTGCTTTTGGGCAAACACCATCAAATCGGGCAACCGCGCCATGGAACCGTCGTCGTTCATGATCTCGCAGATCACGCCTGAGGGGTTCAGCCCTGCGAGGCGCGAGATATCTGTTGCGGCCTCGGTATGGCCCGCACGCACCAGCACGCCGCCTTGGCGGGCCTTTAGCGGGAAGACGTGGCCGGGGGTGGCGATCTCGACGGTCTGTACCTGTGGATTGATCGCCACGGACACTGTCTGGGCGCGGTCGTGGGCCGAAATGCCAGTAGTCACGCCTTCGCAGGCCTCGATTGAGACGGTGAACGGGGTTTCGTGGCGTGACGATTTACTGGTGGCCATCATCGGCACGCCCAAACGTTCGATTTGCTCTCCGGTCAGTGTTAGACAAATAAGCCCACGCCCGTGTGTGGCCATAAAGTTGATCGCATCTGGCGTGGCCATTTGTGCGGGGATCACTAGGTCGCCTTCGTTTTCCCGGTCTTCGTGGTCTACAAGAATGAACATGCGACCATTGCGGGCGTCGTCAATAATTTCCTCGATTGTGGAAATAGTCGTTTCAGTCACGGGGTGGCTCCTTCAGGGGAAAACTGGTCGGCGGGGACGTATCCGGCTAGACGGCCTGCAACGACTCATGCGCGCTCTTGCGAGGTGTCGCCGTCGCGCGGCAGGCGGTCAGAGTTTGCAAATAGGTCAGGATCTGGTTGCGGGTCTCGATCCATGTGTCTGTGGATCTGGGGGCGGCGAACGCGTGGTCAAGAACTTGGTAAGGTCGCAGGTTTTCCGGTGTAAGTGGCCGATGAACTGCGACCGCGCGGTTGCAGTCCGTGATTTCCGCCAGCTTGTGCAGTCGGTCGGCTGGCATTTCGGGGGTCTTGGGGAATACACGCAGCGCGTTCGAGGAAAACAGGAACGCGATCACGTCATGCCCACCGGCTGCACGGATCGAGGCGTAGGATGTATAATCCAGTCCCAGTTCCTTGGCGCGGGCCACGCGGACTCGCAGGATTTCTATGGGCAGTGTGGACAGCAGTTCGCGACGCGCCTTGGCCCAGCAATTCTTGCGCCAACCGGCACCTGCCTCCATCGTGGGGCCATTGTTATGGTCAAGGGTGCTCAACTGTCCCATTCCTGCAATCGGGCTACATAGCGGGCCATGGTGTCGATCTCGAGGTTGACGCGATCTCCGACCTGCGCCTCGCCCCAAGTGGTGTGCGTCTTGGTGTGGGGGATGAAGTTGATGTCGAAATCCGCGCTGTTTACATCGTTGACCGTCAAGGACGCTCCGTTCAGCGTGACGGAACCTTTCTGGGCGATGAACTTTGCCAGATTATCGGGGGCGGTCAGAGTAACGCGAGTGCTGTCACCGTCGTCCTGCATCTTGATGATTATTGCAAGACCGTCAACATGACCCGATACGATATGCCCGCCCAATTCGTCGCCAAGTCTCAATGCGCGTTCAAGGTTTACGCGTTCGCCCGTGGTCCAAGTGTCGAGGTTAGTCTTCGACACGGTCTCGGCGGAAATATCCACGTCATACCAATCGTCGCCTTTGGCAATCACCGTCAGGCAAACGCCGTCGCAGGCGATTGATGCGCCAAGGTCTACGCCGTTCATGTCATAGGAGCAGGAAATTCGGGCGCGCAAGTCTCCGCGATGCTCGGTTGACTGGATGGTTCCGATGTCGGTGACAATGCCTGTAAACATGCGCCTTGCTCCTTTAACATTTCAGTAATTGTGGTAACGCGCCGCGCCAGCAGGGGCAAGAGGGGCAGGCGTTTGTATTTGTCCGAATCCGGCATTTGGCCTATTGGTTTTCGACTAAATCTACGTTTTTAGCACTGGAAGGCCGCCATTTTGACGCCGCATCGCAAGTTTTTGTTCCTGCAAGGCCCGCACGGCCCGCTTTCCCGCCAATTGAGTGCGAAGATTGCACTGACGTGCTCATAGGCGCCGTTTTATGCGGGATGGGGCCGAAGCCTTCAAGGCGGTGGGTGCGTGGGTGCGCGGTGGCGCTGGATCAGCTGGTGCATACGACGTTCGTGAATTACCCGCGATATGTCGATCCTGTTTCGGGCCTACCGTGCACTGCTGAGCTGATCATGGACCGTTTGGCCGAGGGCTAGGCGAACACGCCGCCAAAATTACGCGCTCTTGCCAAGCTACAAGGAATTTTTGCCAGTCGTGCTTCTATCTGTCGGTAGGTTTCCAGCGGGCCATTATGTCTTCGCCAACGGTGCGGGTTTCGAGTAGTCGGAATTGCGGCGCATCACTCAACGCCTCGATTTGCAGGGCGCCGAAGACGGCGGCGCTGTCCGATCCAAGGGCGATGCCAGCGGTGAAAGTCACCAGTTCATCGACCAGTTCGGCAGCGATCATCGAGGATGTGACACGCCCGCCCCCCTCGCATAAGACGCGCGTGACGCCGCGTTTTCCCAGTTGTTTCGCCATGTCTGCAAGGTCCAGCTCGCCAGTATCGGAATGGTTAACTTCGATCAACGTTACGCCAATATCTTCCCAAGTCTTGCGCCGTTTTTTATCGAGACCCGCGCGGTGGCAAATCCACAGCGGCACGTCTTTGGCAGTGCGGGCCAAACGCGATGTCAAGGGCAAAGATATACCGCCGTCAAGGATTATGCGAACGGGATTGTCGCCAGATAGACCCAAATCGCGCACGTCCAGCAAGGGATCATCGACGCGGGCGGTTCCGGCCCCGATTAGCACCGCGTCATGGCGTGCGCGCATCAGGTGAACTTGTCGTCGTGCCTCGTATCCGGTGATCCAGCGACTCTCGCCGCTTGCAGTGGCAATGCGTCCGTCGATGGTGTTGGCCATTTTCAATGTGAACATTGGCCGCCCGATGATGCGGTTAAGCAGGAAGCCCTGATTGAGATCGGAAGCCGCGTCCATCAGCACGTCTTCGGTAAGGTCGACGCCCGCATTGTGCAGAATTTTGTAGCCTTTTCCGGCGACGCGGCTGTCAGGATCATCCAACGCGCAAACCACACGTGCAATGCCGGCCGCGACCAACGCATCAGCGCAGGCCGGGGTTTTACCGTGGTGGGCACATGGTTCGAGCGTTACATAAGCGGTTGCTCCTTTTGCAGCCTTGCCCGCTTGCGTCAAGGCGATGGTTTCTGCGTGGGGCCGTCCACCGCGTGCTGTCCAGCCTCGGCCAAGCAGCTTGCCGTCTTTGACGATCACGCAGCCGACGGCGGGGTTAGGCCAGACACGACCAAGTCCCCGGGCGGCGAGGCTGAGGGCCAGTCGCATCCACCGTTCGTCCTGCGCTTTCATTGGCATTATTCGTCTTCGGAAGGAGGGCGGAGCTCGTGAACGAATTCCTCAAAATCATCGGCCGCCTGGAAGTTTTTGTAAACGCTGGCAAAGCGCACATACGCGACGGTGTCGATACGGGCCAGTGTTTCCATGACGATCTGACCGATTTTCTCTGACGGAATGTCCGGTTCGCCCAAGCTTTCAAGACGACGCACGCTGCCCGAGATCATCTGGTCGATCCGGTCCGGTTCAACTGGGCGTTTTTGCATGGAAATACGGATGGAACGATCCAGCTTGTCGCGGTCGAAATCCTCTCTGCGGCCATTTTTCTTGACCACAGTGAGGTCGCGTAGTTGCACACGTTCGTAAGTGGTAAAGCGTCCGCCGCAGGCAGGGCACGCCCTGCGACGCCGGATGGCTGCATGGTCTTCGGCAGGACGCGAGTCCTTAACCTGAGTGTCGACATTTCCGCAAAAGGGGCACCGCATATGAGACCTCGTAAATTTACTGCCTGATTGATTTTTTTACGCCAGTATAGGGAGGGTTCTAGGTTTTGGGTAGAGGGGAAGTGAAATAGCTATATGGAGGGGGTTGGCGTAGGACGAAAGGTCTCCGATTTAAACAAGTATTTCATGCGCCGCGTTTTTGGCACTACTGCGAATCCAGCCAAGCCGCTAGTAGAAATTGGCCGCGTCATCATCCGTACGAATTCTTATGATTGCGAAAGGATGTGGCCTGCCGGTCAAGCTTGAAACCAACGAGGCGCCAAGGTTCCTGCTGCGCCATTATTCAAGTACGTAAAGGTGGCGGAGCCGTCCGGCGTTTGGGTCGCTTGAGTAGGGATCAAAACAAATCCCGCCAAATGCGATGATTTGATGATCGTGCCTGATTGCCAGAAGTTTTTCGCCTGGTTTGTCGAAGAGAAGCTCACCAGACGCCCATCGAACTGCAAACCTTCCAACAAAGCCATGACCTTTGGCTTCGGACTCGCTGATGAGTTTCTTGAAAGACGGATCGTTGGGCGTGAAGGGTTCTGGTTTGTGGTTCATTATTCGAAATGGTGCGTGGAGACCACGCACCCTGCGATTATTGATCCAGGAAGCTGCGTAGTTTGCGAGAGCGGCTCGGATGCTTCAACTTTCGCAATGCTTTCGCCTCAATCTGACGAATGCGCTCGCGGGTCACGCTGAACTGTTGCCCGACTTCTTCCAACGTATGGTCCGTGTTTACGCCGATACCAAAACGCATGCGCAGCACGCGTTCTTCGCGAGGTGTCAGGGACGCCAAAACACGTGTCGTGGTTTCCTTCAGGTTGCCCTGAATGGCGCTTTCCAGCGGTAGAACGGCGTTCTTGTCCTCGATGAAATCACCCAGTTGCGAGTCTTCTTCGTCGCCAATTGGCGTCTCCAAGGAAATAGGTTCCTTGGCGATTTTCATAACCTTGCGGACCTTATCAAGCGGCATTTGCAGTTTGGCGGCCAGTTCTTCGGGTGTCGGCTCGCGGCCGATTTCGTGCAGCATCTGGCGACCTGTCCGAACCAGCTTGTTGATCGTTTCAATCATATGGACCGGAATACGGATAGTGCGGGCCTGATCTGCGATTGAACGGGTGATCGCCTGACGAATCCACCATGTCGCGTAAGTTGAGAATTTGTAACCACGGCGATATTCAAATTTATCCACGGCTTTCATCAAGCCGATGTTACCTTCCTGAATAAGATCAAGGAACTGCAAACCACGGTTGGTGTATTTCTTGGCAATAGAAATCACGAGGCGAAGGTTGGCTTCGACCATTTCTTTCTTGGCGGAACGGGCTTCTTTCTCGCCCTTCTGAACCTGCTGCACAACGCGGCGAAATTCAGAGATATCAACGCCGACGTATTGGCCAACTTCGGCCATTTCGCTGCGGACATCTTCGACTTTGTCCTTCATATCGCCGGTCAAAATATCCCAGCCACGGGTTCCTAGAGCAGAGACGCGTTGCATCCAGTCCGGATCCAACTCGGCACCTTTGTACTCGTCGATGAATTCGCGGCGATTAATATGGGCTTGATCGGACAGTTTTACCATGGCGGAATCGAGGCTCATGATCTTGCGATTGATGCCGTAAAGCTGGTCAACCAGTGCCTCGATACGGTTGTTATGCAGGTGCATGGAGTTCACACGCGTCACAATCGTGGTACGCAGGCGCTGGTATTCGCGTTCCTGTGTTATTGTAAAGGTTTCGTCGGTGTTGAGGGCGGCGGCCATGCGGCCTTCTTGCATTTCAGCCAGACGTTCATAATCCGCAGCGATCTGGTCCAATGTTTCCAGAACGATGGGCTTCAAAATAGCCTCCATAGCGGCTAGCGACAGGCTTGCTGCTTCTTCCTCCTCCTGGTCGTCATCATCTTCGTCCTGCGTGTCGGCGTTTTCGTCGGCTTCCAGAATCTGTTCTTTTTCTTTTTTCTCGACCGCGGCAGTTTCGGTTTTGGTGGCGCCAGAGACTTCCTCTTCTTCTTCCATCTGCTGACCGAAGGTCGCATCAAGGTCGATCACGTCGCGCAGCATGATCTCCTCTTCCAGCAGCTCTTCGCGCCAGATGGTGATAGCGTGGAACGTCAACGGGCTTTCGCAAAGGCCGGTGATCATGGTAGAACGGCCAGCCTCGATGCGTTTGGCAATCGCAATTTCACCTTCGCGCGACAGCAGCTCAACAGTACCCATTTCGCGCAAGTACATGCGGACGGGGTCATCGGTGCGATCAAGCGTTTCGGTGGTGGCCGCAGCGGCGACGAGTTCACGTGAAGTTGTCGCGCCGATCTCTTCTACGTCGGTGTCGGTGTCTTCATCTTCGGCTTCTTCGCCCTCGATAATATTAACGCCCATATCAGAGAGCATTGCCATGATATCTTCGATCTGGTCGGACGAAACCTGACCGTCTGGCATGAACTGGTTAAGCTCATCATAGGTGATATAGCCGCGTGCCGTGGCCCGAACGATCATTTTCTTGACCGCGGCCTGGCTCATATCAAGCATTGGGCCTGGGTTATCCTGTTGATCTTCGCCAGTTTTTTGCTCGTTAGCTTTAGCGGCCATGGGCTACTCCATATGTGGTTCAGCCGCGAATCAGCAGACTGAAAATTGGTTTGTAGGGAATTTCTACTTCGAATCACTGATTCGCAAGGGTCAGCGACGCTTTTTCTTTTTCCAGCCTTCCTGATTTAGCAACCTTCGGGCACTGGATAAGCTGTTGTCGTCACTGTTTTTGTCCGAATCATCGTTAAGTGATTCGCGTGAGATCTTGTCCTGTTCTTTGCGGGCCTCACTGATTCGCCATGTCAGGCCTTCATCAGCAATTCCGGTTATTTCTTTCTTAGCGTCTTCAATCTCGTCCACGATGCCGAGAACTGTGACTTGCTTGGCCAGCTCTTCCTTGATCGCTTGCGCGACCAGCGTGGTATTCGCGCCGATGTGCAAATACGGATTGGCACGGACTTGCCCGATTGATGACAGTTTCTGAATCGGTGCAAAGCCAAGGGTGGCCTGCATCGCCTGCGTTAGATGTTCGTTTTGTTGTGCATCCGGCATACTTAGGGCCTCTGGCAGAGAGGACAAGAGGGCGTCGCGTATTTGTTGCAGATCGGGTGACAAAAAGCGGACGCGTTCCAACTGTGTTTCGAACTTTTCGGCCAGTTGCGGGTGATTGATGCAACCCAGCAGGATGGCGCACTCACGCACACGGGCGTCTGTCGCTGGGCCAGCGTTGGATTGGGCTAACATCGAAGATTTTGCGCTTTGTGTCGGGCCGCTTGGCGCACGGTTTTTCCATGGTTTTCCACCTTGTCGGGGGCTGCCCTGCCACGGCTTGTTGTCCTTGCGGGCCGGCGCGAACAAAGCTTGTCGACGCTCGTTAATGGCCGCGCCGTAATGGCTGCGTAGGTTGGGGTCTTTGATCAGTTTAATGGCATTGCGAAGACTTGCATCAAGTGCAGAGCGCCGTTCGGGACTGTCAAAGATTTTGCCTTCGGTTTCGCGTTGCCACAACAGGTCCACCATCGGTTGCGCGGTGTCCAACAGCTTTTGCATGGCCTCGGCACCTTGGGAGCGGATCAGGTCGTCTGGGTCGAGACCCTCAGGCAAGATACAGAACCGCAGGGATTTTCCAGCTTCCAGCAGCGGCAGGGCGAGATCAATCAGGCGGCGGGCAGCCTGAATGCCGGCTTTGTCCCCATCTAACGCGATCACCGGTTCGGGGCATATGCGCCAGATCATTGCCAGTTGGTTTTCGGTGATTGCGGTCCCGAGAGGGGCGACTGAATGGTTGAATCCCGCCTGAGCCAACGCGATCACGTCCATGTATCCTTCGGCCACGATCAACGCGTTGGCTTTGCCCGACGCTTCGCGGGCAGGGCCGTGGTTGTAAAGGCTGCGGCCTTTGTCGAACAATGGTGTCTCATTGGAGTTCAGGTATTTGGCGCGCGCATTCGGGTCCAACGCGCGGCCACCGAAGGCGATGCAGCGGCCACGTGCATCACGGATGGGAAACATGATGCGACCACGGAAACGATCATAGGGCTTACCGCCGTCGTCGGGCTTGATGCAAAGCCCTGCTTCGATGATCTTCTCGACGGGAATGTTTTTCCCGGTGAGGGCCTCGAAAAGCGCGGTGCGGGCATCGGAGGCAAAGCCTATTTCAAAACACTCTAACGTGGATTCGGGTAAGCCGCGTTTTTCAAGGTATGCGCGAGCCTCGGCTGCTTTCGCCGAGTGGAGTTGTAAGCGGTAGAATTTAACGGCTTGCTCCATGACGTCGGCCAGCGTTTTGCGAACGTCGGCACGTTCCTGTTCTTGTGGACTGGATTTCGGTACGGGCATGCCTGCCTCGCGGGCAAGGATTTCGATGGCCTCCATGAAGCCGACGTTTTCGGTTTCTTTGACGAACCCGATTGCGTCACCTTTTGCATGGCAGCCAAAGCAGTAGTAGAAGCCCTTGCGGTCATCGACGTGGAAACTGGCAGTTTTCTCTTGGTGGAACGGGCAGGGTGCCCACATGTCGCCCTTGCCTGGGTTGGATTTCTTGTTATCCCACATAACCTTACGCCCGACCACTTGGGTCAGTGACGTGCGTTCACGCAAATCATCAAGGAATCCGGCTGGAAGGCTCATGGCGTTATGTTTACGACTTGGCGAGGGGTTCCGTCTAGGTTCAGAATGTGGATGCGCTCAATTCCGTCAGCGTCTATAGTGACCACGCCAATCCAACTGGTGCCTTGGGTGATGGCTTGGGAAGTTTCGCCATCTGGCAAGGTGATTTCATCTGGTAACGTCAGGCGGGCCGTGGCTGGCCCCATGAACTTGATGACAAACAGCACAACAATGGTTAGGAGACCCAATATCATTGTCGCGGTCAGGGCCGTCACCAATCGACGCAAGAAGCGCAGGTTAGCTGGTTCTGGTATTTCGACGTCTCTAGGAGTTGGTTCGCTCATGGCAGGCCCTTTTGAAAATCCGTTGCGGCTGGAGCTGGGGCTGACCCCTGCTAATCGCCTTGATAAAGCCTTGGCGGCAGTTGTGCCAGAGGGCGTGACACTCTCGCGTTCGCGTTTACAGAATTTAATCCTTGAAGGGGCGGTACGATTAGAAGGCGGCGAAGTTTTCCGCGAGCCAAAAAGCAAGGTTTTGGCCGGGCAGGTTTGGCTGGTTGAAATGCCTGAGGCGACGAATATTGAAGCTATGCCCGAGGATATTCCGCTGGATGTGGTGTTTGAGGATGATTACCTGATCGTGGTTAACAAACCTTCGGGCATGGTGGTGCATCCAGCACCGGGTTCCGAGACGGGTACGCTGGTTAACGCTTTGTTATTCCATTGCGGCGATAGTCTCTCGGGAATCGGTGGGGAAAAGCGACCGGGAATCGTGCACCGGATCGATAAAGATACATCCGGTCTGCTGGTTGTTGCTAAAACGGACGAGGCGCATCAAGGGCTGGCGGCGATGTTTGCCGCGCACGATATGGACCGGCATTATATGGCGCTGGTTTGGGGGGCACCTTCGGGGGCTGACCCTCGACTGGCTGGCGTTAAGGGCGTGAGTTTCGAGGGAGGCAGCGTGATCCGGATTTCCGGCAACATAGCGCGACATAAGCATGATCGAAAACGTATGACGGTTGTGGTCGATGCAGGGCGGCATGCGATCACGCGTACACGGGTTGTCGAGGCATTCGGACCGTTGGAAAAACCTGTGGCCTCGCTGACCGATTGCTGGTTGGAGACAGGGCGCACCCACCAAATTCGCGTGCATATGACATATGCTGGCCATGCGCTGGTTGGCGATCCGGTTTATGGTTCCCGCCGCGCCATTCCGAAAGGGGCGATTTTGGCTGAAGCGGCAGATGAATTGCGCGGGTTCGGGCGACAAGCCCTGCACGCGGCGACGCTGGGATTTGTGCATCCGGTGACGGGAGAGGCATTGGAATTCAATGCATCACTGCCTGCAGATTTCGAGGCAGTGATGCGGGTATTGCGACGCAGCTAGGCGTTCATCGATCTTTAGACGCAAGGTGCCGTATGCGTTGAACTTGGGCATCTATATCGGCTCGTGTGAACTTCAAATGAACCCGTATTTGCGATGCGGGATTGTTTGCCGGCCCAAGAGAAAGCGTTTCGCGCCACGCCTGTTGCGGGCGAATTGGGCGTGGTGCAAACCCGCCACCGAAGGTCGGACAAACATTGTGCAAATATTCTCGACGCAGTCTTGGCAGTAAGTGTACTCATAAGTGCAGATCATCGCCTCGTGTGATTGAGGAGGCAGGTCACTGTCACAAAGTTCACAATTCGGGCGTAGTTCCAACATTTTCATTTTCATTTACGTCTTATCGGTTTTCTCAACGTCTTTAAGCCAAAAGGCGTCTTCAAACTTCACATCGAAATACCGCGCGATCTGTAGCGAAATTATGGTGGAGGGGATGAACCGCCCCACCTAAATCGTACTGACGGTCTTGCGCGAAACACCGATGGCGTCGGCCAAATCTGCCTGAGACATCCGATGCTAGGCGCGGTAGACGTTAATGCGATTTCCGAGGATTTTACTCATCCGAGTCGTCGGCGTCCGATTTCAACATATCGAACCAGAAGGAGATACTAAAGAACCGGAGAGTCGCAGAGATAACGACTTCCAGCCAGAATTTAGCTGGCATGTCAGGTAATATACGTGGGCCCAATTGTTCCGCAGCGAGTAGAAAAATGAACACGAAGCTGAAGGAGTGAACGGCGGACGTGTTGTATTGGGTTTGCATAAACTCGGCCTCGATTACGCTGGTTGGACGCGGTGTTGCCTGCGTTTTCGGATCTCTAGAATTGCGTTGTAGATGGTTGCCGGAATACCGACTAAAAGAATGGTGATGGCGAAGAACCGTTAAAAAATTTCGAACACGCTTTCCCAGTGGTCGTCGGTGTAAATATTTATGGCTTCGCCTGCGTAAGCGATGGATACCATGAACATCCCGAATGGAATGATATTGAGGTGTAAATCCGAAAAATCGGTCTTTAGTCTGGTTAAAATACTCATCTTTAGTGTCCTGGGTTAAGTTGGAATCGCAAACCTTTGCGTCCCACTTTTATACCCTAGGGTTACACAAGAGAACGTAAGGGTTAGAGCCAAGGCACTAATTCGCTGATTATTGAAAAAAGTTATTTGCAGGAATTATTTGTTAATGGTTTAGTAATAGAACCTTGAAACCGGATAATATCATATACATACGCAACGTGCGTTAAACCGCACCACGGGAGGACTTATGAGCAACTACACCAAATTACCTGCACCGTCGCCTGAACAGGGCCTGTCGAATTACATGCGGGAAATTCGTAAATTTCCAATGTTGGATCCCGAGCAGGAATACATGTTGGCGAAGGCCTGGGTGGACCATGAAGACAGTGATGCGGCGCACCAGTTGGTGACCTCTCATCTGCGCTTGGCGGCTAAGATCGCGATGGGTTATCGTGGGTACGGCTTGCCGACTGCTGAGGTGGTTTCCGAGGCTAATGTTGGCTTGATGCAGGCTGTGAAACGGTTCGATCCGGAGAAAGGTTTCCGTCTGGCGACCTATGCGATGTGGTGGATTCGGGCCAGCATTCAGGAGTACGTGCTGCGGTCTTGGTCCCTTGTAAAAATGGGCACGACGTCGGCGCAAAAGAAGCTATTTTTCAACCTTCGCAAGGCCAAAAACAAGATTGGTGCGTTGGAAGAAGGCGACTTACGTCCTGAAAACGTTAAGATAATAGCCACGCAGCTGAATGTGACAGAAAAAGAGGTGATCTCAATGAACCGCCGCATGGGTGGTGGGGATGCGAGCCTGAATGCGCAGGTGAAATCCGATGGTGAGGGGGCTGCGGAATGGCAGGACTGGCTTGAGGATGAGGATGCGGATCAGGCGGCGGATTACGCCGAGAAGGACGAGCTGGAACAGCGCCGAGAATTACTGGTTGCGGCCATGGATGAATTGAACGAGCGGGAGCAACACATCCTGACGGAGCGCCGTTTGTCCGAGGAGCCCAAGACGCTGGAACAGTTGAGCGGGGTCTATAGTGT
>JAPYON010000026.1 GCA_029938175.1 Paracoccaceae bacterium | reverse complement strand
CCGCTAGTCAAACAAGCGGCAGACCAGAACCAAATGCCTTACTAGACGGCTGGTTTTTCTTCTTTGGCAGCAGGTGCTTCTTCGGCAACAACTTCTTCAAGCGGTGCCTCTTCCATTGCGCCAAGATCAACGCCGGAATCACCAAGGTTGGCAGCCATACCGTCAAGCGCTGCACGCGCGATTAGGTCGGTATAAAGTGCAATTGCGCGCGCCGCATCATCGTTACCCGGAATCGGGAAGTCGATGCCGACAGGATTCGAGTTGGAGTCAACAACAGCAATCACAGGGATGCCTAGTTTGTTGGCTTCAGCAATCGCCAGCGATTCTTTGTTTGTGTCGATAACAAACATGATGTCCGGCGTGCCGCCCATTTCGCGGATACCACCAAGGGAGGCTTGCAGTTTTCCCTGCTCGCGAGTCATCTTCAGAAGCTCTTTCTTGGTCAGACCTTCAACACCTGTTTCCAGACGCTCGTCCAGATTCTTCAGGCGTGTGATAGACTTGGAAATTGTCTGCCAGTTTGTTAGGGTGCCACCCAACCAACGGTGGTTCATGTAATACTGTGCCGAACGTTCCGCCGCATCAGCGATGCCTTTTTGTGCTTGGCGCTTCGTGCCAACAAACAAAATACGGCCGCCCTTGGCGGAAACAGCTTGAACAGCAGCAAGCGCTGCGTCGAGCATTGGAACAGTCTGTGTAAGATCCAGAATGTGGATGCCATTGCGCGAACCATAGATATAACGGTCCATGCGGGGATTCCAGCGGTGTGTCTGGTGACCAAAGTGAACGCCTGCTTCAAGCAACTGGCGCAATGTAAACTCGGGTAGAGCCATTGTGGTATACCTTTCCGGTTTAGCCTCAGCAGGGAGAAGGCGCCATATTGGCCCCAACCGGTGGACGCTCAAGGATTTCTCCCTCAAGAGCCGCGACCCCGCCTGTGGATTTCTAGTGAGGGCCAAGTAACGGAATCCCAGGCTGATTGCAAGCCCTATATACCAGCATTCAAAGCACCAAAGGTATTATGGGACCAAGCGGTTCCGGCGAGCAAGAATCTTATCAAGTTGTCTGGCCGCTGAATTCACCAAAGAGCCCAGAGTTGCGCCAGTCCAGTAGCTAGGAACAAGACAGAAGTAACTATCTTGAACATCCCGAATGGAGCATCAGCAAGAGCTTTGCCGTAGTTCGATTCAGCCAACTCGGACGACATATCTGTTGACAGTGGCCCCAACGAACCAATTGGGCCTTTTGCTCGAAGAACCCCAAGTACTGTGAAAGTAATGATAATTGCTGCCATCGCCAGTTTATAGTCGGAAATATCAGCAAAAGCGATGATCGCCATCGTTCCCAAAAGTCCTAACAAAGAAGTTCGAAGTGTGTTACCGACAATGCCGGTATACATAGTAAACAAGTAAGTATGCGAATTCGTATCCATGGTCATATCCCCCTTTTTGTTTCGAAGTCGCACCACAGTCCAGAAACGAAAATTTTCCAAACTGCGAGATAATCTGAGTATTGAAACATCAAACAGATGCCTTAATAACGATTGCAGGACGGATATGTAAGGAAATCAGTATGACAAACAATCCAGAACCTCCGGTGCTGTGCATTGGCTCCGCTCTATGGGATATTATCGCTAGCTCCAGCCGCCCAATGAAACCCGGTGACGATGTGGCAGGTATTATCCGCCGCCGGCCCGGCGGTGTGGCGCTGAATATTGCCATCGCGCTGGTAGAACGCGAGCAACCAGCCGCGCTATTGACCTCTATCGGCAACGACGCGCAAGGCGACGCACTCATTGATGAGCTGGTCGAGATCGGTGTCGATTGTAGCTATGTAACCCGTATCGATGACCCGACCGACAACTATTTAGCCATCGAGGGAACCGCTGGTGTAGTATTCGGGGCAATCGCCGATTGTGCTTCGTTAGAGAAAACCGGAGACAAAATACTTGATCCGGTCAGAAACGGGCAGCTCGCCGACAGTTCCGCACGCTGGTCAGGTTCGGTCATTATTGATGGAAATTTATCGATTTCGACGCTCGAGTCCATCACTGAAAACCATGACTTTGATGACGCACATGTCTCCTTTGTTCCTGCCAGCCCCGGTAAGGCTGAACGTATGCTTGCTGCTTTGAAGGGGCAAAAAGGCACGCTGTTTGTTAACAAAACCGAGGCGGAGATACTATGCGAGGCCACGTTCGAAACCAGCATCGAGGCATCCGAGGCACTCTGCGCGCTCGGGGCGCACCGCGCGGTGGTAACGGACGGCCCTAACCCAAGCGCACTTTGTAACGAAAATGGAACGATCAGTGTGACCCCACCACGAGTGGAAGCGAAAACAACAACTGGTGCGGGTGACGTTTTCCTCGCGACGTTCGTAGGCGCGGAAATAACATCGACAATGGCCGTGGATGAAATTATGGAGGCGGCAGTAAATGCCGCCGCTGACCACGTAATGAAAGATACTTCATGAAGCTTCCAATCACCTATTCCGACGAAGTCATTCAGGCCATGGCCGCCGACGCGCCTATTGTGGCACTAGAATCTACCATCATCACGCATGGCATGCCCTACCCCCAAAACGTCGAAACCGCCCGAATGATTGAATCCGAACTTCGTAGTCTGAACGTGACTCCGGCAACCATCGCGATAATGGACGGGCAGATACACATCGGACTTTCTGATGCGCGGCTCGAAGCATTGGCGCAAAGCAAAGACGTGATGAAGCTGTCACGCGCCGATCTTGCCTTCGCCGTGGCCAATAACAAAACGGGTGCCACGACGGTGGCGGCGACAATGATTTGCGCCCACCTCGGCGGCATAAACGTTTTCGCAACAGGTGGCATCGGCGGTGTGCATCGCGGGGCCGAAGACACGTTCGATATATCCGCTGACCTAGAGGAACTGGCGAAAACGCCGGTTATAGTTGTTGGTGCAGGCGCGAAGGCAATTCTTGACCTACCAAAAACGCTCGAAATTCTCGAAACACGCGGCGTTCCTGTCATAACATATGGTCAAGACCAACTTCCAGCCTTCTGGTCGCGCTCATCCGGCCTGCAATCTCCGTTACGCGCCGATACACCTGCTGAAATCGCGGCAGCATTTACGATGCGCGAATCGCTAAACCTTGACGGCGGCATGTTTGTGGCCAACCCGGTTCCCGTGAAAGATGAGATTCGCGTTAAGGAAATGACCCCGATTGTTAAACAAGCAATCAGCGAGGCAAACGCCCAGAAAATTTCCGCTAAATCCGTAACCCCGTTCCTGCTGCAACGCATATTCGAATTGACCGATGGTCGTTCGCTGGATTGCAACATCGCACTGGTCAAAAATAATGCGGTGCTCGCAGCGAAGATTGCAAAAGCACTTAAATCATAGCTTGTTATTGTTCTTGTTAACGACTCCGACTAAGTAACTGTAACAGAAACGGGGACGACATGGCGTTTATGAAAAAGAAATCCGGAGACACGGCACCTTCGCCAACGTTGTTGCAAAGGTTTAGGTCTATATTCTTCACCGGACTCATTGTTGTTGCGCCCGTCATCATCACAATCTATCTGATCTGGACCATCGTCACATTCATCGACTCCCGCGTCGTTCCGCTGGTACCAGCCATTTACAACCCCAGCACCTACCTGGGACAGGATATTCCGGGCTTTGGTGTTGTTATATTCCTTCTGTCTACCGCAATCATCGGCGCGTTAACCAAAGGGTTATTAGGTCGTCAAGTCCTGCGCATCTGGGAGAACGTTATTGGTCGCACACCCGTCGTCCGTTCGGTGTACTCCGGATTGAAACAGATCGTCGAAACGGTTCTTAGCCAATCCAACGCCAATTTTCAAAACGCCTGCATGATCGAATACCCCCGCAAAGGGATTTGGGCCATTGCGTTTATATCGACGCCGTCCAAGGGAGAGGTCCTCTCCAAAACCGGAGAATCCGAGATGATGTCAGTATTCCTGCCAACAACGCCAAACCCGACCTCGGGATTTTTGCTGTTTGTGCCGCGTAAAGACGTCATCATTCTAGATATGAGCGTCGAAAATGCCGCCAAACTTGTGATTTCCGCCGGACTGGTGACCCCGCCAAACGCAGCAGAAATTGCCGCAGGCAAAAAACCTGTAACAGCACCCTCAAAATGACCGGATTGGCGACCGCCGCTTCCACCGGCTTTCTAACATCATTTGCGCTGATCCTTGCAATAGGGGCGCAAAACGCGTTGATCCTTAAGCAGGGTATCCTGCGCCAACACGTATTCTGGGTCTGCTTTACATGCGCCGCTTCCGACGCTGTGCTGATTTCTACCGGAGTTGCAGGCTTCGGCGTCATTGCAACCCAATTCCCCCGCTTGCCCAATATAATCCAAATCGCTGGCGGTATATTCCTGATCTTCTACGGTGCTTCGCGTTTTTACGAGGCCTATAAGGGCAACCAACTGGAACTAGCCAACTCCGCACCAACCAGACTGGGCCGAACCATTCTGATCACTCTGGCTTTGACATGGTTGAACCCGCATGTGTATCTCGACACTCTTGGCCTGCTCGGAGCCATCTCGACAGAATTCTCCTCTCAAGCGGGCAAGCTTGCCTTTGGAATTGGGGCCGTCGGTGCCTCTTTTGCGTTTTTTTTCTCACTTGGTTACGGCACCAGGATCCTAGCGCCCTTATTACAAACGCCGCGCGCTTGGAAAATCCTGGACGTACTGATCGGAGCGCTGATGTGGTACCTCGCCTACAAACTGATCTTCTATTAGCGAATCGCGATTCGGATAGAATCAGTCCGAATCTGCAGCACAGACGTGCACCCGATCGACGCCTAACCCGTGGCATCTTCGCAAAATCTTAATGTTTGGTGGCTAATCTTTGCTGTAACCACGGACGTTTAAACGACTTTTCCAAAGTTTTACCTTGGCAGCGTGGGTTTCTGCGCCTATGTTTAAGTTACTGCTCGATAGGTTTCTGCCTGTATGAAACCTGCCTCAACAACTTGCGCCCTCCTTGTGAGGGCGTTTTTTTTGGTTAATGCAGCGACGTAACCCATAGAATAACCGCATCGTCCTGACTGGTTGAAATCACGTTATGGCCCATCGAGGCATCATAATACACGCTGTCCCCACGCTTCATTTCAACGGGTTCGTAGAACTCTGTATAAAACGACACAGTACCAGACAGCACATACATGAACTCTTCACCGTCGTGTTTTACCCAGCCATCGAACTCGTCGGTTGTTCGTGCCCGAACCGTTGCCCGATACGGCATCATCTGTTTTTGAGACAAATCGGTGGCCAACATTTCATGCTCATAGGTGGCGGTAACCAATGACTTCCCCTCACCCGCGCGGGTGATCGAGCGTCGTGCCAAAATCTTGTCACTGCGAGGGGCTGTGAAAAGCTGTGGGATAGTGATGTTCATCCCGCTCGCCAACTTCCGAACTGCCTCAAAGGTTGGAGACATCTGCCCGTTCTCGATTTTGGACAAGGTTGAACGCGCCAAACCAACTTGTCGCGCAGTCTGCTCCAATGTCCAGCCCCGCGCTTTTCGCAATTCGCGCACACGTTCCCCGAGGTCCAGAGAGCTTGCCGGCTCGGCATCCCTGCCCTCACGCGCAATTGTTAAAACACTCGGTTTGTTAGCTTGCATTGGTCACCCTTGAATAATATCTACCTTGTAATACGCGACGATTTGCCTAAGGCGCAAGAAGGGCGACAATAAAATGACAACTTTGGACATAATTTCAGACCCGATCTGCCCGTGGTGTTATATCGGCAAGGCAAAATTAGACCACGCCCTAGAGGCCGCACCTGACCATCAGTTTGAAGTAAACTGGAAACCTTTCCAGCTTAATCCTGACATGCCAGCCAAAGGCATGGACCGTCGCGAGTATCTGGAATGGAAATTCGGAGGCCGCGAAGGTGCTATCAGGGTCTACGGCCAAATTGCCAAAGCCGCCGAAGAAACCGGTTTGGACATCGCCTTCGACAAAATCAAACGCACGCCGAACACTTTGAATGCGCACCGCGTGATCCTGTGGGCACGGGTGGAAGGCAAGCAATCTCAGGCCGTCTCGCAGCTGTTCCACCGCTATTTTCGTGAGGGGCAGGATATTTCTGACATCGACGTTTTGGTGGACGTGGCCATAACTGTGGGCATGAATGGAGAAATGATTCGCCGCCTTCTGGAAGGCGAATCTGATCTGGCCGAAACCATCGCTGAAGATAAGAAGGCACGCGAAATGGGGGTTCAGGGTGTGCCTTGCTTCATAATCGGCGCAAGTTACGCAGTCAACGGTGCGCAAAACACCGAGACGTGGGCTAATATAATCGCTGAAATTACCGAGAAATCTAAAGCCTAATCTGCCAGATTTTTCTGCCGTGCCGCGCGAAGTTGCGCGAAATCATCCCCGGCGTGATAGCTAGAGCGCGTTAACGGCGTCGCTGAAACCATTAAGAAACCCTTACCAAAGGCGGCTTGCTCGTAGGATTTGAATTCGCCAGGGTCCACAAACCGTTCAACAACATGATGCTTAGGCGTTGGCTGCAAGTATTGACCAACTGTTAAGAAATCCACGTCCGCAGCGCGCATATCGTCCATCACCTGCAAAACCCCTTGGCGATCTTCCCCAAGGCCTACCATGATGCCGGACTTGGTAAACATGTCCGGATCCAATTCCTTGACCCGCTGCAACAGGCGCAAAGACGCAAAATAACGCGCGCCGGGCCGCACTACCGGATATAGACTGGGAACGGTTTCAAGGTTGTGGTTAAACACATCCGGTTTAGCCGCAACAACAGTTTCCAGCGCATCGGGTCCGCATTTCAGGAAGTCAGGCGTCAGAACCTCTATCGTTGTATCTGGTGCCTTACGGCGAATGGCACGGATCGTCTGGGCAATGTGCTTGGCCCCGCCATCGGCAAGATCATCGCGGTCCACAGAAGTGATAACCACGTGCTTAAGCCCCAACTTTTCAACCGCAACGGCCACTCGACCCGGCTCAAACACATCCAGCGCATTCGGTCGCCCCGTCGCGATATTGCAAAACGAGCATCCACGGGTGCAAATTTCTCGCATGATCATCATCGTGGCGTGTCCAAGCGACCAACATTCGCCCACATTCGGACAACCGGCCTCTTCGCACACGGTTGTCAGGTTATTGCTCTTTAGAATGTCGCGCGTTGCCTTGTAGCCAGAAGAATTGGGCGCTTTGACACGTATCCAGCTTGGCTTACGCAAAATCGGCGTATCCGCCTTATGTGCCTTTTCAGGATGACGTTGAGCTTTGTCTTTAAGATCGCGCGTGGACATATGCCCCCCTAACATTCCGTTATACTGCCGATTTACCTTAAAATCGCAGGCGTGTCTGCAAAGAAACACGTCCCGCATGGCAGCATTGCCTTATGCACATAGTTAATTATCCAGCCACCGCAACCGGCGCACCAGACTTGATGTATCCCAACGGTTACCACCCATATTCTGAACATCCTTATAGAACTGGTCGATTTGCGCCGTCACAGGTAAAGACGCGCCGTTATTGTTGGCCTCTCCCAGACAAATCCCCAGATCCTTACGCATCCAGTCAACGGCAAAACCGAATTCGAATTCATCGTCCAGCATCGTATTACCACGGTTTTCCATCTGCCAGCTTCCCGCAGCACCCTTGGAAATTACGTCCAAAACTCGTCTTCCATCCAGACCCGCCTTTTGGGCAAAGTGCATACCTTCGGCCAAGCCTTGCAACAAACCTGCAATGCAAATTTGGTTAACCATTTTTGTCAACTGTCCTGCGCCGCTTTTGCCCATCAATAGGCATGACTTGGCGAATGCATCCATCATTGGTTCAATCCGCGCAAAAGGCGCTTCGTCGCCGCCACACATTACCGTCAAAACACCGCTCTCGGCTCCAGCTTGGCCGCCAGAAACAGGCGCATCAATGAAATTGAAATCAGCGGCTTGTGCCAAATCGTAAAGTTCGCGTGCGACCGCGGCGGATGCCGTTGTATGGTCCACAAATACGGTACCCGAATCCATCGCAGCAAACGCGCCACCCTCGCCCACTGTAATACTGCGCAGATCGTCGTCGTTCCCCACGCAAGCGAAAACCACCTCGGCCCCGCTTGCTGCGTCGACCGGAGTCACCGCGAACGTTCCGCCATGTTTCGCCACCCATTTCTTGGCCTTGGCTGTGGTACGATTATAAACGGTCACGTCGTGTCCAGCTGCCTGCAAATGTCCGGCCATGGGATAGCCCATCACGCCCAGGCCCAAAAATGAAACTTTAGCCATGTTTCCTCCAATAATTTTGTTGAGTCCGTTGTTATGTTTTTAGTGGCCTGCTATCCACACAGGGTCAAGCTTATTGCCGAGGGAAAGCGAATGATAACGATATTTCGATGGATGATGTGGGGTTTGACATTCGTATTTGCACTGTTTCTGCTTGTCGGAGGTGGCGTGTATTATCTGGCTTCCCGCTCGTTGCCCGATTATGACATGGACTGGCAAGTTCGCGGACTAAATGGCTCTGTTAAAATCGTGCGCGATACCTACGCCATTCCGCATATTTTTGCGACCACTGACACTGACGTGCTGTTCGGCCTTGGTTTTAGTCACGCACAAGACCGCTTATGGCAAATGACGCTAATGCGCCGCACAGTTCAAGGACGCCTAGCCGAGGCTTTCGGCCCCGACGCTTTGCCAACCGACGAATATATGCGTGCGCTGGACCTGTATAACATCTCGCAAAAGGCCGTATCTTACCAGTCACCCGAAACGATCCTGATGCTCGAAGCATATTCTGCCGGCGTGAACGCTTGGATAACCGCCGTCGCGACCGAAGCTTTGGGCCGCGGCGCCCCGCAGTTCTTCATCGCTCCCAACCAGATTCTCCCTTGGCGCCCTGCCGATTCCATTGCCTTGTCGAAACTGCTGGCCTTGCAATTGTCCGACCAAGCCAGCCGAGAAGTGCTGCGATACCGTCTATCCCGCGTTTTATCGCCCCAACGCCTCGCCGACATCTACCCCGAAGATACTGGCATGGCCGCAATGTCCTCACCCGAGTTCGCCAGCTTGCTCCCCGAGACGCCAACTGATTTCGTAGCTGCCGAGCCATATGCGCTCGACCCACTGTCCCCCATCGGCCTGACAGGCGCATCGAATGCCTGGGCCGCCATGGGATCGCGTTCAGCAAGCGGCCTACCGTTGCTGGCCACCGATCCGCACCTGTCGCTGCAAGCGCCGGGCTATTGGATGCTTGCGCGGCTTGAATTTCTCGACGGTGGTGCAATTGGCGGCACGATCCCCGGCATTCCAGGTATTCTGGTCGGCCGTAACGCCGACATCGGTTGGGGTATGACCGCCAGCCATTTGGACGACCAAGATATTGTAGTCGAACAACTGAACCCGCAAAACGCAGACGAATATCGGACCGAGGATGGGTTTGTCCCGTTCGAAACCCGAGACATCCTGATCGGCATCAAAGATCAGGTATCTGTGCCCCGCCGCCTGCGGTGGAGCCGTAACGGCCCCGTCCTTCCCAAGCATCGCCTGAACCTTGCTGCGATCACACCTGCAGGGCATGTGATGACTCTGTCTTTGACTGCACTAAACGAAAATGATCGCTCCATTGGTTCAGTGCTAAACCTTATGCGTCAACACACCGTCGATGATGCGGTCGAGGTTATTGCCGATATCATTGCCCCTTCCAATAATTTCATACTGGCCGACAAGAACGATATTGTTCTAGTGACCGGCGGTCTTATCCCAAAGCGAAATCCCGACCACCCCACACAAGGCCGGACGCCCACGCCGGGCTGGATCGACGCTAGCGTTTGGCAAGGGTTTTTCCCGTTTGAAGACAATCCGTACGTTAAGAATCCTGATAGCGGTATAGTAGTTAACACCAACAACAAAATCGTCGATCACCCCTTTCCGCAGCATTTCAGCTTTGAATGGGGCGACACCCAACGAATTGAGCGTGCGACTGATCTTTTGAACTCTCGCAAGTTTCATACCCTTAACAGTTTTATCGAGATCCAGACCGACACTATTTCCATCACAGCACGCAATCTGCTGCCCCTTATCGCTCGGGATTTGTGGTGGACAGGACAACCAGCCGCCACGGACACGTTTGAGCGGCGGCGGCAAGAAGCGCTGGAGCTGTTGGCCAATTGGAACGGCGAAATGGGTGAGCACGACCCCGAACCTCTTATCTACGCCGCTTGGGTGCAAACGCTGCAAAAAAGGTTAATAGTTGATGAACTCGGAAACCTTTCCAAAGAGTTAACACGCCTGAAGCCGGACTTCCTCGAGGCAGTATTTCGCAACGAAAACGGTGCTGAAAGCTGGTGTGACATCCAGCAAACCACCCGTGTAGAAACCTGTCAGCAGATGGCCGAACTGTCTCTGAGCGAGGCGTTACTACGACTTGAAGAAACCTACGGCAAAAACATTGCGCGCTGGCGGTGGGGGACGGCACACCAAGCCTTGCACACGGCGCCCGTATTGGGACGCATCCCGTTTGTGTCATGGTTTGCCAACATTCGTCAAGAAACGTCGGGCGGCGACAACACTTTGCTTCGTGGCATGTCGCGCAGCACGGGAAGCGCTCCGTTCACCAACGTGCATGCCAGCGGATTCAGGGCGGTGTATGATTTCTCGAACCTCGACAGCTCGGTCATGATGATCGCCACTGGCCAGTCCGGTCATTTACTGTCACCGCACTACGATGATCTAGCGGCCCTGTGGCGGCGCGGAGAATACATCCCGATGTCGCTTGACCCCGAAATCGCCCGCGGCGGCGTAGGCATCACGAATTTGTTGCCCTAATCGACGAAGGCCTTTTCGATAACAAACTGGCCGGGTTCAGAATTGGACCCCTCGTCCATGCCTGCGTCCTCGCAAATCTGTTTATGGTCCTTTAGCATCGCCACTGACCCACAGATCATCACGCGATCGGTTTCAGGGTTCAGCGGCGAACCTGTGGCCACAGCAAAGCGCCCATCCTTCAACCAATCAGTCATACGGCCCATATTGTCGGATTTTTCACGCGTCGTGGTGCCGATATAGGACAGCCTGCCGCCAACGACTTCGGACAATAGTCCGTCATTTTTAATTTCGTCGATCAGTGCATTGCCATAGGCCAGTTCATTAACGTCGCGACAAGTTTGCGTCAAAACAACCTGTTCGAATTTTTCGTAGGTTTCCGGATCGCGAATGGTGCTGGCGAAAGGCGCAATCCCCGTTCCTGTCGAAAACAACAGCAAACGTTTACCAGATATTAACGCATCATGTACCAAAGTGCCGACGGGTTTGGGCCGAATGACGATTTCATCGTCAATTTGTATGCTTTGCAAACGAGAAGTTAACGGACCGTCTGCAACCTTAATCGAATAGAACTCTAACTCCTCGGCCCAATTGGGCGAGGCAATCGAATAGGCCCGCAACAACGGCTTGTCACCATTCTCAAGCCCGAGCATGGCAAATTCGCCCGAGCGAAACCGGAACGCGTCAGGCCGCTTGCAGGTGAAGCTGAAAGTCTTGTCGGTGTAATGCTTAACCGATGTAACTTTCAAAAATGCCACGCCTCGATAGGCTTTTGGTCGCTCGTTCGGCATAAATAAATCCTTAATTAATCTTTGACCGCCGTATAACGCCGGAAATGCACGGAATATACCCCCCTTTTTTGCAGCTTCCGTTGACCTCGGTCAATTTCCCGTTTATTGAGCCCTCTTATGAAAGGGTAGCAATACGGTTACCCGTGCCGCGATGGACTATGCGGCATAAATAAACGCCGCAACCAACGGATAAACATGACTACTTTTAATGATCTCGGGCTTGACCCGAAAGTTCTTAAGGCCGTAGCCGAAACAGGTTACGAAACCCCTACCCCAATTCAGGCCGAGGCCATCCCGCACGCTTTACAAGGCAGAGACGTGCTTGGTATTGCACAAACAGGGACAGGCAAAACCGCGTCCTTTACGCTGCCGATGATTACGATGCTGGGAAAGGGGCGCGCACGTGCGCGTATGCCACGTTCTCTGGTGCTCTGCCCCACGCGCGAATTGGCAGCGCAGGTTGCCGCGAATTTCGAGACTTACGCAAAACACGTCAAACTTTCGATGGCGCTGCTTATTGGCGGTGTTAGCTTCAAGGATCAGGATCGCCTGATCGACCGGGGCGTTGACGTGCTGATCGCAACACCGGGCCGATTGCTCGACCATTTCGAACGTGGTAAATTGATGCTTAACGGCGTTCAAATCATGGTAATAGACGAGGCTGACCGAATGCTCGATATGGGATTTATCCCTGACATCGAGCGTATATTCAAGATGACACCATTCACCCGGCAAACATTGTTCTTCTCGGCGACGATGGCCCCTGAAATCACGCGTATCACCGAAGAATTCCTGCACAACCCTGTGCGTGTCGAGGTTGCCCGTCAGGCGACAACTTCCGAGACGATCACGCAGGCCGTTTGTATGCACACGCCTTCCCGTAAAGATCGGGCACCCAAAGAAAAACGCGACCTGCTGCGGGCGCTGATTACTGGAGAAGGGGATGCGTTAACCAATGCGATCATCTTCTGTAATCGCAAGCGTGACGTTGATATTGTTGCTAAATCGTTAAAGGAACACGGCCTCGATGCGGCCCCGATCCACGGTGATCTGGACCAGTCCTTGCGCACGAAAATCCTTACCAGTTTTCGCGATGGTGAATTGAAGCTACTGATTGCCTCGGATGTAGCCGCGCGTGGTTTGGATATTCCAAACGTTAGCCATGTGTTTAATTTTGACGTGCCCATCCACTCTGAAGATTACGTTCACCGTATTGGCCGAACTGGTCGCGCAGGTCGTGAAGGTAAGGCTATAACTCTTTGCTTACCTTTCGAAGCTAAATATCTTAACGCGATTGAGGATCTTGTTAATAACCAAGTCCCGCGCATGGATAATCCGCTGACTACCGGCATTGAAAAACCGCAGGCCGAGGATAAGCCGAAATCCGAGAATAAACCCGCGCGACGTCGCAAACAGAAGTCACAAACGCAGGCCCCAACGAATGAAGTCGTGGTCGAGGCTCCTAAAGAAGTCGAACCTAAATCTGAAGCTCCAACGCCCGAGAATACACGTCCGGACAATCAGCGTTCTGACAACCAGCGTTCCGATAACCGTACGAACAATTCACAGCGCAACCAGCGTGGCCGCGGACGTGGACGCACTGAAGGCAACGGTGTTTTAGGTATGGGTCATCACGTTCCCGCCTTCATGCTGCGTGATTTACTCATCGTTCCCGAGGCGGCAGCACCGGTTGAAGTAACCAAAGAAGTGATCGCCCAGGTTGAGGATCAGGTTGAAGCGACTGTTGTTGAACCAGTCGAGGCCGTCGCAGTAGAGGCAGTGGTCGAGGTAAAACCCAAAAAGCCGCGCCGTCGTCGTGCACCCAAGAAGGTTGAAGAACCAAAGCAGGATGCTTCGTCGGAAGAGACCGCTGTTGAAGCGGTAGAGCCTGAAGCGAAAGACGAAGCTCCCGAGAAAAGGCCTGCGAAGAAACCTCGTAAGCGTCGGGTTGCCAAGAAAAAAGTAGTGGCGCCGGCGGAAGAAACTGCCGAGACACCTTCGGATGCAGATAAATCCGAATAAACGGTTGCCAATCTATTAAAAAAGGCCTCGCAATCAACGCGAGGCCTTTTTCGTTTATTCCGTTACCAAACGGTTAATAAGAACAGTGCAAACCGGCTTCTTCCCGACGATATCCTTGCAAATTTGGTTCGACATCCGCCCAACGAGCGCCTCGACTCCTTCATCACTATTTAACGTTTTGCGGTTAGCCGTGGCCAAAGCCTTGTCTATCGCCTCTTCCAATTGGCCCTGAAGTCCGCACGAAACTCGCGGATCATCCGGTAGCCCGATAGTTTCGACCCAAACCCCGTCAATCATAGATCCGTCTTCTTCCAACACCAGCGACACTACAACATGCCCGCGAAGCGCCATCTGGATGCGTTCGCGAACGATCCCGTCAAGCGCGCCGATCAACTGTTTGCCGTCCAGATACGCGCGCCCTGTCTCGATATGTTCAACGACTTTGGGCTTGCGCGTCAGATCCAGCATTGAACCGTTCGGCACAATCATTGCCGCGTTTCCGTGACTTTGAACCAACTCGGCATGCTCACGCAAATGTCGGTATTGGCCGTGCATCGGCACAACCACATCGGCCTTCATCAGCGCGTGCATCTGTTCAAGATCAGGGCGGTTAGCGTGACCCGAAACGTGATAGCGGCCGTCAGTGTCGTCAATAACGGTCACGCCTTTTTCTGCCATCTGATTAAGTATATGCGAGACCGAATTCTCGTTGCCCGGAATAGTTTTAGAGGAAAACAGGAACGTATCACCTTTGTTCAGCTCTAGCCCACGATATTTACCACGCGCCAGACCAGCCGTCGCCGCGCGACGCTCGCCTTGCGAACCGGTGGCCAGCACGAACATCTGGTCACGAGGAATTCTTCCGGAATCTTCAAGGTCCACGATTGGCGGGAAGTTTTCTAGCACGCCCGTCGCAAATGCCGTCGAGATCATTGTATCCATTGCCCGCCCGACAACCACAACCGAGCGGCCTTGATCGGTCGCCGCTTGCGCCAGCGTCTTAAGACGCGCTACGTTGGAACCAAAGGTGGTAGCAAACACCATCCCTTTAGCTGTAGCCATTAGTTCATTAATATCCTTAGATATATCCGCCTCTGACCTTCCCACATCTTTGGAAAAAACGTTGGTGGAATCGCAGATCAACGCTTTAACGCCGCCTTTGGCAATATCGGCCAACATGACGGGATCAAACGGCTCACCCACAAGCGGAGTCGGGTCGGTTTTAAAGTCGCCCGTATGCACAATGCGACCCGCAGGGGTGTCGATAACCAGGCCGGATGCCTCGGGGATCGAGTGCGCAATTGGAATGAAACCAACCTTAAACGGTCCGATGTCCACCTGCTCAGGCCAGACCGGAACCACGTTAACCATGTCAGGGTCATGCCCTGCCCGTTCCATCTTGTTATTTGCGATGGCGGCAGTGAATTTCCGTGCATAGATAGGCGCTTGCAGTTTTGCATGCAACAATCCGACCGCACCAATGTGATCCTCGTGTGCGTGGGTGATGATCACCCCGTCCAGACGATCTGCCCGCGCGATGATGTAGGACGCATCGGCCATAATAAGGTCAACGCCCGGTGTACTGTCCATGTCGGGGAATGTCACGCCGACGTCCACCAGAATATAGCGTTCATTGTCTTTCGGGCCGTATCCGTAAAGATACATGTTCATCCCGATTTCACCAGCCCCACCGAGGGGAAGGTAGATCAAACGATCTTTTTTACTCATTTAGTTTACTTTCTGTTTAACTCTGCGATCAACACGAGTCCGTGGATCGTCAAATCTGTATTAATAATTTCGAGGGTTTTTAAGTCCTGCGCGAACAAGGTGGACAATCCACCGGTTCCAACGACTTTCATTTTCGTGCCGCGTTCGTCCATTATGCGCTTACATAGGCCTTCGATCAGTGAAATGTAACCCCAGTAAATGCCTGATTGCATACATGCTACCGTATCAGTGCCGATAATTTTTCTAGGTTTGGATGCGTCGATGTGTGGCAGGGCCGCCGCAACTTCGTGCATCGCCCTTAACGATAGGTTAACGCCGGGCGCGATTATCCCGCCTTCATAGGCACCATCCTCGCCCACTACGTCAAAATTTGTGGCAGTACCGAAATCCACGACGATGACGTTTCCGCCATAAAGATTGTAAGCAGCAACTGTATTGGCAAGGCGATCCGGTCCGATGCCAGTGTCGGCGTCAACGCGGACCGGCACGCCCAGATCTACCTCGTTACGGCGAACGACGATCGGACGGCAGTTAAAATAGCGGTCGGAAAGGACGCGCAGATTGAAAACCACGCGTGGAACGGTCGAACAGATTATGACTTCGTTAATGGTCTGAGTGATGCCTTCATGTTCCATTAACCTTTGCAACCAGACGAAATACTCATCGGCTGTTCGGCGGCAATCGGAAGAACAGCGCCATTCGGTGACTATTTTTTCACCGTCGTGTAGCGCGAACACCGCATTCGTATTTCCAACATCAATTGCGAGCAGCATGGTTAGCCCTCCGTTCCGAAATAAATATCGGCTGCTGGCAAATGCAGCAAGCCTTTCGAAGTTCTTAAGACAATTGCCCCTGTCTCGTCCACTGTTTCGAATATGCCGACCTCAGTGCGATCTATTAACTTTGCTGTAATAACTTCGCCAAGGCGGGTCGCGTGTTGCAACCAAGCCGTGCGGATCGGAGTAAATCCGTATTGCAAAAACTGGCTTTCCCAACGCGCGAATGCAACGGCAAGCGGTGTCAGGAAGTCTACGGGGTCGATTTTTGTGCCAATCACTGAGCTTAGGCTGACCGGGGCAAGCGCGCCTTTTTCAATGTATTCCGCATCTGGTTCGCTGGTCAGATTAACGCCGATGCCGATGCAAAGGTAGGAACCCGAGGCATCCATGCCGCCTTCAAGCAATATACCTGCGAGTTTGCGATTGTTCAACAAAACGTCGTTAGGCCATTTCAACGTGAAAATATCTTCGCGGCCACAAATCTCGACCAAGGCTTCGCGTAGTGCCAATGCAGCGATGAAGGAACGCAACACCGCTTGTTCCGATCCGCCTTCGGGGCGTATCAACAAAGAGGCGGAGAAGTTTCCCGTGCCGCTGCCCCAAGAACGTCCACGGCGTGCGCGGCTTTGGGTTTGCTCACGGGTCAGGAACCATTTAGGTCCGCGCAGGCCTTCGGCTGCACGATGAATGGCCTCGGCGTTGGTGCTGCCGAGCGTCTCGTATATAGCGCGCTCAACACCTTCGGGCCAGAGGTTCATGGTTAATTAAGCAAGGTTGCAGCAGCCATTCCAGCAATTGTCTCGACGCCGAAAAGGTTAACGATACCGACTACCATCGCTCCCGAAGATCCACCAAGGATTACCCAGTGCAGCGCGGACATTTTTCCGTTCATCGCGTCGCCTTCTTCGCCGAAGTACATAATGTATACGATACGCAGATAGTAATACGCCCCGATTACCGACGCGATTACGCCTGCAATTGCCAACCACATTAAGCCTGCGTTAACGGCAGCGGTCAGGACATAGAATTTGGCGAAGAACCCGACCATGGGTGGCAATCCGGCAAGGCTGAACATCAGCACCGATAGAGCCAAAGCGCGTGCGGGAGATACTCGTGAATACATGTTCAAGGATTTTATGTCAGTGATGGGACGGCCATCGCGTTCCATGTTCAGGATAAAAGCGAATACGCCGACGTTGGTGGTGACGTATACGGCCATATAAATCAGCAAGGCTTGCACGCCTTCCTCGGAACCAGCAGCCAAGCCCATCAAGGCAAATCCCATGTGGGCGATTGACGAGTATGCCATCAGGCGTTTTATGTTCGTTTGTCCAATCGCTGCAATAGAGCCAAGGAAAACCGAGGCAATCGACAAGAAGATCAGAATTTGCTGCCAGTCAGCAACCGCTGCGCCGAAGGCGTCGTGTAAAAAGCGTGCCATCATGCCTGCCGCTGCCATTTTGGGCGCGGTAGAAAAGAAGCCTGTTACGGGTGTTGGTGAGCCCTCATAAACGTCGGGGGTCCACATGTGGAACGGTGCCACGGACACTTTGAACGCCATGCCTGTGACCAGGAATACCATGCCGAACAGCAGGCCAAGGGACATGCCTTCAGTCTCAACAACCGACGAGATGCCAGTGAACACAGTGGTGCCCGTATAGCCGTAAACCAGCGACGCTCCATAGAGCAGAAGGCCTGACGAAAGCGCGCCCAACACAAAATATTTCAACCCGGCCTCGGAAGATCGCAAGCTGTCACGGCGGAAAGCGGCGATTACGTAAAGTGACAGGGATTGCAGCTCCAACCCCATATACAGTGTCATCAAGTCGCCAGCAGAGACCATAATCATCATACCTATCGTGGCCAGCACGATCAGGACGGGGAATTCGAATTTCAACAAGTTGTTCTTATGCAGATAATCTTTGGACAGGAACAACATTGCCCCCGCGCCACAGAGGATCACAACTTTGGCAAAGCGAGCAAAGCCATCGTTTACAATGCTGCTGTTGAACGCAGTTTCCGTTCCTGCGGGTGCCATGCCAATACATGCACCAATTCCCACGAAGATAAGAGCAGTTACCAAAAGGACCAGACTAGACGCGACCTCTTGTTTCTTGGACCAGACACCAAACATCAGGGCTGCCATCGCATAGACAGCCAGCAGCAGTTCGGGGAGGATTACGGAAATATCGTTGCTTAACATATCTTCACCCGATCAGTGGCTTGGGGCGGCGGTTTGGACCGCGCCAACAACAGTTTCAAAATTAAGCACCAGCGCCTCGACCGAGGGGCCGATGATGTCCAGAACCAGTGCTGGATAAATACCCAGAAGCAGCGTGAACAGAATCAGCGGAGCCATTACCAGCTTTTCTCGCGTATCCATGTCTGGAATGCCCTTCAAGCTTTCCTTGATGAGGTCACCGAAAATCAGCCTACGATAGAGGAACAATGCATATGCGGCGGACAGGATTACGCCGAAGGTCGCGCCGAACGCAACCCAGGTGTTGACCTTGAACACAGCCACCAGCGTCAGGAACTCGCCAATAAATCCGGAGGTGCCTGGAAGGCCGACGTTCGCCATTGTGAACAACATGAAGATCATTGCGTAAACCGGCATTCGGATGGCGAGGCCACCGTATGCTTCGATATCGCGGGTGTGCATGCGGTCATAGATAATGCCGACCGACAGAAACAACGCGCCAGAGATAAAGCCGTGGCTGATCATTTGGAAAATCGCGCCATCAATGCCTTGTTGGTTGAACGCAAATATACCCATGGTTACGAAACCCATGTGCGCAACCGAGGAATAGGCGATCAGCTTTTTCATATCAGTTTGTGCAAGTGCAATCAGTGAGGTAAGGATGATCGCGGCCACAGACAAGAAAAACACGAAGTTCTGCATAATATCCGAGGCCACTGGAAACATCGGCAAGCTGAACCGCAGGAATCCGTAGCCACCCATCT
>JAPYON010000139.1 GCA_029938175.1 Paracoccaceae bacterium | reverse complement strand
GTTTTACACGCCGGACGGTCCGATCCTCGCCACCGCTATTTTTGCCCATTGCTCGGAGCTCATCGCGCCTGTCCGGCTGTCGGTTAACAAATCAATAATCACATCCTTGGACCGGAGCGAGAATAAATTATAGTTAACAAATTTTAGTTTCTCGCGACGTTCTTCACGCTTAGTCATGTGGATCGGCTCCACGGCTTTGATATGAAATGGCTCGATTATAGTTTTAATCAGGAACTAATGTTAAGCCCTTCAAAAAATGCGGCAACCCATAATACATAAAAGGCCAGCGCCGCGGTTGCCGTTATAATAACGTGCCGCGCTCAGCGCCCTCTGGTTGCCTGAAAAGCTAATATATTTAGGACAACGCTGTCAATTTGAAAGCCGAGCCAAAGTTCCACTACATCATGTTGTATCTACCCCGCCTGATCTGCCATAATATAGCAAAAATAAAGCAATAAAGAATCGGGGCCAACCCATGACTTCAAACCCAAACGACGGCGGCCTTTTCAGCGATGAAACCACGTCCGGTGACTATGATGCCACCTCTATCGAGGTTCTCGAAGGCTTAGAGCCCGTCCGCATGCGCCCCGGCATGTATATCGGCGGCACGGATGAACGCGCGCTGCACCACTTGGTCGCCGAGGTTCTGGACAACGCTATGGACGAGGCCGTCGCAGGCCACGCGAACCGAATCGAGGTCGAACTCCATGCCGATTATTCCGTCACCATCACCGACAATGGCCGCGGCATACCAGTAGACCCACACCCCAAGTTTCCTGACAAATCCGCTCTCGAAGTCATCCTCTGCACGCTGCACTCCGGCGGCAAATTTGGCGGCAAAGCCTACCAGACATCTGGCGGTCTGCACGGCGTCGGCATCTCGGTCGTAAACGCCCTCTCCGATCTGGTCGTGGTCGAAGTAGCCCGCAACAAACAACTTTATAGCCAGTCTTTTTCACGCGGCATCCCGCAAGGCAGTGTCGAAAACCTCGGCACGGTTCAGAACCGCCGCGGCACATCCGTGAACTTCCATCCCGACGCCGAAATCTTCGGCCCCAAGCTCAAATTCAAACCGGAGCGCCTCTTGAAAATGGTCCGTTCCAAAGCCTACCTTTTCTCTGGCGTCGAAATCCGCTGGAAATGCGCACCCGAAACCATCAAGACGGGCGATGAAACCCCTGAAAAAGCCACCTTCCACTTCCCCGGCGGGCTGTCTGACTACCTGAACAAAACGCTGGAAGGCCACTCCACCTACGCCGACGCCCCCTTCGCCGGAACCGTAGAATTCGCAGAACGTTTTGGCCCCGATAAAGTCGGAAAAGTCGAGTGGGCCATCAACTGGACCCCCGCGCGCGACGGTTTCATATCGTCGTATTGTAACACCGTCCCCACCCCTGAGGGTGGCACTCACGAATCCGGCTTCTGGGCTGCCATCCTCAAAGGCATCCGCGCATACGGCGAGTTGGTTAACAACAAAAAAGCCGCCACAATCATCCGCGAAGACCTGACCACAGGCGGCTGCGCCATGATCTCGGTCTTTATCCGCGAGCCTGAATTCGTCGGCCAAACCAAAGACCGCCTCGCCACCGTTGAAGCCGCCAAGCTGGTAGAAAACTCCATCCGCGACCACTTCGACAACTGGCTGGTAGGCGATTCTAAATCCGCTGGGGCCATTCTAGACTACTTAGTGTTAAGAGCAGATGAACGCTTGAAACGCCGCGCCGAAAAAGAAACCCAACGCAAATCGGCCACCAAAAAACTCCGCCTCCCCGGAAAACTCTCCGACTGCTCGGCCAAAAACCGTGAGAACACCGAACTATTCCTCGTCGAGGGCGACTCCGCTGGAGGATCAGCCAAACAAGGCCGCAACCGCAATACCCAAGCGATCCTGCCCCTCAAAGGCAAAATCCTTAACGTGCTGGGCGCGGCCTCAAACAAAATGGCAACCAATCAGGAAATTAACGACCTCTGCCAAGCCATGGGCGTGCTTCCTGGCCTAAAATTCGACGTCAACGACCTGCGCTACGAACGCATCATCATCATGACCGACGCTGACGTCGACGGCGCCCATATCGCCGCGCTGCTGATGACATTCTTCTTCAGCCAAATGCGCCCGCTGATCGACAAAGGCCACCTGTTCTTGGCCATGCCCCCGCTCTACCGCCTGACCCAAGGTCCCGAATCCGTCTATTGCGCGGACGAGGTGGAAAAAGACATGCACCTCAAAAAAGGCCTCGGCGGACGCGGTAAAATCGATGTCTCGCGTTTCAAGGGTCTGGGCGAGATGAACCCTTCGCAGCTAAAAGAGACCACAATGGCCCCGGCAACCCGCACCCTGATCCGCGTCACCATAGATGAGGACGAACCCGGCGAAACCAGCGATCTAGTGGAAAGGTTGATGGGTAAGAAGCCGGAGTTGAGGTTCAAATATATTCAGGAGAACGCGCGGTTTGTGGAGGAGTTGGATGTTTAAGCAATAGTCGCCCTATCACTCCAAAGCCAATAAAGACACTTTTGCGAAAAGAGGCGTTCTTTGGATGCGCAAAATGTGGCGCTCCAATTCTTGACTATCATCATATTTCTCCATGGAGCGAACGTGAGCACTTTTAGCCGGAGCATATGATTGCCTTATGCCCCACACATCATCGGGAATTAGCTAAGCTACCACGAGAAAAATGTTACGCTTAAAGTTGGCACCATTTAATCAATCTATCAATTGCTTAAATGGTATGCTTGGTACCGACAAAGAAATTACGGACTTCAAAGTAGGAGGAACAACGTTTGTTAACACGCCAATCATTTTTGAATATTTTAAGGTTCCGATTTTAGCGTATAAAATTGTTGAAGGCCAAGCCCTATTGGATGTATTCATTCCTGATAAAACCTTTTAGCCAGAAATCCAAGTTGTGAAAACAACATTACTGCGGACATAAATCAGTTCTGAGATGTTGAATTTTTAACAAACTTTGTAAAGTTTAGAAAAAGAAAAGGGCAGAATTTCTTAACAATTGACCTGAGAAACCCTACGGGTCTCGAAATCGGTAAAGGTTAACGCTACGCTCCGGCGCGTTCTTCCAACCCCATCCACTCTTCTTCCGCGTCCGAAAGTCGCTCGTGACGCTCCACCAATGCATCCGTAGCTTTCTGGAATTTCACAGGGTGTTCGGTGAATAAATTCGGGTCCGACATGAACTCTTCCAGCTTGGAAATCTCAGCCTCGAAACGAGCGATAATGCCGGGTAATTCCTTCAAACGGTTCTCTTGTGTAAACGTTAACCCTTCAGCTTTCACGGCAGGCTCAGTAACATCAACCTTGCCCTTTACCTTTTTGGTGACGCTAGCATTGTCAGCCATAACCTCCATGCGCTGCGCTTGAT
>JAPYON010000138.1 GCA_029938175.1 Paracoccaceae bacterium | reverse complement strand
ACCATAACTTGCGCAGGTTCGTAGGCAAGATCGTTTTCACGTTTAAATTTTGCGCAGATCGCCTGTTTCAGTTCGGGTATACCGTCGGGCGCGGTGTATTTGGTGTCTCCGCGATTTATTGCCTCGATGGCTGCGAGTTTGATATTGTCCGGGGTGTCGAAGTCAGGTTCGCCCGCACCTAGGCCGATTACGTCGACGCCTGCGGCTTTCAATTGAGTGGCTTTTGTGGATACGGTTACTGTTGAAGATGGTTTTACACGAGCGAGGGCGTCGGCGATGAAGGGCATTTAGGGCTCCGGTATTTGGTTGCGGGTTGTAGGTTGCACAAATCCGCGATTGTGTGCAAACCGTAATTAGAAGGAGAGCCCAATGATCGAGACAGCCGAAAACCGGATTAAACGCCTGCAAATGCGAAGCTGGCGGCGTGGAACCAAAGAGATGGACATGATTCTGGGGCCGTACTCCAACACCGAGATCTCCGGATTGTCGCCAGAAGCGCTGGAATTATACGAGGCGCTGTTAGTTGAAAACGATCAGGATCTGTATGTCTGGATGTCGCGACAGGCTGCGGCGCCGGCCGAATACGCGGAAATTATCGAAATAATTCAGAATTTTCATAAAATAGCCTAAAGTTTTCCGAACTAATTTCAGAAAATTAACCCCTTGTTATGATTCGTAGTGTCAAATCCAGTGCATAGAAATGTATTGGAGGCCGAATTATGAATGTGCAGACGGCTGTTAACAGCCAGGAAGCACCAGACAACCTGTCAGTTTATTTGGACACGCTTGGGCGGCTGGAACGGCTGTACCGCTTGTTTCTGGATGTAGTAAAGGACGAATTCGAGCGTCTGGGGTTGCTGGATATAAACTCGGTTCAGGGGTTATTGTGTTTAACATTGGCGAGCAAGAGGTGACGGCGGGCGAATTGAAGTCGCGCGGGCACTATCAGGGCTCGAATGTGTCTTATAACTTAAAAAACCAGTTGAACCCGGCTATATGCACCATAAAATGCGCGGTGGACCGCCGTTCGGTGCGCGTCCGGCTGACAGATGAAGGGCGAAAATTCATGAGGGCCTGTCAGAAACCTTTGCACGTCAAGCGATCGAGCTGGTGTCCGGCGCGACTCAGAATCGCGAATTTTTAGACGAGGTTAACGGGCATTTGCGGCTGGTTGAAAGATATTTGGCAGACCAGATTCGATACATATATTAGGACATGTGGTCTCGATCGCGCAGAATTTACTTGTGTGGGCTGACAAAATCCGGCATTCCTGCGTCGATTTTGTAAGGGGTAGCGTGATGCGGTTTTCACGTATATAGTAATATGAATATGTATGGAGCCCGCGATGAACTACGATACCCAACTGGATACAGCCTTGAACGCCTTGCATGAAGAAGGGCGCTATCGTGTGTTCACTGACATCTGTCGCGAGAATGGCGCATTTCCGAAGGCAGTCTGGACGCGTCCCGATGGTTCCAAGAAAGACATTACGGTTTGGTGTGGCAATGATTATCTGGGCATGGGGCAAAACCCTGTGGTTCTGGATGCAATGCAAAACGTATTGCGCGTTGCAGGGGCAGGGTCCGGCGGTACGCGGAATATATCGGGCACGACGGTTTTTCATAAAGAACTAGAAGACGAACTTGCGGATTTGCACCAGAAAGAAACGGCACTGGTTTTCACATCGGCTTATATTGCAAACCAGGCTACCCTGTCGGTGTTGCCAAAGCTGTTCCCCGATCTGGTGATATTCTCGGACGAATTTAACCATGCTTCGATGATCGAAGGTGTGCGTCACGGGCGCGGCGAAAAACATATTTGGCGTCACAACGATCTGGACCATCTGCGCGAGCTGTTGGAATCGGTTGATAAGGATCGCCCAAAACTGATCGCGTTCGAGTCGATTTATTCCATGGACGGAGATTTTGGCCCGATAGAAGCCGTGTGTGATCTGGCTGATGAATTCAACGCGCTTACGTATATTGACGAAGTTCACGCCGTAGGCATGTACGGCCCGCGCGGCGGCGGCGTTGCCGAACGTGATGGTTTGATGGACCGGATCGACATCATTAACGGGACGCTGGCGAAGGCTTACGGGGTTATGGGCGGGTATATCGCGACCTCGGCCAAAATGGCGGATGCTGTACGTTCTTACTCGCCCGAATTTATCTTTACGACATCTCTGCCGCCTGCGATTGCGGCGGGTGCGGCGGTCTCGGTTCGGTATCTGAAGGAACATCAAGAGCTGCGCGATGCCCAGCAAGATTCGGCTAAGGTGTTGAAATTACGTCTGAAAGCTATGGGGCTCCCAGTGATGGATAACGTCAGTCATATCGTTCCAGTGCTGGTTGCGGACCCGGTAAAATGCAAAAGCCTGTCGGACCGATTGCTAAACAATTTTGGAATTTATGTGCAGCCAATTAACTTTCCAACTGTACCTCGCGGAACCGAGCGCCTGCGGTTTACACCTTCTCCCGTGCATACTGCGAAGATGACCGACGAGCTTGTCCGCGCCCTAGATTCGCTATGGCAACACTGCGAGTTGAGCCGCGTCGAACTGAGCGCGTAGGCGTAAACCTGCCTAGTCGCTAAGCGGCATCCGCACAGTCGCAGGCGTAGGTTAATTTTTTCTGCACAAAGTCACAAAAAGGTGATACAATTTTGCCATTAAGGCTATGGAACCTTTGCGGTTTTGTGATGGTTTTGAGGTTTTGTGATGGTAGGGTAAAGACGCCCGAGGCAACGGTAATTATAAGTAGGCACATGAGCAACACGCCCTCAGATATAGTTCTTGGCGGTTTCGACTCTTTCGAGCGAAAGCTGGGTGATGAACTGCGCGGTGAGCGGGCGACACTGGGGAGGTCACTGCTGGATGTTCAGCGTGAGCTGCGCATAAAGGCTACCTATATTTCAGCCATCGAAAATTGTGACGTTTCGGTTTTTCCTAATACTAGTTTCATAGCCGGATATGTGCGGTCCTATGCGCGGTATCTGGGGTTGGACGCCGAGGTTACGTTTTCTCGTTTCTGTGTCGAGGCCCGCTTTCAAAGCACCAGTGTGGAACTGGGTGGGGCGCCTGCCAAAAAGGCAAAGAAATCGAATGGACACCCGATAACGGATCCGCAATCCTGGGTCCCGAATATGCCCGGTAACGGGGTTGATGGCCGCACCGGAAGTGTGGGTGCAACCGTTGCAGCGGCAGGTCCGGCACTGGTGCTGGCGGCAGTTATAGCGGTGTTGGGATACGGCGGCTGGTTCGTCTTACAAGATATTCAACGGGTCGAGTTTGCCCCGATCGAAGATAACCCTATGGTCGCGTTTGAGCCGGAAAACCTTGGTGGCTCTACGTGTAACAGCGGCGGCGGCTTCCTCGCAACCGGGCTC
>JAPYON010000137.1 GCA_029938175.1 Paracoccaceae bacterium | reverse complement strand
GTTGGCGGGTTTCGCCTCGACCGAGGCAATCGTAAGGTCGCGGGATTTGATTGCTGCTACGGCCAGCTCGGCGGCGGCGGATGTCTCGATGCTAAATTTTTCCAGCTTCTGACCGCCAAGGATCGTCAGCCGCGCCTCGAAGTTTTTTCCACGTGGAGTCGTCAGATCAGCTGCAACCGTCCAGTATTCGCGGTTCTTGAAGGCCTCGATCTCCATCTCGCGCTCAACGATCAGTCGCAGAACGACCGACTGCACGCGACCAGCGGATTTCGCACCAGGTAACTTGCGCCAAAGAACTGGCGACAGGTTGAATCCAACCAGATAATCCAGCGCACGGCGGGCAAGGTATGCGTCCACCAGCGGTTGATCCACTTGGCGCGGGTTGGCCATAGCGTCAAGAATTGCGGATTTGGTAACAGCGTTAAATACCACCCGTTCGACCTTGGTTGATTTCTTGATGACCTTGCGTTTGCGAAGAACCTCTTCGAGGTGCCAGCTAATCGCTTCGCCTTCTCTATCGGGGTCGGTCGCGAGGATCAATTTGTCGTCGGGGTCGGCCTTCATGGCGTCCACAATGGCGCGAATATGCTTTTGGGATTGCGTTGCGACGTCCCATTTCATCTCGAAATTATTGTCTGTATCGACAGAACCGTTTTTCGCGGGCAGGTCGCGAACATGGCCGTACGAAGCCAGAACGGTATACTCATCCCCCAAGTATTTATTGATAGTTTTCGCTTTCGCGGGGGATTCGACAACAACAACGGCCATTAATAATCTCCAATATCACGGGGAGTCGTGTGGGGCGGCAAGATGGTGTGCAATGCCATCACTTGTCAATGGGGTATGGTTTTCGAAGGAGAATTACAAGCATTCAACTTTCAAGGTGTATTTTACGCGTAAATATGCGAAAAGACTTCCTTTATAAATTGGCGCAATCTTATTTAAAAGTAAGAACATACCACTCGGTTCTTGGATGGGAGAGAAGCATGGCTGAAATCGTAATTATGGGTGCTGGCATCGGCGGAGTTCCTATGGCATTTGATATGAAGCTGGAAAAACGTAGCGACGATAACATTACGGTTATCTCTGACAAATCGTATTTTCAGTTCACCCCCTCGAACCCTTGGGCTGCGGTTGGTTGGCGCAAGAAAGAAGACATTACTATTGAATTGGCTCCCGTGATGAAAAAGCAGGGCATCGGCTTTATCCATGATGCTGTGGCAAAAGTTGACCCCACGAGTAATAAGGTAGTTTTGGCGAGCGGCAAGGAAGTCGCCTACGACTATCTAGTGATCGCCACCGGACCCGAACTGGCGTTTGACGAGATCGAGGGGCTTGGCCCAGAAGGTCACACGCAATCTATTTGCGCGATTGAGCACGCGGTTGATGCGCATGGTGGTTGGCAAGAGTTCTGCAAAGATCCCGGTCCGATTGTGGTTGGGGCGGTTCAAGGTGCTTCGTGTTACGGGCCTGCGTATGAATTCGCCATGATAATGGACACTGAACTGCGTAGGCGCAAAATTCGCGACAAGGTTCCAATGACTTTCGTTACGGCGGAACCTTACGTGGGTCATCTAGGTCTGGGCGGAGTTGGTGATACCAAAGGTATGCTGGAGTCCGAGATGCGGAACCGTCATATCAAGTGGATTACCAATGCGCGTGTAAACAAGGTTGAAGAAAGCAAGATGTCTGTTTCCGAGATCGCGACCGATGGGTCTGTGGCCGCAGAACATTCGCTGGATTTTAAGTATTCCATGATGATACCGGCATTCCGTGGCATTCCAGCGGTGTGTGACATTGAAGGTTTGGTTAATCCGCGTGGCTTTATCGTTGTGGACAAGTACCAGCGTAACCCAAAATTCCAGAACATCTATTCGGTCGGCGTTTGTATCGCTATTGCACCTTTAGAGGCTACTCCGGTTGCCGTTGGTGTGCCTAAGACCGGTTATATGATCGAGAGCATGGTTGCGGCTGCGGCGGCAAACATCGGCGATGTTCTGCGGGATCGCGAGCCGTCGAACGAGGGCACATGGAATGCATTCTGTCTGGCTGATTTTGGCGACGGCGGCGTGGCGTTCTTGGCACAGCCACAAAGCCCTCCACGGAATATTAACTGGGCATCTCAGGGTAAATGGGTGCATCTGGCCAAGATCGGTTTTGAGAAGTACTTTTTACATAAAATCCGTAAAGGTCAGAGCGAGCCGTATTTCGAAAAAGCCATTATGGGCATGCTTAAGGTCACACGCCTTAAGGAAAAATAGGATTTAGTGGTGCGTGGCATACACACACCACTAAGTCTGGCTTCAGGGAAGTTTCATATGCCGTGCGCGTGCGCCCCGTTCAATCGCGGCGCCGTGCAGGCGGTCGATGCGCAGTTCATAGCGAATTTCGGCCATAAATTCCAACTCACCCTGATGTAAGCGCCCGTCGGCTGCGGCCACATCGCAGGCCATCGCATAGGCGGTTTCATACAGATGTTCTGGCAGAGCATCGCGAACAATACCGAACAGCGCGTCCAGACCGTCTTCGACTTCGAACAAGTCGAAGACCACTTGGCTGACGGTTTTGATCCGGCTGGAATCGTATTTCGCAAAAATCGGCATGTGATCAACGATGAGCGTGATGGACATCAATTCGGAATTGGTGATGTTTTCATCGGACGCGGACTCGGCCACCATCACTGCGACTAATGCATCTTGGGCGGAAAATGATGCGGGAATTTGCTCGGACATGTTTATACCTCGATAATATTCATTTCCCTAAGAATATTGACGCTTGGCCCGCTGCACAATAGGAAGCGGAAGATATTTTCGCGCGCCGGTTGGCGGGGCGCATTTTAAGGGGACAATCATGTCTGAACTTCGCGAACTCGCTCTGCAATCCAAAGCCTGGCCTTTTGAAGAAGCCCGCAAGTTGGTTAAGCGGTTCTCGAAACATGCACCCGAGAAGGGCTATGTGTTGTTCGAAACAGGATACGGCCCTTCCGGCTTGCCCCACATAGGTACCTTCGGCGAAGTGGCGCGAACCACAATGGTGCGCCGTGCGTTCGAGGCTATCAGTGACATTCCCACGAAACTGATCTGTTTTTCCGACGATCTGGATGGCATGCGTAAAGTGCCGGGCAACGTGCCCAACCCTGAAAAGTTGCAAGAACACCTGCAACGCCCGCTTTCTGCAGTGCCCGACCCGTTCGAGGAATATGACAGCTTTGGCGATCATAACAACGCGATGCTGCGTCGGTTTTTGGACACGTTCGGATTTGAATATGAGTTCTACTCCGCCAGCGCGTTTTACAAATCCGGCGAGTTCGACCAGATTTTGCTGCGCGCGGTCGAGAAATACGACGACATCATGGAAGTCATGCTGAAATCCTTGCGCGAAGAGCGCCGGGAAACTTACTCTTGTTTCCTGCCGATTTCGCAAAAAACCGGACGGGTTATGTATGTGC
>JAPYON010000136.1 GCA_029938175.1 Paracoccaceae bacterium | reverse complement strand
TCTCTGCCCTGTTGTTCTTCCAACGGCCGACCTCTTGTTTATCAACGTTGCCGATTACTTTCATTGCCGCACCATATGAGCGGAGCCTATCGGTCACAATTACCTTAGGAGAGCCGTAACGTTTCATCAATTTTCTGAGGAATTTCAATGCCGCTTTGCGATCTCGCCTCTTTGTTACATAGGTTTCCAGAACTTCGCCCTCGTGATCCACAGCCCGCCAAAGATAGTGGGTTTCGCCATTGATCTTCACAAACACCTCGTCCAAATGCCACTGCCAATTTGAGTAAGAACGCATTCGGCTTATACGCTTCCGTCGGATTTCGGCGGCGAACATCGGACCAAAACGGTTCCACCAAAACCGTACAGTTTCGTGACTCGTATCGATCCCATGTTCATGAAGAAAATCCTCCACATTTCGAAGTGACAGCGGGAAACGAACGTACAGAATCACAGCAAGACGGATGATTTCGGAAGATGTTTTGAAGTAGCGAAAAGGGTTTGGTTTTGCCATTCAATAAGGTTATTCAGCTACCCTCCTCACATCAAGCGAGTTTCCTCTGACAATGCCTTTTTTCTCATTTAGTTTTGTCGATTTCTTCCAAAGGAAACTCTGGTGTTTGCAATCCGGCGAACTGCTCCTAAGTTACTTACTTTTGATTCGCCGTTTTATAGTGAGATTGTTCTTTCGATTTCGTCCAGTAGATGGCCCGCAATAAAAACGCCCTGTTCAGCACATTTGGCACGCGCCACAAGTCGGCGAGCTCCGGGCAGTCGGGCGTCGCCTTGGCCTTCAATTTCAGCAACCAACTCTTCCAATCGTTCGCCAAAAAGTAATCCAAGCGCTCCGTTAGGATTTATAGCAATCATGAATTGTCCGACGCCCGGCGGTTTGCCCTCTGCGTCGAAGAACGAAGTGGCCTCATAGCTGTAATTTGCACCAGTCATAGTTGCCGCCAGAATTTCAACTATCAGTGCCAATGCGGAGCCTTTGGCGTCGCCGGCAGGCAACATCATTCCTGCTAGAGCAGCATCTGCATCGGTCGTTGGATTTCCGTCTGAGTCTAACGCCCAGCCTTCGGGAATGGGCTCTCCACGTTTCTTGGCTGCCATAACTTTGCCACGTGCAATTTTTGATAATGACAGATCAATAACGATCGGCTCCGCGTTATTTCGCGGGGCTGCAAAAGCAATAGGATTAGTCCCAAAAAGCGGCTTGTTCCCGCCCCACGGGGCCATCGCCCTGGGCGTATTTGCGACCATTAGTGCGACAAGACCTCGTTCAGCCAGCTTTTCAACATGTGCACCAAGTTGACCACAGTGGTGCGAATTTGCGATAGCAGCGGCAGCGATCCCCGACCGCTTGGCCAAACTTGCCAACTCGTCTATAGCAAGTTCAATGGCCGGATAAGCAAAACCGTTGCGGGCATCGACACGTATAAGGGTTGCGCCGCTATGCTCATAGAAAGGGCAAGCAGCCCCAACGACTTTACCTGACCTTGCTTGCGCGGAATACGCTGCAACTCGTGCGAAACCATGTCCGGATTGCCCGTCGACCTCAGCAGCAACCAATGCGCGCGCTACTGACAACGCATTTCGTTCAGACACCATATTCGCCATCAGAGCCTTGGCAACCAACGCCTCAGCATCTTCGATTTTCATTCTCTGGTCCAAGTTTAACCCCCGTACAGAACGCGCACAACGCTCGCTACTGTCACATAACTTACGCGCGTGTTGCCTTCGAACGTCACGCCGGCAATATGCGGTGTGAGGATCAAGTTCGGTGTATCGGCAAATTTAGCACCGGCGTCGGCAGTTAAGGGTTCGGTTGCGAATACATCCAATGCCGCCCCGCCCAATTTGCCCGACTTCAACGCGGAGACTAACGCGTTTTCATCTACGATTCCGCCGCGTGCAGTATTAATTAGGATCGCCCCGGATTTCATCTTTGCGATTGCATCAGAATCAATCATACTGGCCGTTTCTTTCGTCAATGGAACATGTAGACTTAAGATATCCGCAATTTCCAGCAATGCCTCTGAGGTGCAATTTTTCACACCGTCCCATGCTGGACTATCTTCTGGAAGATAAGGATCAAAAGCCGCGACCGAGATACCCAAGGATTTGGCATGTTTCGCGACGGCTTGGGCAATTCCGCCAAATCCGAACAGGCCAATTGTGCGCCCGGAAACTTCGCCACCATTTCCCAAGACACTTCGTGGCCATTCACCAGCAATCATTGCAGCATTCGAAGAATAGGCAGTGCGCGTTAGCGCCATAGCCGTGCCGATTACGTATTCCACCACAGACAACGTGTTGGCACCTACAGCTGGGCACACTTCAACGCCTCGCTCTTTGCAGGCTTCAAGATCGATATTATCCAGACCGACGCCCAACCGACCAACAACCTTGAGCATAGGCGCAGCGTCCAACAACTCGCTGTCCACCTGTGTCCGATTGCGAATGATAATAGCATCCGCATTCGACAGTCCTTCAAAAAGCCTGGCCCGGTTATCAACCAGACCAGGATCGTAGTTTACTGTGTAGCCGTCGCCGAAATTCGTGAGGGCAGATTCGTCCATAAATTCGGAAACAACAACACGCATGATTTATGCAGACCGGTACAATTTGGTCATCGAGAATTCGCGATGGCCTAGTGCTTCGGCGGCAGTATTACGACCATTTGCAGTCCGACGGATCATTTCGATCAGCTCGTCACCAGCCTGGTCGATCGTCATGTCGCGGCGAAGAATGCCTGACACGTCAACATCAACATGTTCGCTCATTGTGCGGATGGTGCGCGGGTTCGCAGTGATCTTGATCACTGGAACAATCGGGTTACCAATCACATTGCCCTGCCCTGTCGGGAAAGTATGCAGAACATATCCGCCCGCCGCCATCAGCGTAACGCATTCCGCTGCTGCCGAGGAACTGTCCATGAAGTACAAGCCTTTACCCGATTGCGGTGCTTCTGCTGGCTCAAGAATATCGATGAACTGCGATGTACGACCTATTTTCTCTAGGTTGCCCAAAGCTTTTTCTTCGATGGTGGTCAAACCACCTTCGATGTTGCCTTTTGTTGGCTGGCTGTCAGAAAGGTCGTCCGTCGCGTGCGCGAAAATCACGTCGTCCTGATAGGCTTTCCACATCTTGTACCACCGCTCACCAACCTCTTCGTTGATCGCCCGTTTCTGGCAGATATGCTCGGCGCCAGTAATTTCAGAAGTTTCACCAAAACAGCCATATATGCCAAGGGGTAGCAATTTATCGTACATGTTACCAACCGTCGGGCAAGAACCCAAACCAGTTGTCGTATCGGATTCACCACATTTAGTGGATATCCACAGATCGTCAATCGAACATGTTTCGCGTTGCAACTCAGATGCGTAATGCACCATGTCTTTAGCTGCACGAGACGCATTCATGATAGTTTTCAAATCACCGTTCTGCTCGATCGAGAAACCCTGCACCGGTTGGTTCTGTCGCAAAGTTTTTGGCGACCTTCCCATTTCGCCGCATTGTGGCATAAGGGTCTCAGAAAAACCGCCGGCGGGATACTCTTCATGA
>JAPYON010000135.1:2785-3565 GCA_029938175.1 Paracoccaceae bacterium | reverse complement strand
GATTGGCGGCCCTGCCATTCCTCCTTCTCTGAAGATCCAAATAGACGCATTGGAAGCGAACGGCCGCACCACGATGGTTGTTCGCCAAGGCGACCGATATCTTGGCGTGATTGGGCTGATGGATACGCCGCGCGAAGCGGCACCGGCGGTGATAGAGACGCTGCGCACGATCGGCATTCGCCGGATGATCATGATCTCTGGCGACAATCAGCAGGTCGCGGACGCTGTCGCGCGGGCTGTCGGCCTTGACGAGGCACGCGGTGATCTGATGCCCGATGATAAGGTGGAGACGATCAAAAAACTGCGCGCAGAGGCTAAAGTAGCGATGGTTGGCGACGGCGTCAACGACGCTCCCGCGATGGCGAACGCCACAGTCGGCATTGCCATGGGCGCGGCGGGCTCGGATGTCGCGCTGGAAACCGCCGATGTGGCTCTGATGGCGGATAACCTGAACCATTTGCCCTTCGCCGTGGCGTTGAGCCGGTCGACGAGCTCAATCATTCGACAGAACCTGTGGTTCAGCCTGGGCGTTGTTGCCTTGCTGGTTCCCGCGACGATTCTCGGTCTTGGGATTGGACCTGCGGTGGCGGTTCACGAAGGGTCGACTATTGTCGTCGTGTTCAACGCACTGCGCTTGCTCGCATTTCGTTTTGCTCCACCTGTTACACCCGTGGGTAGGGTATCCAATGCGGAAATGTCGGTGTAATCAACCAGACAACAGGAAGCCGTTGCAGGAAGCTCCCAATGAAGTGGATCGAACAAACTCTCGGACCACTCTTC
>JAPYON010000135.1:0-2775 GCA_029938175.1 Paracoccaceae bacterium | reverse complement strand
ATGGGGATACAAGGCGTGTTCATTTGTTCGAGCTTCTGCTTGACGTGAATGACGGATTGAAAAAGGCAGGTAATAACACACAATTTACAGGTCATTGGTGCTGGATCATCGGCTGCGCAAACTCCGACGACCGCGCTAGCGGCCTTACATACATGTGTGAAGATTATTATCACAGAATAAGGGGCGGTGTTATCCCGCTCTCTTCCAGAGCCCAACGGGCGCGCCATATATCTGAACGCCGCTCAAGCACCAGATAGTTGCGTTCCGCAATATAGCGCGACTTCTGACCGGGGATACATGGGATTCGGATCGGACACGCCTTGAGCGGCGATTCACCAAATTGTGCAAGGGCCCCCAGAATTCGTGCCCACACCCTTGGCGGGGCGCGATGCGCAATGCCCGAGGCAACCAGCTGGTGTAACCAGCGACCGGCGCCGAGCTTCATCGTGGCACGCGTCGCCAGGTGGATTTCCCCCGAAAGCACCGTGACATCATGGCCGTTGGCAAGCGCCATGTCCCGGATCACCCGAAGCATATCGCACCATTCGTCACGGTGAGCGCGGCTTTGCCACTGATCGCGCAGATCGTCCTCGTATTTCTGCATTTTGGGGATGGCGACCATCAGAGCCTCAAGCACCGACAGGCGTGGACCCAGCAACGGCACGCTGGACATCAGGAACGTGTGACCCTGCACCGGGGTCGAGGCCTCAGCTCGAATCATCTTCCAGCCGCCGTCCCCCATTACCTCGTGGCGCGTACGCTCCGACCTCATATCAGGTGCAAGGAGGCGCAGACCGGCTGTGCGAACACTCCAGCCCAGATGCAGCCCGGCAGGATCGTGGAACCGTTCAGGCAGATCACCATCTACTGCGGCATGCTGAAAGGTCAAAAAACTCTCGCGGGCAACATCAAACAGGATTTGGCCGACCGGTGTGTCGGTCTTCGACCCCGGTAGCGATCCCCAGCCATCGCAAATATCGTGGTCGTCCCACTGCATGAGAGACGGCACGCGCGCGGCGATCCAGACAAATTCCGGCGCACGATAAAGCGCCACGTAGCGCTCCAGGAAGCGTTCGCGCAAATAATGGCGCAAATCGGCAAGATCGGCGCGCGAAGGATCCTTGGGGATATGTTCGGGCCAGTCCTCGCTCAGGGGGTGACCCTCGGTGACTTGGTCAGCATAGACCTGATCGCCACCGTGCAGCAGCAGGGAAAACGGCGCGTTCCGGTGATCTTCTGTCAGGCGTGCCCACATCGCATTGCGCTCGGACCCTTCGCGCTCCAGATCGCCGATTTGCTCGCCGTTGCAGGACACATAGGCGATCCGTATATCGCCTCGAAAATCACTTGCCAAGGAGTAACTTTGGCCGTTCCAGGCATAACAGGACGAGCGGTTTGCGGGCAGGTCGAAGCGTGCTCGCCAAACGGTCATATGATCGTATTCCGCGAGGATTTCCGCTGTATGTACGCCGTGGACCGTTTCGATTGGCTCCGGGCACTCGCCATTGTCCGCAATGAAAAGGACAGAGAGCCGTAACACATATTTCTCGACATGGTCGAGAAAGAGAAGCGGTCCGGTCATGACCGGAGGTTCGGATGTCATGCGCAAGGTGGTTCCGATCAGTCTTCGGGCACTACTGTCGCCGTTGTCCTCGTCGCAGGACAGCGGGTATTGCAATCAGCGCGATCAGCCCTGCAACCCAAACCAGCAGAACGACCGTCTTGACAAGAAAATGAATCGATCCACCCGCCCAGCCGAGCAGCCCCTCAATATTGGCCGCATCACGTAAAGCCGTGGCTTCCTCCCCAAGGCCAAACCACTTCGCAAGCCCCGCTCCGGTATCGGCCAGTGGCCCGGCTGCACCGGAGATCCAGGAGAGGACCGGATCGACCAGCCACCAAGCGCCGAGCGAAAGCGCAGACCATATGACCAGCCCGGCCACGATGACCGAGGTCGGAATATTCAGCACCGGCAGGGCTCTGCGTTCGCGATAGCCGGAATGGTCATCGCCCTCATAATACCCACCCATGTCGCGATACCGTCTGTGTTTGGGTCGCCGGAAAAGATGATGTCCCATGATTTGCTTCCTCTAAGGGTGACGTTCACCTCCGCCAACACAACGTATCGCATCCTTGACCACCAGATGACCGCGGTGCGCGTCAAGGCCCCAGGTCAAAGTCCAGACGTAAGGATCCTGCGCCGCGGTGACACCAGGCAGGCCCATGTCCACCCGAGTTGCGCCGCCTGAACAAACCTGTCTAATCAAAAATTTCCGACAACCAGGACTTGCGGCGATACCCATGTTTGCCATGGCCTCCATGCTTGCCGTAACCGCCGTGCTTGTCATAGCCTCGGGGTTCTGGCTCGCGACGTGGTGGCGGCGCCAGTTCTACGGCACTACGCTCGATGATCTTGTCCAGCTCCCCCCGGTCCAGCCACACGCCCCGGCATTTGGGGCAATAATCAATTTCCACACCTTGTCGATCGGCCATCGTCAGATCAACACTCTCGCATACTGGACATTTCATGAGCTTCTCCTTTAGGTCAATCATCAGGGAAATCATAGTAGCACCATACTCACACCCCTTCACACTTGGGGCAACTAATCAAAATATTCTCCAGCATGTTATCGGCACCAACCATGATTAATTGGTGTGCCCAGAAGCCCCCTGCCCCCATTGAGCAGGTGATCTATTATCTGTTGTGAATCAAGGGGCAGTCTAGCCCGAATTTCTCATGAGGGGATAAAAGAAAGCGGCTGAAAGTGTTAAAAT
>JAPYON010000025.1 GCA_029938175.1 Paracoccaceae bacterium | reverse complement strand
CGACAGATCGGCAGCGGTCGCACCAAGATCGGCGCCCAAAACCGGAGTCATTACTGCCAAAATTGCGCGATAAAACTGGCTGAGCATATAGGCCAGCGTCAAGAATACAAAGCCGGTTCGCATCAATAATTCCTAATTTCTCAGAAGTTTCCAGAAGTTCGAAAGGATAAACGCGATGCTGGACATCACCACGATTGACGGGCCTGCGGGGGCGTCTGTGATCCAACTGAATTGCAAACCCGCTCCGACCGCAACAATTCCGATACCAGCCGCAATCGCCACCATTTGTTCGGGCGAGCGCGCCATAGGACGCGCAGAAGCTGCGGGCAAAATCAGCATCGCAGTGATAAGCAATACGCCAACCAAATTCATCGCAAGCGCTACAAACAGCGCCAATGTCAGTGTGAACGTCAGACGATCCCGCATCAAAGAGCCACCCTCGGCAACCAATAGTTCAGGGCTAAGAGTACCATTTAACAATGTGCGCCAGCGCCACGCCATAACGGCTACTATTCCAGCAGAGCCAACCGCAATAAGCGCGATATCCGACCAAGAAACCGAAAGAATGTCACCAAGCAGGGTCTCGGTAAGGTTTAAGCGCACACCAGGTAACAGCGCAGCAGCAACCAACCCGATGGCCAACGCACTATGGGCGAAAACGCCGAGTACCGTGTCTACGCCATAATCCCCGCGCCGCGTTGCATAGCTAACCATAAAGGCCATCGCAGCGGCCAGAACCACAACACCGACCATCATTGGCAGGCCAAACGCCAACCCCAGCGCCACGCCTAATAATCCAGCGTGGCCCGTTGCATCACCAAAATACGCCATACGCCGCCAAACGATCAAGCAACCCAGCGGTGCGGCGGCAAGAGCGATTACGACGCCTGCGATCAATGCCCGCACAAGAAAATCATCAATCATGCGAATGCTCCCCGTGGTCATGACTGTGATCGTGGCTGTGATCATGATTATGTTCATAAAGCGCCAACTCGGCCCGCACGCCGAACAGTTCTTTGTAACTTGGATCCACCGAAACTTGCGCAGGCGCGCCGGAACAGCAGACGTGACCGTTCAAGCAAACCACCTGATCGGACTGCGCCATTACCACGTGCAGATCATGGCTGACCATCAGCACCGCGGCCCCAGTTTCCTTGCGAACTTCGGCCAGCAGACGATAGAAACGCGCCTCGGCGGGTTGGTCCAGACCTTGTGTAGGCTCGTCCAGTATCAACAAGTCGGGCTTACGCAACAAGGCACGAGCCAGCAGAACGCGCTGGAACTCGCCACCCGACAGATCAGTCATCTGGGCGTCGCGCAGGCGGATTACGTCAGTTTTATCCAATACCTCGGACCGCGCCCCTTTGGAAAAACTGCCCGCCAAAGACAGGAATCGCCCCACAGAAATGGGCATCGTTTTCTCTAGCTGGATTTTTTGCGGTGTATAGCCAATTTTCAACCCTGCCCGCTTATCAATTCGCCCTGAACCAATCGGAACCGCACCAATAATAGCCTTCAGCAAAGTGGATTTTCCGGCGCCGTTGGGACCGATCACGGTAACAATCTCGCCAGCTTCTATCCGCAGGTCTACATCGTGTAACAACCGCTTGTTACCCACGCGTACCTCGACCCCTTTAGCTGTGACTAACGCCATGATGCGCCTCGTTTATTCACCGTGCCTGTCCGTGATATTCAGGATTGGGCTCCATCGCAATAGCTGACGACATGCGGTTCGACATGTTATAAAACGACGCCACCGCCGCGATGTCCCAAATGTCGGCGTCATTAAAACCAACGTCGCGCAGTTTTTGACGGTTAGTTTCTTCGATCCGATCGCTCTCTTCGGTCATCAGCGCCGCGAAATCCAGCATGGCACGTTGGCGGGCATCCAGTTTGGCTACACGGTAATTCATCACCAACGCTTCGCCTAGTTCCGGCATGCCCGAGAGCTGCCGCACCGCCGCACCATGTGCAGTAAGGCAATAGAAACAACGGTTAACGGCGGAGACAACGACCGCGATCATCTCGCGCTCCAGCCTGCTAAGGCCCGAATCCCCAAGCATCAAGTCGTTATACATCCCCGAAAACGCGTTTAGCTTTTCGATGTTATGCGCATAAGAGACCAGCACATTCGGGATCATCCCCAGCTTTTCCTCGCAAATACGAAAGAACTTCGCTGTTCCCTCCGGCAGAGGGTCAACAACAGGCAGGTTAAGGGCGGTTGGAAGATCGGTCATGTGACATCCTTTTTGCGGTAGTGATATGTGCCAACTTCGACCATTCCGATGGATCGGTAAAGGTCAATCGCGGCCTTGTTGCTTGAAAGCACAACAAGACTGATCGTACCCGCCCCGTTGCGGGCGGACCACGCCCCCATCGCCCCCATCATTGATCTGGCCAAACCCTTGCGGCGTTTGTCTGGCAGTATTTCAAGCGCGTGCATCATGGCGATATTGCCGTCACACGCCAGATACGCCACCCCAGCGGGTTGATCCTCAATCCGGCCCAGAAAGCATGCCTTTGGATTGGCGGCGCGGCGCATTACGTCCATTCGCCCTTCGGTTATTCCGCCCGCAGCCCATATTTCGGTCATAATGGCCAGCGGTTCAGGGGCATCAATCGCGACCAAACCTTTGGGGTCATATTCCGCCAGTCGGGCCGAGGGGCCAGCCAGCAACGTGACGGGGTCTTTGATGAAATACCCGCGCGCCTCCAGTGCCACGTCCAGTTTTTGATCGTTGTCGCGGATCATGAATAGCAAGGGTTGACGCAAAGCGACCGTAGCTTGTTCAGCCGCTTCGATATCCGAAATCAGAAAATCTTTGTCAACCAACGAAGTGGACGAGACACGTTGCCCACCCCCACCGCCTTTGCGGATCATAAACGGCCCGCAACGGCGCATCGCAATGGGAGGCCACGAGACGTCATTTGCGTGGTAAAGTTCACTTGCCGTGGGGGCTGCCCAGTTCATATCACGCATTTTTCCAGAAATGGGGTGTTCGTTACGATCCTCTCAAACCCAAGCGGCGAGAGATCGAGGCTACGGTATTCTCCAAAACAAATCCACTCGGCCAAAGCGCGGCCCACGGCGGGGGACTGCTGCAAACCGTGGCCGGAAAATCCGTTGGCAAACAGAAAATTCGTTATCTCTGGATGCGGCCCGATGACCGCGTTCTGGTCCAGCGTATTATAGGCGTAATGTCCCGCCCAAAAGCGGATCGGCTTGATCGCCTCGAAATTTTCAGACCTCGCGGCGAGAACCGGCCAGATGACCTCCTCGAATTCTATATGGCGCGGTTCAAAATCGTCGAACGCCACAGCGGGATCCTCTACGGGAGTGCACCCGGTCAGAAAATGCTTGCCCTCGGGTCGGCACCAGACGCCGGATGGGTCGATCATCAAGGGCAGATTATCTTGTGGTGGTTCCATACAGTCGAACAGAAAATTCGTGCGTTTGCGTGCCTCAACTGGGATGCTGATCCCCGCCATCGCAGCGACCGTCGCAGCGCGCGGTCCGGCAGCGTTAACGAAAATGCCGCATTCCACTGCCTGCCCACTGGCCAGATGAACGGTTGCGATTCTGCCGTTTTGAGTGCTGAGACTTACAACCTCGTCCGCCAGATACTCGACGCCCTCGCGAAAGCCTTGCATTAGGCAGACACCGTCAAACCAGCCTTCGTTCGCAAGAACGTGTGCCCCCAAAACGATATCGTCCAGCCGTAAATGTGGGAATTTTTTAGCTAGGGGATCGGGCTCAAGCAAGATCACATCCGCCCTCTCACGCTTTTGAACCGCGTGATTTTTCCGCAATATCTTCGCCCCCTCAGGCGTACCAGCCAGATACAGATAGCCGTTCTCCTGCAGGTTCAAATCCACGCCCCAACGCTCTGGCGCTGCTTTGATAAACGCCGCCCCGAACTGACTGATTTGCACGTTCAAACGGTTCGAAAATTGTTGCCGTATCCCGCTGGCTGACAATGCGGTCGAGGATTGGGCGTAGGTTGTGTCACGCTCGATCACCAGAACGCGCCCGTCGAACCCCAGAGTTTTCAGGAAATATGCAACGGCACTGCCAATGACCGCGCCGCCACAAATTACAACATCAGCTTTCATCGGCCGGTTCATCGGCTGGATGCGGGTGGTTGGTAAACCAGCCGCCAACAACACGGGCTACGCGGGCGTTCGGGTCTTGGCGCTCGGTCTTGGCAAAAATCTCGGCGGCATATCCGTCGGCGCTGTCTTGTGGGCGATATCCGATGTGGGTTGCCTTATCGTTGGAAACAGCCCGTTGCGCATTGTCCGACGTCCCGTAAATCACCGAGAACGCCACCCGTGGCGTAGTCATCGCTGCCTCAGTCAAACGCACGCAATCGTCGAAACTTAGCCAGCTCCACAACATTCGGCGGTCGGCAGGTTCAGGAAAGCACGAGCAAATCCGCAAATTCATAGATTCAACACCCCATTTATCCCAGTAAAGGCTGCCTAGGTCTTCGATGAAGCACTTGGTCATACCGTAGAACGTATCAGGCCGATGCCGCCCTGTAGTGTCCGGCACGCTGTCCACTTCGGCAAATCCGACAGCGTGAATCGAGCTGGCAAAAACCACCCGTTTCGCACCGTGCAGCCGCGCGCCTTCATACATGTGATAGGCGGCGGGTAGGGTATCCGTCATAATCTCATCGAAGCTCTGCTCGCGGGGAACACCTGCAAAATGGATGATAATGTCCACATCTTTGGTAATCTCGATTGCCTCCTCGCGGTCCGAGAGATCCATGACGATCAGCTCTTCGCCCTCGGCGGCTTCGCCCATGTCAACACGGTCGACAAGACGCATATGTGTGGTCAGGTGTTTGAGCCCATGACGCAGGTACGTGCCAAGGCTGCCGGCCGCACCTGTAATAAGAATACGATTAAATTCAGGCATTTATCCCTCCTGTTTAGCTAGACCCTGCGCCCGCAAATCGGAAAGTGTGGCACGAGGAGTAAGGGATTCAGCGCTGACCACCAGTTCCAGTACTGCACCGGTTTTTGACCGCTTGGCCCGTGCGAAAGCATCGGCAAACTGGGCCGTCTCGGTGATAAGTTCGGCTTGAAAGTCATAGGCCTTTGCCAGCGCCACAAAGTCGGGGTTTTTGATGTCGGTAAAGCTGACGCGTTCGGGATACGTGCGTTCTTGATGCATACGGATCGTGCCGTAAGTGCCATTATTCACAATCAACACAATCGGAGCAATCCCGTGCTGCATGGCGGAACCCAATTCCTGACAGTTCATCTGGAAATCGCCATCGCCAGCGATGCAAACCACCATGCGGTCAGGATATTCAGCCTTCGCCGCGATTGCTGCTGGCAAACCATAGCCCATCGCGCCGGATTGCGGTCCAATCAGGCGAGCCTTATCACCATAAAGGAAGAACTTATTATGCCATATCGTGAAATTCCCCGCCCCGTTTGTCAGGATTACGTCTTCGGGCAAATCGTCCTGAAGGAAACGGATAATTTCCCCCATGTCAACGCCACCAGGCTGCAGTGGAACCTTGATAGATTCAAGAAACGCCGCGCGTGCCGCCTGAGTATTTTCCGCCCACGGAGTATCAACAACAGTATCACTCAGCGCGGCAAACAGTTCATTGGGGCCTGCGTGTATTGGCAAGTCTGCAGTATAAATCTTGTTAAGCTCCCCATCTGAGGCATGACTATGAATCAACGTAGCGGCCATGTCCGGCACTTCAAACAGCTCAAACCCATCTGTGGTGTTTTCTCCAAAACGGATGTTCGCACCAAAAATCACATCGGCCTCGTTCAATGCCTTTTGCATGGCGGGTGTTTTTCCCAACCCCGCGTCGCCGATATAGCTTGGCGAGTAGTTGTCTAGAATATCCTGAAACCGGAACGCACAAGCGACGGGCAAGTGATTAGCCTCGACAAACCATTTAAACGCCGCGCGACCCGCATCATTCCAACCGCCACCGCCCACGATCACCAACGGACGTTTAGCCTTGCTCAATATCTCCCGAATACCGTCCAGCGCCGAGACACTTGGCGCAGCCTCCGCCACTTTGACCTTAGGTCCGGCAGAAGCAGTCGTCATGCTGGTCAACATATCTTCGGGCAACGCGATCACCACCGGACCGGGCCGCCCTGAAAGGGCCGTAGCAAAGGCTCGCGCCATGATTTCGGGGATGCGGTCAACGTCATCAATCTCGGTCACCCATTTCGCAACTGATCCGAAATACGCCTTGTAATCAATCTCCTGAAACGCCTCGCGGCCCTTCATATCGGTGCCAACCTGTCCCACAAAAAGGATCATCGGCGTTGAGTCTTGCATCGCCGTATGCACCCCGATCGAGGCGTTCGTTGCGCCGGGCCCACGCGTTACGAAACAAATCCCCGACGTCCCTGTAAGTTTCCCGTGTGCCGCCGCCATATAGGCCGCACCACCTTCGTTCCGGTTGCCGATCATTTCGATTTCGGGCACATCGTGCAACGCGTCCAACACCGCTAGGTAACTTTCACCTGGCACACCGAAGGCCCGCGCAACGGATTGAGCCTGCAAACATTCGACCAAAAGCTGGCCGCCAGTTTTAAGATTATGTTGCATTTTGCGCCTCGAAACAGAAGGTTCGTTCGGCGTCACTCGATCACAGAATCTCGCGCGGCGAAACCCCTGAAACGAAAAAGGCCGCGAAGATAGCGGCCCTTTCATATCATATTTTTATCAGCCTAGATGCTTTCGTCGATCCAGCTTTTCAGGCTAGCCTTAGGTGCCGCACCGATTTTGTTTGACACAACTTTACCGCCGCTAAACATGAACAATGCCGGAATGCCGCGAACGCCCATCTGGCTTGGTGAAGCCGGGTTTTCATCAACGTTAACCTTAACGATTTTGATTTTCCCATCATACTCAGCGGACAGTTCTTCCAGAGCTGGCCCGATCTGCTTACATGGGCCACACCATTCCGCCCAAAAATCTACGATTACGGGAATATCGGAATTCACAACTTCGGCTTCGAACGTCGCGTCCGTAACAGTAACAGTGGCCATAAGGCATCTCCTAAACAAATATTTGCGTTTCTGAATGTAACCTAGGCACGCGAGGGCTAACCGTCAAGAAGCGGCGGCACGCAACAATGCATCAGTCGTAATTTTTTCGGATAATTCCATCAACTTTGCGCGACGAGTCCAGATAATCGCTGTTTTTACCTTCCGATCCGGATAAATCTGCGTCAGCGCCGCGCGATACGCCCCCATTTGCCGCAATATTGCCTCGGGGGTATCCGCTGCAGATTCGGGGATTTGGCGGTGGGATTTGAAATCTATCGCCAGAACTTCGGTGTCGGTGATCAGCAGCCTGTCGATATGCCCCAGAATCCGCTCACCGCGCAGTTCCGCTATCGGTGCCGTCACGGGCACTTCTACTAGTACACCATCAACAAAAATTGCCTGCAACTCAGGCGCATCCAGAACGGCCTTTACCTCATCATAGATTTCCCACCAGTGTTCGTCGTTAAGCAATCGCTCAGCAGCTTTTGTACGTTCGCCAGAAGGAACATCGGGTAGAATCTCGAGCAAAAGATGAATCTGGTTGCCGCGATTTTTGGCAGTTTCTTCATCATCCGCCTCGCCGCTCAAAGCATGCTCGCCACCCAGATTCGAGGGCGACAAGGTTTTAGCCGCACGATCCGGCGTGGGTGCAAGATCGGTCATATATTCCGGCATCACCAAGAGATTTTTTGCCAACGAAGCGCTTTTACGGACAGCTGCGTCGCTCCAATTCTGTTCCAAAACCAAAGTCTCGCCCGTCAGGCCATCAGGGGCTGCTGCTGCTTGCGCATCGCATGCGCGCATCGCCAGTTCGACACGCTGAAACCAGCTGTCGCCTTCTTTGTCCAATGTTCCGGCCCCACAGACGATTAGCCATTTCTCGGCACGTGTTAGGGCAACATATAACAGCCGCCGTTTCTCCTCACGGACCAACTGTTTACGATCATCCTCGACTGCTACAAGAGCATGTGGCGACCCACCCGAGGCCTTCCACATTGGCAAATCTGCCACTGAAACCACCTGAGGTGCATGACTACCTTCGGGGCGTTTTGTTGTGTCTGGCAAGATCACTATCGGCGCCTCCAACCCCTTCGCCCCATGCACGGTCATCACCCGAACGCGATCGCCGGCGGCATCCATCTGGCGTTTTACCTCGACGTCATCCGAAGTGATCCAACCCAGAAAACCCGTCAGTAACGGCGCCTCGACACTTTCATAACGCAATGCCTGATTAAGCAGCTCGTCAATCCCGTCCTCGGCCTCATGCCCCAGTCGCGCGACCAGATTTCGGCGTCCGTCGTATTTGGTTAACACTTCTTCCAGCAAGTCATACGGGCGCAAGAAATCCGCCTGATTTTGAAGCTTGTCCAAGGCAGTATAGGCCTCGGGCCACGTTTCGCGATACGTCCATAAGGACTGCCACAACGTGCCTTTTCTCCCATACAACAACTTGTATAAATCACGCTCGGAAAATTCGAACAGGGGCGAGCGCAGGGCCGCCGCAAGCGACAAATCATCTTCGGGCGTTGACATAAACTGCAATAACGCCAACAAATCCTTAACGGCGATTTCCTCGATGATCTTCAGGCGGTCTGCACCTGCCACATCAACACCGTGCGCCTTTAACCTTTTTATTATCGCATGAAAAAGCGTTCCCCGGCTTTGGACCAAAATCAGGAAATCTCCCGCCGAAACCGCACGATCACTGCCCGGTAACAGGTGCCGAGTTTCAATCAATCCCGCCACCCGCTCTGCAACCGCTTCAGCCAACTTCAGTCGCGGATCATCCGGCGTGCGAGAATCTACCGGCAAATACCACGGGTTTTCCTCGGGTTTTTCCGGCTTTATGACAAAGGGCCACAGCTCGACCCGACCGGGCATATCAGAATGTACAGCACGGTGCAGGATATCGCCCTCAAGCCCCTCGCGCGCATCCCCTGTAAACAGCTTGTCCACAACCGCCAAAACGGGCACGGCAGACCGAAATGAATACAGCAACTCGGTCTGGTGCAACGCCTGCGCAACCTGCGAAAGTCGATCCGAGAACCACACCCGCATCGCGCCAAACGCCTTTGGATCAGCCCCCTGAAACGAGTAGATCGACTGCTTTTCGTCTCCCACCACAAAAACGGTACGCGGCGCTTCACGGTCCCCTATACCGGCGTGGAACTCCTCCGCCAAAATCCGCACAATGTCCCACTGCGCAGGGGATGTGTCCTGCGCTTCGTCCACAAGAATGTGGTCAATACCGCCATCCAGACGGTACAAAACCCATGCGGCCATGTTCGAACGCTCCAGCAGGCTGCGTGCCTTTTGAATCAAATCCTCAAAATCCAGTTTTCCCAGACCTGCCTTACGCTGGTCATAGCGTGTCAGGAATTCTCGCGCAAAAACATGCAGCGCCAGCGCGCGGTTGAAAGCTAGCCGCGCCAATCTCTGGTTGCGCGCAATAACCATGCGATCTTTCAAAGACTCCATCATTTCTGCAACCCACGGGTTGGTCTTCAACACCGACCTGGTCGGAAACCCCCGTGTGGCCCGGGCAGTTCCTTCTTTGGTCAGATACAGGCTTTCATAGAGGTTCAACGCATCGCTGGCAGAGAGCGCCCTACGGCCACCAATCTTGGTCGCAAACATCTGGTCCTTGGACCCACCTTCTGCCATCGCTGCTGCCAACCGATCAATGGCGTCATCACTAACGCCCTGCATCACAGCCGCCAAAATCCCTTCATCCGTCTGACCAACTATGTGACCCAAAGCCGTTGCGGTGGCGTCTTCTTGAAATGTGCCAAACATGTCGCGCAGATTCAGAATGCCACTTAGTAAACCTTCGACATCGTCACCGGTCAGATGCCACGCGATTCCGTCAAACACAGCGCCGTTTTCGAGCGCAATCTCTTCAAGTATCTCGGCACGCAATTGCTTGGCCTGTCGATCCTCCATCTCGACGAACTGAGGTGAAACGCCGGCCTCCAATGGAAAGCGTCGTAGAATTCCGGCACTGAACGAATGGATCGTCTGGATTTTCAGCCCCCCCGGCGTTTCCAGCGCGCGGGCAAACAACGTGCGCGCCAAACGCAAGCGGTCTGCGTCCAGATCAACCTCGCCCAGTTCCCTCAACGCCTTACATAACTCGGCATCCGGCTTCATCGCCCACGCGCCCAGACTGCTGAAAAGACGATTCTGCATCTGGGCTGCGGCAGCCTTGGTATAGGTCAGGCACAAAATTTTCTGCGGTGGGCACCCAGATAGCAACAGGCGCGCCACACGGTTGGTCAACACGCGCGTTTTACCCGATCCAGCATTCGCCGAAACCCACGTCGAGCGCACCGGAATCGCCGCTTGCACCTGCGCTGCCGAGGCCTTTTCGATTGCGCTCATTCCACCGCCTCCGCTTTGAACGGATCGCCGTTTTGCCACTCGCCATAGCGCGAAAGGTGGTCAAAATCGCTGGCATATTTGATCTGTTCTGGCCGCATCCGCGCGGTATAGCCCATCTGCGCGCTGCTAAATTTCGCGATCAATTCCTGCAACCGCATCCAGATTTCGTTGATTTCTGCATCCTCAAATCCTAAGGACAGCTCTTTCCCGCCGCCACCCAGACCTATCAATTCAAGGTGGGAAACCTGCCCTTTGGCAATCCCTTCAAATCCACCAACTTGGGCAATCGCGCCTTCAAGCGGCAATTGCACCGCAAACTTTGCCGCTTGCGCTCGTGATGGTAGTCCGCCGGATTTATAGTCATAGATCGCAAAGCGTCCGTCGGGCAACACGTCGATCCGGTCAGCCTTGGCTGTTAGCGTGAAGCCTTGAGCGGTCCGCTTTCCAGACACCTCCGTTATAAGGGGGGGGGCGCGTTCACGCCGGATGTGTTCGCCCGCAACGAACCATCTTGCAATCTTTTTCAAGCGCGCCAACCACAGCCGCCGTGTACTAGGCCACGGAACAAGTTCGTCCAGAACTTCGCGGGCCGTTTCGATAAAAATTTCCTCGGCGTTTTCAGGTAAACCGCCTTTGGTGCGCTCGATGAACACCTCCAGAACCTTGTGCAAAGCGGTCCCACGCTCGCGCGCGTCAGCTTCTTTGCCCGGCGGGTCAAGCGCACGCAGCTTCAGGACTTTTTCGGCGTAAATAGTATAGGGGTCACGAATCAACGTCTCGACTCGCGTCACCGACAGGCTGTCTGGCCGCGCGTCCACCGGAGGGCTTGGCGACGGGCGAGCCGCCGGTGCAACCGCATGTTTAGGCACGTTCATCGCGTCGGCGTAGGTCAGCAAAACATTGCCACGCGAGCGCATATTCGCCAATTCTGTCGAGCCATATTCACCCAATCCTTCCAGCAAATTCAACAGCCGTATCACCCAACGCGAAGCCACCGTCGGCGCTTCTCCATCCCTGATTGCACGGCTCAGCACCACCTGCCGCGCGGCGATCGCCTGCTGGAAATCATGTGCGGACAGCCCTATTTGACGTTCGGGCAACGGCAACCCTATCTGACGACGCATATCACGACTTAGCCAGGGGTCGGGCTGCGGGGTCGAAGGCCAAATACCCTCGTTCAAGCCACCCAGAATGACCAAATCGGCAGATTGCACTCGTGCCTCCAGCGTCCCCAAAATCGCTATGGCCGGATGGGGTCGGTAAGCCTCGTCACGGACCTCTTCGTTATTCAAGACCGATTGAAAAAGCGCGCGGTATTGCGCCACAGGGATGACACCACCATAAGCGGCCTCTTTTTCCAAGGCGGTAAAGGCCTCGCTCGCAGCCTCACCCGCCTCTTTATCCCAAAGCGGACCGACGGCGTCCAATCCTGCCGATAACTGCTGCGCCGCGCCGCGATGTAGCGCAATCCAGTCAGGTAAACCTGCTGTGGTTGGCGCATTAAGGACCGGCAACAACGCCGCATGAATCCCGTCTATCCACGCCACCGCATCCGCCTTAACCGCCCAGTCAGACAGGGAATTCCAAACAATAAACGGTGCCCCACCGCGTAGCTTTTCAAGTTCCAGCGTTCGTGTCAGTTGCAAGTGATCGGCCCGCCCGCCGATTCCCCCGCACAGCGGGTGTTTCAGGATCGCCAACAACCCTTCAGGCGTCAATGGTGCACCGATCAGTGAGACAATCCTGCGTAAAAATATTCCCGGTGGGGCCAAAGGTAACGGTCGACCAGCGGAATCATCTGGCGATATGTTCCACCGCTTCAGTACCGAAGCCACACGCCTTGCCAACACCCTATCCGGCGTCACCAGCGCCGCCTTTTGCCCATCGGCCGCCGCTTGACGAAGGCGAATGGCAATCGCCTCAGCCTCAGCGCGCTGACTGGACGCTTCGATCAGAGTCATATCTTTGCAAGCGCACGGCAGATCAGCAGCTAAACGTGGGCCTTCTTGCAGCCATTGATCCGTCACAGGCGCGGGCCGCAATGCCAGTGATACCAATTTGTTACGGGTGGCTTGCGCGGCAGAAACATCTGCCCACAAAGGTGGAGTTATGGTAAACTCGAGCTTCGCAGACAATTGTCCAAACCCGAATTGTGGATGATCGGCCGCCATTGCCTCCCACGCATTATCCGGCGTGTCATAATCGAAACCGGGCAACACAATAGCCCCCTGTGGCAGGGCGGCTACTGCTTTCATAAACACCGCCGTTGCCCCGCGCGAACCAGTAGATCCAGCCACAATAACCGGGTGTTTCGGAGGGGATATCGCCCACAGCGCAGCATATCCTTCGGCAACAGAGCGCTGCCGTTCTTCGGCATCAGGCGCGTTATCTGGGCGATGGTTGTTCCAGTATTCGTCAAGGATTTCCAGAAACTTGCGCGAACGTTCCCAATGTTCGGATTGAGCGCCCATCTCGACATCCGTCAGAGCGGCCATCGCCAACCCTTCGCCCTGAAAGCTGTCGAGCAGCTTACCCAGACTGTCCGCCAAATCAAACACCGCCGATTGCGGGGCTACGTCCGGTTGCTGTTCGATGAACGCCGCCACCAACCGCGCTATGATCAGCTTGCGGCGTAGCGCGGGGATGGCGGGAGGCAGCGCGGACCGCGGATCCCGCGCCAAGTCTATCACTACCCGAATATCCGGTAGCAACCTTGCACCGTTATTTGCGAAAATCGCCTCGATCCCGCGCTTCGAACGGCGTGTGTTTACATAGATCACAACTTTGGCTAAGGCCTCGGGTGGCAGCCCATCCAGCCGCGCCAACAATCCATCCACAAACGCCGCCGAGAAATTTACACCCAGCGGCAAAGCAAAAACGCGTGGTGTTTTCTGCACCTCAAACATCGGCGAAAACCTTGGCCAGCCAATCCCAGCCATCACCCACAGATTCCAAATCAAGAACCCGCACATCCGTGTCCAGATCCGGCATCGAAAACATCAAATCCAGATGCCGCGCAGGCCGCGTGTCACCCAATCGGTCGGGCCATTCGACCAGCGTAACTGCAGTGTCGAATGCGTCATCCAGTCCCAGCTCGGTCAACTCATCCACATGCGTAAGACGATATAAATCCGTGTGCCACACCTCTCCAGCCGACGTGTCATATACCTGAACCAATGTGAAAGTCGGCGAAGGAATATCCTCAACCGCACCATCCCGCGCCATCATTGTCTGAAGAATATACCGTGCGAAATGCGTCTTCCCTGCCCCCACTGGACCGGACAGCAATACACAATCGCCGGCCTTAAGGTGCGTCGCGAAGTTTACTGCTAATTCAGCAGCATCCAAAGCTGTTTCCAGAGTTTTAGTATAGTTCAAAGCGCCGCCCGATCGAAACTGTTTCGTCTCGATTCTGGACGCTCAGGCGCGTAAAAACAAGCCCTGCTTTAACCGCCCTGCCCCAATGCGCGAATGGTCAACGGAATACTGAACAGTGCACTGTTCAGCGAAATGTTAGTGGTCATCGGCTCCAGTCTGATAACTGACTCGAGTCCTGAACGTTCGACAACGATCCACTTAACCAGCCGAACGGGGTTGCGCTTGAATATCATCTTGATGCTGCCGTTGTTCGGCGCTTCAGGATCAAATAACGTCAAATGAATTTCTGTGTGGTCTGCTTCCAGCTTTTGCACAAACTTTGGTCGCTGGATATCAATATTACTCCGCGACAGCAACGACAGGGGCGTGCTGGACTGCGGGTAACGTTGAGGGCCACGATTGGATTTCTTGTCAAAAATGGCCAACACGCTTCCGTCCGCAACCAGCAGCGCAGGTGACGGCTCATCATACTCAAACCGCATCTTCCCCGGTTTTTGCAGATAAAACGTCCCCGTAGCGATCGACCCGTCGGCGCTTTCCTGCGTGAATGCAGCCCGCGCGGTAATTAACGAGTTCAGATAGGTGTTCACTTCGTCAACCACAGCATTCTGCGCATTTGCGGCACTGCAAGACAAAACAAGAAGGGCAGCGCCTATCGCCGCGTGGTGGATTTTTTTCAACATATACACACCATATATCCCGTTTATGCATTATTAAACCCGACATAGCGCCGATAGGCGGATATCGGCAACTATTGGATTTCCGGCACCAGAATTTCCCGCTTTCCCACATGGTTGGCCTGACTGACAACGCCGTTCTCTTCCATTTCTTCAACAATTTTGGCGGCCTTGTTATAGCCTATCGACAGTTTGCGTTGGATATAGGATGTCGAGCATTTCCGGTCCCGTGCCACAACCTGCACTGCCTCGTCGTATAGCGCGTTCTCACCGTTTGTATTGCCGCCCAACCCAAGCAATGCATCAACGTTGGCGCTGGCTTCGCCCTCCGGCCCCTCGACCACGCCGGAAACATAGGTCGGCTCGCCCTGTGCCTTCAAGAAATTGACGATCTCCTCGACCTCTTCATCAGATACAAACGGCCCGTGCACGCGTGTCACTTTGCCACCAGCGGCCATGTAAAGCATGTCGCCCATACCCAGCAGTTGCTCGGCCCCCATCTCGCCCAGAATAGTACGGCTGTCAATTTTCGATGTCACCTGAAACGAAATGCGCGTCGGGAAGTTCGCCTTGATCGTGCCTGTAATCACATCAACCGAGGGCCGCTGCGTCGCCATAATCAAGTGGATGCCCGAAGCACGAGCCATCTGCGCAAGGCGCATGATGCAAGCCTCGATCTCTTTGCCGGCGACCATCATCAGATCGGCCATCTCGTCCACAACGATAACGATATACGGCATGGTTTCAGGCGTGAATTCCTCGGTTTCGAATACCGGTTCGCCAGTTGCATCGTCAAACCCAGTCTGGATTGTGCGCTTAAAGCCCTCGCCCTTGGCCAGCGCATCTTTCACGCGACCATTGTAGCCGTCAATGTTGCGCACACCCATTTTGGACATCTTGCGGTAGCGTTCTTCCATTTCAGCCACAGCCCATTTCAGGGCAACAACTGCCTTCTTGGGGTCGGTAACAACGGGCGACAGCAAATGCGGAATGCCATCGTAAACCGAAAGCTCCAGCATTTTGGGGTCAACCATGATCATCCGACATTCCTTCGGGCTAAGCGTATACAATAGCGACAGGATCATAGTGTTGATCCCTACCGATTTACCCGAGCCTGTCGTACCCGCAATCAGCAGATGCGGCATCTTCGCAAGGTTCGCCACCACGGGATCACCACCAATATCCTTGCCCAACGCCAGCGGCAGCTGCATCTTGCTGTCACCATAAGAACTGTTCGAGATAAGCTCGCGAAACAGCACCATCTCGCGATGATCATTAGGCAATTCAATCCCGATAACCGAGCGCCCCGGGATTGTCGAAACACGCGCCGACAGCGCAGACATGGACCGCGCAATATCGTCTGCCAAGCCAATCACGCGACTGGCTTTCAAGCCCGCAGCTGGTTCTAGTTCGTACAAGGTAACCACAGGACCGGGGCGAACCTTGATGATATCCCCTTTAACGCCATAGTCCTCTAAGACATTCTCCAACATCCGCGCATTCTCGTTCAACGCTTCGTCGCTTAAGGTGTGGCGCACGATTTCGGTCGGGTTGGCTAGAAAAGAAATAGGCGGCGTTTCATAGCCGTCCTCTTTTGGTTCCAACGCCAGACTTGGTTGTTCTTCCTTACGCGCCTGCACTGATTTGGTTTTCTTCTTAGGCGCGGCATGTTGCACACGTGGCTCGGGCTTTTTCAAGATCATAGAGCCGCGATCTACAGCGTCATAATCATCGGGCAGGTCACCATCGTCACGTTGCACACCAACCAAGATCGGGATGCCTGGGCTTTGGATTTGCCGTGCCTTCACCGCCGCAGAAATCCGCGCACCCAGGCGATCTTCCGAGACCTGTAGTGCATCCGAAGATACCTGCACTTCGCCGGCCTGACGCCGTTCCGCAGCCTCTTCTGCACGAGCACGACGGTTTTCACGCGCTTTGCGGGCTGCATCCAATCCCTTGACCCCAAGAAATAACAGTACTGCAAAGATACCGGATACAATTTTTATAGCTACCCACCGTAAACCGAAGTACGCCGAGACAAAGCCGCGCCATATCGCACGCCAACTTGCCTTGCATTCGGCCCAGTTCATGCCCAGCGCGTAGACCACCAGCAAAATCATCAATACAGCCAGTGCCAAAGTTGCGATCAGCAGATTTTGCCCAACAACCCCGCTCGGCAATATAACAAAAATTGCGCTTACTGTCGTGTCTCCAAATACTCCGCCTAACCCGTAAATCCCATTCGGACCATATTCAAAGGCCCAGCTTGTCGGGGGCACATGCGTCGCCAAAAACGCCGCAGCGACCGCAATCGCTGGCGGCACTGCAATTGCCCGCCACAATGCTCGTTCCTGCCCACGATGCAGCAGCAACCGTGCACCCCAAACAAACAGTGCCAAAGGTAATCCGTACGCCGCCCAGCCCAAGGCTTTGTGCATCGAATCGGAAATGTACGACCCAACAACACCCAGCATATTATGTGGCGCAGCATCCGTAGCTGTCGAAAAGCTGGAGTCCAAAGGAAAGTACGTCGCCAGTAAGACCGCAAAAGCGGCACTAACAAGTACCAGCAGGAAGCCCAAGGCTTCGGACCCGCGCTTTCGCAGCGCAGTCTCTGCCTTCGATTTTGCCGACTTCTTCTTGCTTTTCGGCTTACCATTTGTCGCTGTCACTACCATATCTGGACCTAGACCCCCACATTCATCTGGTCACCCAGACAATCACGGATGGCATAAAGCCCCCGCTCAATTTGCTGTTCATCCGCTACCAAGGCCACTCGGAAATATTCGGCGCCCGGGTTCCCGCCACCCAAACGCTGATCGTTTGGTCGTGACAAATATTCCCCAGGCAAAACCCGTACGCCGGCCTCTTTCCACAATTTCAAAGCGGCCGCTTCACCGTCGACAGCCTTCAACCAAAGGAAAAATCCGGCCTGCGGAGAAGTGTATCCGCCCAAGTTTCCAAGTATTCTATCCGAAATGTCAAACTTTCGTTGATACATTTCACGGTTTTTCACGACATGTGCCTCATCTGCCCACACGGCAGCACTTACCATCTGTATCGGCAGCGGTACTGGCGCACCGGTATAATTGCGCAATTGCTTCATCGCAGCGATGGATTTGCCCCCCCCCGCTGCAAAGCCACTACGAAACCCCGGAAGATTGGATCGCTTGGACAGGGAATGGAATACCAGCACCCGCTCGGGATCCGCATCCATATCTTGCGCCGCGCTCAACGCCCCCGTCGGCGGCGTATCACGATAAATATCGGAATAGCATTCATCGGAAAAAACACGGAAATCATACGCCTCTCCCAGTGCGATCAACTCTTGCCAATACGCTTTGCTGGCCACCGCCCCCTGTGGGTTTGAAGGCGAGCACATATACACAATCGCCGTCCGTTCCAGCAAATCCTTTGGCACAACCGCGAAATTCGGCAAAAAACCGTTATCCGCGGGTGCCGGCACAAAAACAGGCTCGGCCCCCGCGGCCAGCGCGGCCACCATGTAACATTGATAAAACGGGTTCGGCAGCAAAACGACTGGTTTCTGCCCATTCTTCTCTTCAGGACAAAGCGCAAGGGCCGCGTTAAACAGCCCCTCCCGCGTTCCATTCAAATTCAACACCTGCGTGTCAGAATCTACCGGTTGCAAATCAAACCGCTGCTCCAACCACGCCGCAATAGCCCCGCGTAATTCCGGAGCGCCGTCATTTGGTGGATACTTGTTGAATCCGTCGGCATGTTGCAACAGCAATTCGGGCACAAAGTCGGGAAACTTGTGCTTCGGCTCGCCGATCGACATATGCAAAACCTCGCCGCCCGCCGCATGGGGATCCAGCAACGCACGCAAACGCGGGAAAGCATACTCCGGCAGGTTAGAAAACCGTGTGGGATACTGCATATCTGCCTCATACGGGGTCTAATTGCCCCTTGTTCCACTTAGTTTACAGTTAAGCCCGCTTCAGGTCCAGTCGCTTAACCAATCATGTAAGCAATTGCGGCATCAATGCCCGCGCACGACCTTTTCCATCGCAGAACCCAAGCGCAACAGTTTTGCCTCGGAGAACGGCTCCGCCAACGCTGTGATGCCACACATCGGCGTGTCGGTCGGCAACGTCAGACCGCACAAATCCATAAGGTTTCCGATGCGGGTATTGCGCAAAGCCATCAAATTCTCACTGATGAAATATTCATGATCCGACAGTAACCGCTCAATGTTCGGTGGAAGAATGGGCGTAGACGGCACCAGAACCGCATCAAACCCGGCCGTCATCGCATGATATTCCGCCTGTAACTTCCGCAATTCCTGCCAACCAGCGATATATTCAACCGCCGAATACGCCGCGCCCGCCCGAAAACGTTCGCGCACTGGCGGAAACATCGCATCGGGGTTGGCCTCGATTTCCTTGTGCCACTGCGCATAAGCCTCAGATGTGAACAGACTTCCAGCCAGCTCCATCGCACGGGCGACTGCGGTAATTTCTCCACGTTCGACCACGGCCCCAGCCGTTTGCAACCGTTCCACTGCACGTTCGAACGCCGCCAACGGTTCCGACCGACAGCCCGGCAAAGCAACCGTTTCCAGCACCATAAACCGCGTGCCTTTCAGCGAAAGGCCCGTCAAATTCGGGGCGGCTTCGCCAGACATAACCGCCAACAACTCCGCCGCATCCTCGACCGTTCGACACAAAGGCCCAACGGTATCGAAGCTCTCACACAACGGCACTACACCCTCGCAAGACAACAACCCATGCGTGGTTTTCAGGCCAACCAGATCATTCCAAACCGACGGAAGGCGCACCGACCCACCCGTATCAGACCCGATCCCCGCCGCCGCCAGCCCAAAAGCCACAGACGTCGCCGCCCCTGAAGACGACCCACCCGCCACCAAGGCTGGGTCATGTGAATTCGGCGGCGTCTCGGTCACATCATTCAGCCCCAGCCCCGAAAACGCCAACTCGGTCATATGCGTCTTACCCAAACAGACCAGCCCTGCACGCGTCGCATTAGCCAACACCTCGGCATCCGCGTCCGGCACGCGACCTTTCAGCAAGGCCGTGCCCGCTTCGGTCACAACGCCCGCCGTGTCATACAAATCCTTCCAGCTAATCGGCACTCCGTCCAGCAAACCACGCCGCGTTCCAGCCTTGGCCCGCTTTGACGCCGCCAACGCCTCCGCCCGCGCTCGGTCGACGGTAAGACGTGCGTAAATCCGGTCACGATATTCATGCGCGTTAATTGCCTCCAGAAACGCCTCGCACAGCTCTACCGGATCAATATCCCCTGCGCCGATCGCACGCCCAAGATCACATGCCGTCATTTTCAGCCAATAAGCCATAGATTCCTCCAGAATTATCTGGCCGCACGCTAATGCCATATGGACAAACCCGCAATCACGATCATATTGATACTTATGAAAACTGATACCGATGTCCTGATTGTTGGTGGAGGCCTCAACGGTCCCGCCCTCGCCCTCGCCCTCGCTTCGGGTGGCATTCGCAGCATCGTGATTGATGCCATGCCCAAAGCCGTGCGCGATGACCCCGACTTCGATGGCCATTCCTATGCGCTGTCGCTGACATCGGTGAACATGCTCAAGGCGCTTGGGATTTGGTCTGGCATTGTAGAAAACACCCAGCCCATGCTCGACATCGTCGTAACTGACGGTAAGGCTGGCGAGGGGGTGTCCCCGCTCCACCTGCACTTCGACCACCGCGAGATCGAGGAAGGCCCGATGGGCCACATGATCGAGGACCGCTTCCTGCGACAGGCCCTTTTAGCAGCGCTGGAAGCCGAATCGTTAATAGAACATATCGCCCCGCAATTGGTCACTGGCCAGTCGGTAGTTGAGGGCCATGCATCCGTTTCACTTGTGGATGGACGCGAACTAACCGCCCGCCTGATCGTCGGCTGCGACGGCCGCAAAAGCCAAACCGCCACGCGTGCTCGCATCCAGCGCACCCGCTAATCTTATCACCAAACAGGCCTCGTTTGCTC
>JAPYON010000134.1 GCA_029938175.1 Paracoccaceae bacterium | reverse complement strand
GCAAACGGCAGATAGGCGCCATGTCAGTTGTCATTGTTGAGATTACGTGTGTTTATCTGGCTTTTTAGAGGCCCGCCAAGTCCAGATTATTCCAACCAGATACACCAAATCCACAACGATCAACGTTATCCAAGGGTAGGTTAGGAGTGCTGAAATAACAATTACAAAGCCGACAAATAAAAATTTAACATTATCGCCGTATATAGTCATAGCTTTAAGCGACCATGTTGGAATACGGCTAATTAAAAGAAGACCCACGAAGATAATATAGACAATTATTAGGCTGTCAGGGATGAGCGGAGCTTCCGGCCATTGAAGTGAGATGAACATGGGCAGCAAAACCAGCAAGGAGCCTGCAGGCGAAGGCACGCCTGTAAAAAATCGCATATCTTCTACAGTGCTGTCAGATTTGTTTCCCACATTAAATCTAGCCAGTCGAATGACGCTGCAAGCAGCAAAAATAAGTACCGAAATCCAGCCAGCGCTCCGCATATCCTGTAAGGCCCACAGATACATCAGAAAAGCCGGAGCAACACCGAAATTTAAAAAATCGGCCAGAGAGTCAAGCTCTGCCCCGAATTCACTTTCACTTTTCAGTAACCGAGCCACACGCCCGTCGAGTCCGTCCAGCACGCCCGCAATTAGAATAAGCAGCACTGCAAGTGAAAAAGCACCCTGAAATCCGAACCGGATGGCTGTAAGTCCGGCACAAATTGCAGCAATCGTCATCAGATTCGGAAGAAGCTGGATGATAGGAAGTTCTACTTTGGGCTTTTTGACTTTCTTATTCATGGTTAACCTGTGCGTCCTTCTCGAACGGGCTCTCCAGATTGCAGGTCGGCCAAAACGGTTTCGCCCGCCACCATGGTTTGCCCGATAGCAACCAGTGGTTCCACCCCGTCAGGCAAGTAAACATCCAGACGCGAGCCAAATCTGATAAGACCAAACCGTTCTCCGGTCTGTAGGCCTCGGTCCTTTTCAACAAAACATACAATGCGCCGAGCAACTAGCCCCGCAATTTGAACGACAGCAATTTGGCGTCCGTCGGACATTTCAATGCATAGACTATTACGTTCGTTGTCCACGCTTGCCTTATCTAGCGAAGCATTGAAGAACTTGCCGGGGCGATATGCAATGGCTCTGATATTCCCTGCAATTGGCGCGCGGTTCACATGGCAGTTAAAAACATTCATAAAGACACTGACACGGGTTAATGCATGCTCAGGCATCCCTAGTTCAGCGGGAGGCACAGCTTTTTCGATAAGTGAAACAACACCGTCTGCAGGGCTGACGATCAACCCCTCTCTTGTCGGAGTGGTCCGTTTAGGATCGCGAAAAAAGTAGTAGCACCAGACGGTCAACCCAACGCCGATCCATCCGAAGATATTTGAAAGTAAAAACAATAACGCAGTGACGATTGTGAAGAAGGACACAAATTTTATTCCCTCTCGATGCATTGGCTTTAGGAAAGTTCCCAGCATTGTCATTTTTTTACTCCAATAGGTGATTTGATATCGCTCTCTATCTCATACAGGGATAGGTGTTCAATGGCCCCGTACCTTACAGGGGATCTGTTGGTGTCCCTTTTTCATACGTGTGTGTCGTCCGAGCGAGACCTTAGCTCTCGGACAGTTGAATAAAGTGCCAGACCTACAAATGTTAGACCGCCAACGAGGTTTCCCAGTACCGTCGGAATTTCGTTCCAAATCAAGTAATCCGAGATAGTGAACTCGCCACCAAGCAACAGACCTGACGGGAATAGGAACATATTCACAATGGAATGCTCAAAGCCCATGTAGAAGAACAACATGATCGGCATCCACATCGCGATAACCTTTCCCGAAACGTGTGTGGACATGAACGCGGCTACAACTCCTGCGGAGACCATCCAGTTGCACAACACTCCACGAATAAACAGTGTAAGCATTCCGTTTGCGCCGTGTTCTGCGTAACCAAGCGTCCGAGCTTCGCCAATCACGCCAATCTTTTGACCGATAGCATTGGGTGCCTCTGAAAAGCCGAATGTATAGATTATTGCCATGAAAATGGCGACCGTGAACGCACCACCAAAGTTGCCGACAAAAACAAGTCCCCAATTTCGCAAAACGCCGCCAATGGTAACGCCCGGGCGTTTGTCGATCAGCGCCAGTGGAACAAGCGTAAATACGCCGGTTAGAAGATAAAAACCTAAGAGAGACAAAAGACAAAACCCGACTGGGAAGAGAATTGCACCCGCCAGGGGTTGGCCGGTATTAACATTTATGGCGATAGCAAATGCGGCTGCCAAAGCAAGAATTGCCCCGGCCATATAGGATCGTACCAGGATGTCTTTGGTCGACATAAAGACTTTGGCTTCGCCTGCGTCGATCATTTTTGTGACAAATTCAGATGGTGTTCGATAGGCCATGAATGGCTCCTTCAGGTTGGGCGGTATTCAGGCTGCCAAAGGTAACCATTTATTCATCTAAAGTTAACGAAACATCAGCCCCAGAATCAATAAGCACCTGAATGTTTTCGGGTGTGCCGTGCTGTGCAGCAAAGTGAAGTGGTGTCAAGCAATCGTCACCCCGAGCATTCACATCAGCCCCTATGGAACAGAATTGCGGTATTGAATAAGAGAGAGTTCTGCCACACATGATTTAATCTCCTGTCAGACGCCCTCTACCAACAATAAGTCAGTGTCTGATGCAGTTTCCCTAACTAAACGGGCCGCAGTATATTCATCAGATTCATAAAAGCGTCGAGCGGCATCGATATCTTCAAATTCAATGACAATACTTAGGCCGCGCAACTCACCTTCCCTTGGTTCAGGGCTAGGGTTCCGAACAAGAACCTTGCCACCATATTTGGCGATTGCTGGGCCAGACATTGTTTTGAATTGTTCAAATTTATCTTTGTCGCGAACTCTAATATGCGCGATGATATAGCCTTTTGGCATGATCAATACCTTTCCGTGTGTAGGCCAAAAAAACCGTGGATGAATAATCTATACCCAAAATACTGATTATACAAATCGTGCTAACGGCCCAGCCTGTTGCTGCCATCCCAACGATCACCCCCGATGATAATAAAGGCTACGATGAGACAGAAACCCTCCCTTATTCAATAACGTAAATCTGTTCCATAGGTGCTGACGTCAGACAGTCTTGCGAAAGATTACACGCTCAAACTTATTTCGGCAATTCTTGCCATAGCGACTTCGTCTAGAGTATGCTTCTGAACACTCAAGGCCACTGGCTCATGAGGAGCTGATTGGCCTTGGGTGTGAATTCCGACAAAGGAGCCAAGCCATGAGCCTTCGCATTAACGACACTGTTCCAGATCTCACTGTTGAAACAGACCAGGGTACCTTTGGCCTACACGATTGGATCGGCGACAGCTGGGCGATCCTTTTTTCTCATCCCAAGGACTTTACGCCCGTCTGTACAACAGAGTTCGGGGCGGTCGCTCAACTGGCCGATGAATGGGCCAAACGCGACACCAAAGTAATCGGAGTTTCGGTAGATGGTGTTGAAGATCACAAGAAGTGGAAGGGCGATATTGAAAAAGTTGGTGGCGCACCTGCCGGTTTTCCGATCATTGCAGACGATGGACTGTTTGTATCAAAATCTTTCGACATGCTGCCAGCCGACGCATATCTTCCAGATGGGCGCACTC
>JAPYON010000024.1 GCA_029938175.1 Paracoccaceae bacterium | reverse complement strand
TGACAAGACTGCCTCGTCCACTAAATCTTGATATGGCGTAAAGCTTTCAAGGGCTTCTTCGAAGTGACATGCCATCAGCGCAAACTTCGCGCCGTCTTCGTGCACATCCGAATAGCGTTGCATCAATGTAGCAACCCCCAACGGCACCGATATCCAGTCAATTACCTTTGCCCCTGGCAAGTCAGTTGCCGAAATATCACCGGGCTTGAGGTTGATCATCGATTTTACTTTGTTGGCCGGATCCACGTCGCTTAGGTCAACCCACACCAGTTCAGTCGAACCGCCACCAATATCCACTACAAGAACATGTTCAGCTTGGGGTTCGAGCAAGGGCGCACAGCTAACCAAGGCAAGTCGGGCCTCCTCCGCAGGGTTGATGACCTCTAGTGTCAGGCCGGTTTCCTTGTGGATCCGGTTCATAAAGTATTCGCCGTTTTTAGCGCGACGGCAGGCTGCAGTCGCTACAAGGCGAGAGTTTTTCACGCCCATATTTCGCAACTTTCGCGAACAGACATATAAGGCTTGGAGCGTGCGGTTAATTCCTGCGTTGGACAGTGAACCTGTGCGCTCGAGATCAAGTCCAAGGCGCACAGACTTTGAAAACGCATCAACAATATTGAAATGCGCTCCGTCCGGTTCTGCAATAAGCATCCGGCAGGAATTTGTCCCAAGGTCCAGCGCAGCATAAAGCGGTTTTCGATCAAGTACAGCATTTTTGCCAGCCTTGCGCCGCTTGCCACCCGAGTTTCCCCTCGGATTACGGGAATGACGATCCGTCATTAATTTCAGCCAATCTCTCCGCACTCAGAACTCGGCGCAGTGTTTGGGCTAAAGATAGAGTGGAACTTGGGTCAGTGCAAGGCGAGACATATGGGCAACCTCGATCAATTCATCGAAAGCAATGGGTCGCCGTCCCCGCTTCCACAACTGGCAACGATCCTTGTGCGAGAAAAAGAACGGCGATCAAAAATTTATCCGTCACGACTTTCATCCATCAGTGTGCGGTGCACACCTTACCAATACGCTAATTTCATCATGGAACCATCGTTTTCCCACAAGGAAACCGTGAGCCCTTCCTTTTGGCCAAAAAAGTATATGACGTCTTCGACGCCGCGCATGAAACGACGGATACGGGCGATAGTCTCCGCGTCTTGCGAGATGTATCCGGCGGTAGTTAATACCATCAAGGGCCCTTTTGGATCCTCGTCCGTAGTCCTGATAGCCGAGTGAGTTTCGACTTCACCATTCCAGTTTAGTGATCCGCGATGCGCTACAGGAATAGCCAGTTCATGCCATTGTTAGACGGCGGTTAAAGGAACGGGAGATGATCTTCAGGTGCATTGAACATAGCTTCAGCCTTCGAGCTGTGAATTGCAAGTCCACACCAAGTGTCGGAATCCCAAAACGGCAAGCTGTCGTTACCTACATTCATTTTCAGACATAACCGCCAGTATTTTGGTGTTACGGAAATATCAAAATTTTGATCTTCAACGGAAATAGATGCGGGAAATTTAATGCGGTGTAATGTAATCTAGTCGTGTTCAGAAGGCGTCATTGGCAAATTCTAAGCTTGGTATAAACACCAACGGTTAACACATGACGCCCTTCTTTACCTAATTTGCGTCTGCGCCACACCCGTCGCCAGATCGACGCCAGTCACTTCAAAACCCAGCGCACGACTGATGTTGTAAACCAGATCGGGATTGTTAAGCGTGTAGAAATGCAGATGCTCCACTCCCTCGGCCTGAAGTTCATCGCATTGCTCGGCACATATGGCGGTCGCCAGAACCTCGGCATCGTCGCCCGCGTTACGGAACGCCTGATGCATCCAGTCTGGCACATTGGCTTGACACATATCGGCAAAGCGTAGCATTTTGGTAAAGTTTTCCACCGGAAGAATCCCTGGAATAATCGGTGCAGAGATACCAGCATCTGCCGCCGCATCACGAAAGCGCAGGAAGTCGTCATTTTCGAAGAAGAACTGCGTGATGGCACTGCTTGCACCCGCGTCAATCTTTCGTTTCAAATTGCCGATGTCTGCCTTCATATCCGCTGAATCAGGATGCTTTTCAGGATACGCAGCCACCGAAATATCAAAATCTCCGATGTCTTTCAGCCCAGCGACCAGTTCGGCAGCATTCTGGAACCCGTCCGGATGCGCAGTAAATTGATCTTGCCCTTTTAGCGCATCGCCGCGCAGCGCCACAATGCGGCGAACCCCCATTCGGGCGTAAGCGCGGGCCACATCCAAGGTCTCGGCCTTGCTGGCCCCGACCACCGTCAGATGACCAGCGACGTTAAGGCGGGCGCGGTCCTGAATGGTTTTGATTGCCGAAACCGTTCGTTCGCGCGTCGTCCCGCCCGCGCCGTAAGTGACCGAAACGTATTTCGGACCCAGAGGTGCCAACCGCTTAACCGAACGCCAAAGGCGTGCACTTGCATCAGCATTATGTGGAGGGAAAAATTCGAAAGACAGACTCGTGGCCTGTGGAGTTTTATAAGTCATGTTGCGTCGGTCCATACCGTCAATGAGTTTTGCAGTGCCCCTTGCATACAGCAATAAACCCACTATTCAAGGGATAATACGACGCACGGTAGATTCGCGAGTGAATAATGTCGCGAACCCGTCAATTGATGTCGTGATCCGGACGATAACCCCTTCGGCACGACGGTACAGCGGAATAAACAACTGGAGGCCAGCATGGCAAAAGTAACCATAGTATACTGGCGTGACATCCCTGCTCAGGTTATTTGTGGCAAGGGTCGTCGGGGGCATAAAATCCAGCTTCCAGAAAGATTTGAACAAGCGATTGATCGCGCAGCTATGAAAGTCGGCGCCAAAGATGCCGATGCCTATCTGGCGGAATGGAAAAAAGCGACGCCGTATACTGTCGAAGGCGACGATAAAGAGGTCGCAATCAGTGAGGTTGCACGAATTGAGGCGGAATACGATCAGGAAAGAATCAAGGCATTAATTGCAAACGGTGGCTGGGCGTAAAGGCCCCTCGGCATGAACTGGAACCGCATTATGGCAATTCTTAAATTCGGACGCAAAGCTACTGTGGCCCGGACCAGCGACTCCTCGTTAGCGGGGTTTCTGAACGGCTTTTCAGTCGAGGTAATGCCGCACACGGCTGCCGAAATCGAGGATTTCCGCAACATCCTGCCAGAGGGCACCCGCGTTTACGTGGCCCATATCGAAGGCACCCAGATCGAGGAAATGGTGGACACAGCCAAACGCCTGAACGACGAGGGTTTTCCGGTAATGCCCCACTTCCCTGCGCGCATCATCAAAGACGTGGCTACGCTGGAAGAGTGGATCAACCGCTATGCGGACGTTGGCGTCTCGCAAGCCTTGCTACTGGCGGGCGGCGTAGACAAACCACACGGCGATTACGAGGATTCCATGCAGTTACTCGGATCCGGCCTGTTCGACAAGCACGGCTTTAAGCGCCTGCATGTAGCCGGGCACCCAGAGGGCAACAAGGACATTGATCCAAACGGTGGCGATCAAGCCGTCATGGACGCACTACGATGGAAGAACGATTTTGCGAAGCGCTCGGATGCAAAGATGGCGCTGGCGACGCAGTTCGTGTTTGAGAGCGCTCCGGTCATTGAGTGGGCTAACCGCCTTCAGGCCGAGGGCATCGACATTCCTATCCACATAGGCATCGCCGGACCAGCGAAATTGCAGACCATGATCAAGTTCGCCATGGCTTGTGGCGTCGGCCCCTCCGTTCGGGTTCTGACACGTCGCGCCAAGGACGTAACCAAGCTGGTTATGCCGTTCGAACCGACACAGGTTTTATCCGAACTAGCGCGTCACAAAGCCGCTACCCCTGATTTCAATATTGAAGCTGTCCACTTCTTCCCGCTAGGTGGAATCAACAAAACAGCCGAATACACCGCCGAGCACGGCAACTCTGCCAGCCTCGTTGCCCACGCCTAAGGACACACAAATGACACGCACTATCGTTGAATCCGCCTCCAAAACCGCCATCATCGGTTTTGACCAACCCTTCTGCGTCATCGGCGAACGCATCAACCCAACCGGCCGCAAAAAGCTGGCCCGTGAGCTTGAGGCTGGCGATTTCTCAACCGTCATGTCCGATGCACTGGCGCAGGTTGCAGCAGGCGCGACGATCCTCGATATCAACGCAGGTGTTGTTTACAATTCAAACCCGAATCCAAACGAGACCGAGCCCCCTTTGATGCAGAAAGTCATCCAAATGGTTCAAAACCTTGTGGACATTCCTTTATGTATCGATAGCTCGGTTCCCGGTGCCCTTGAGGCGGGCCTTGAGGTCTGCAAAGGTCGCCCGTTGTTGAACTCGGTCACTGGCGAGGAAGACAAGCTGGAGCTGATCCTGCCGCTTGTGAAAAAGTACAACGTACCGGTTGTGGCGATTTCCAACGATGACACCGGTATTTCTGAAGACCCTGACGTGCGCTTCGCCGTTGCCAAGAAAATCGTCGAGCGCGCCGCTGATTTTGGCATTCCTGCCCACGACATCGTGGTTGATCCACTGGTGATGCCTATTGGTGCGATGGCTACGGCTGGATTGCAAGTCTTTGAACTGGTGCGTCGTCTGCGTATGGAACTAGGTGTGAACACTACGTGTGGCGCTTCTAACATCAGCTTTGGTCTACCAAATCGCAATGGCGTTAATGCCGCGTTCCTGCCCATGGCGATGGCCTCGGGGATGACTTCAGCGATCATGAACCCGATGCACTCGTTAGAGATGGACGCGATTCGTGCTGCCAACCTGTTGACCAATAACGACCCACATGGCGGGGTGTGGATCAAAGCCAACCGCGTCCCAACGCCCGAGGGTGAAGGTCGCGAGCGTGGCGGCCGACGTCGTCGTCGCGGTTAAGAACTCATTCATACTTGTGAAGTATTCGTCAATGACTAGATATAGGTCGAACTATTGATGGATGATCAGATGGCTAAGAACCTATACGCCGTTCTTGGCGTTGCGAAAGGCGCGTCCAAGGATGAGATCAAGTCGGCTTACCGCAAGCTGACCAAATCGCTGCACCCTGACCTTAACCCCGGTGACGAACGCGCCGAGGAGCAGTTTAAGGCGGTCTCGGCAGCCTATGACATTTTGGGAAAGACAGATAAGCGCGGGCGTTATGATCGCGGCGAAATTGACGAAAGCGGTGCCGACAAAGCCCCGCAATACGCACGCCAACCGCAGGGTGGGCATCAGGGGCGTGGTGGGTTTTCGGATATGGGGGATATGAGCGATGTTTTTTCGCAAATGTTCCGCGACCGCCAACAACAAGCCCGCCCGCAATCGTTTAACGGGCAGGATCAACGCTATCAGATGAATGTGACTTTCGTCGAAGCAGCGCTCGGCAGCAAGAAACAAGTGCAAATGGCCGACGGAGGCAGCCTGAGCGTATCCATCCCCCAAGGCATCGAAGACGGAAAAACCATTCGCCTAAAAGGCAAAGGGATGCTCGGGTACAATGGCGGCGCGGCAGGTGATGCGTTGATTCAGGTTACAGTCACGCCTGATCCGGTGTTGACGCGCGATGATCTGAACATAAACCTGACCCTGCCAATCACGCTTTACGAAGCAGCACTTGGCGGCAAGGTCGAGGTACCCACGATCCACGGCATGGTAGGACTGAAAATCCCGAAAGGCTCACGGTCCGGCCAAACGATGCGCCTTAAGGGGCGCGGGATTGCCATACGCAGCGGTAAAAAGGGTGACCAGATGGTGACGCTATCTGTGCAAATGCCCGACGTTATAGACGAAGATCTGGCAACCTTCCTGGAAGGCTGGAAAGATACAAACGCTTATGACCCGCGCGCCAAGATGAAAACGACGGCATTTGCGCAATAAAAAGGCAGACCCAGTGGTCTGCTTTTTCGTTTAATCGCGTCCGACGTGAACACATAGTCATCCTCGGCGCTGTGACACGCGATGCAGCCTGCGTCCATTCCTTTGGCAATACGACCAGCCAACGATCCGCCCATAGCATTATTATACAACGAGCCGTCCGGCAGGTATTTCACCCAGAACCAATCCTGATTATCATCGTCATACCCGGCCTCGCGGCGGAACATTACTGAGATCGCGCCCAAGTGCTTGGCCGGATCCATCAGAACCAGATCCTCGGTCACGCCTTCGGGACCATAGTTGCGTTTCACAATCAGATCACCAGTGTGACCGTTAACCCTGGCACTGGTATAAAATGTCTGAACATGATCCCGTGCGGCGCCATGCCCTCGTAGGGATATGTCTGGATCGCGTGCGGCCCTGCAAGATTGGAAGCGTTCATAACCTCCCAAAGCAATGCTGCGTATTCGACGTCATGCAGTGAGCCGAATTTCATCATGTCTGGCACAATAGCGGTTGTCATCGTCATTGATCCGGCTAACGCGATCCCTGCAATGAATTTTTTCATACTGTCCTCCGCTGAATTGATGGCCCTACCCTAGCCCAGCGAAATTAAAACTGCGGTAAACTGTGGAACACGCTGTTTCACAAGTTCTGTGATCGGGCGTGATAAAATCATGAAGGGACGTGTATTTTATACCGAACCACATCAGCGCAAGGCAACAGAAATTCTTAACCGTAGGTTTTCATGCGGCGCTCCCATATTGCCACGTTTCTTACGTTCGTCCTCGCGACATTCGCGCTGCCTGTGCAGGCACAAGATTCCGCGGCGGGCGAGCAGGTTTTTCGCAAATGCAAAGCCTGCTACCAGATTAGTGATGGTACAAAGAACAAGGCGGAACCTGTTCTGATCACAGCCTCTGGCCCTATCTCTGGTACGTTTGAAGGATTTAAATATGGCAAATCTATGGTAGCTTCTGGCCAAGCGGGGTTGGTATGGAACATACGAAAATATCTATAGTTTTCTGTTCAGTCCCAAAGATTTTCTTCGGGCGTTTTCAGACGATCCAAAGGCTAGAACCAAAATGATATTCTGCGATATGACGCATATTTTTTCTGTGGATGCCGGGGCCGGTCGCGAAGTGAAGGAGCTCGCACCCAGTGGAATTCTATGTACAGCCGAAGGAAAAACCCCATTGAACGGCTTTATCAGCGTATTTGAAAGCATCAAAAACGACGAAGGCTGCTCTCGGTTTATAACTGCTGGAAACATCGAAGGCATGGTAAAATACGCCGATTTTGACCGTTGCGAATGGACCTCACATTCGAACTAATGCAAAATTCCCATACAAAACGTCGTATTCGCCTTCCAATTAGCCCCGCAGAGATTGTAATACCGATAAAACACTCTGCGAGGCGCTAATGAGAAACGATCCACTGGTCATCTTCACCCCATCCGGCAAACGCGGGCGCTTTCCTGTTGGCACGCCTGTTCTGACAGCTGCGCGTAAACTGGGCGTAGACCTCGACAGTGTTTGTGGCGGGCGTGGGATTTGTTCAAAATGTCAGATCACACCGTCTTATGGAGAGTTTGCCAAGCACGGTGTTAAGGTCTCCACCGATGCACTGTCCAAGTGGAGCTCGGTCGAGGATAAATATGACCGTCTTCGCGGGCTGCCCGAAGGCCGCCGCTTGGGCTGTCAGGCGACTTTGCAATCGGACATCGTGATTGATGTTCCATCGGAATCCCAAGTTCATAAACAAGTGGTACGCAAACGCGCCGAGGCGCGAGAAATCACAATGGAACCAGCAACAAGGCTGTATTATGTCGAGGTGCAGGAACCCGACATGCATGAACCCTCAGGCGATCTGGAGCGTTTGCAGAAGGCGTTGAAAGAACAGTGGGATCTGGATGTTGCCGGTAGTGATCTGCGTACATTGCAACTTTTGCAACCGGCACTACGCAAAGGTAATTGGAAAGTTACCTGTGCGATTCACACCGCTAGCGATGGCCCTGCGCATGTCATGCAGGTTTGGCCGGGGTACTATGAGGGCTCGATCTATGGGCTGGCGATTGATCTTGGGTCCACAACGATTGCCGCACACCTGTGCGATTTGCAAAGCGGCGAGGTGGTGGCATCATCCGGCATCATGAACCCGCAAATACGTTTTGGCGAAGACCTGATGAGCCGCGTATCTTATGTGATGCTGAACCCCGGTGGTGAGGTCGAACTGACCCGCGCAGTACGGGAATCGATGAACGCACTGATCGTGCAGGTTTCAAGTGATGCAGAGATTGACCGCGAGCTGATCGTCGAGGCCGTGCTAGTGGGCAATCCCGTCATGCACCATCTTTTCCTTGGCATTGATCCGGTGGAACTTGGCCAAGCGCCCTTCGCATTAGCAAGTTCAGGCTCAGTATCGCTTTGGGCGAGCGAGGTGGACATGGTCATGCATCCCGAGGCGCGCCTTTATATACTTCCCTGCATCGCAGGGCACGTTGGCGCGGATGCGGCTGCGGTCGCGTTGTCCGAAGCGCCTTATCGTTCTGATGAACTGGTGCTGATTGTGGATGTTGGCACCAATGCAGAAATTTTACTGGGGAATAAAGACCGCGTTTTGGCGTGCTCCTCCCCCACTGGTCCTGCCTTCGAAGGTGCACAGATATCATCCGGCCAACGCGCTGCGCCCGGTGCAATCGAGAACGTACGGATTGATCCGGTATCAAAGGAGCCGCGCTTCAAGGTTATAGGTTGCGATCTTTGGTCTGACGATGCCGGTTTCAAGGCGGCAACGCTTTCTAGTGGTATTACTGGCATTTGTGGCTCTGGTATCATCGAGATTATCGCCGAGATGCGCTTAGCCGGGCTTCTGGATGCAGGTGGTTTGATCGGTTCAGCCGAACAAACCAGAACCGAGCGGTGCATCGTTGACGGGCGTACGAACTCGTATGTTCTGCACGATGCGACCGATGATGGCGGACCGCTTATCACTGTTACCAACGGCGATATTCGCGCGATCCAGCTTGCCAAGGCGGCACTTTATGCGGGCGCGCGGCTGTTGATGGACAAGATGGGCGTTGAGTCCGTTAACCGTGTGACATTGGCAGGGGCGTTTGGAGCGCATATTTCGGCCAAGCACGCGATGGTTCTGGGAATGATTCCGGATTGCCCCTTGGAAAACGTAGTATCAGCAGGGAATGCGGCCGGCACAGGCGCCCGGATCGCGCTGCTGAATGTGTCCGCGCGGCGCGAAATCGAACGAGTGGTACACGAGATCGATAAGATCGAAACGGCTATTGAACCGAAGTTTCAGGACCATTTTGTTAATGCTTCTAATATTCCACATGCAACCGACCCCTTCCCTATTTTGAACAGGATTGTTGATATCCCGAATGTTTCGTTCAATGTAAAGCAGGGCGGGCGACGCAGACAGCGATGAATTGAAAGCACGGCTCGCCGACCCCATATTACGGGTATAACAACAATCGGAGCGAGCAGTGATCCGGGTTGCGTCCTATAACATCCATAAAAGCATCGGGCTTGATCGTAAGCGCCGTCCTGATCGAATTTTGGAAATCCTGAACGAAATCAACGCCGACGTGGTGGCCTTGCAAGAGGTCGACCGCCGGACAGGCCTGCGCGAAACCACCATCCCGCGCGAGATGATTGAACGTGAAACCGACTTGAAAGTCGTCGAGATCGCGACCCGCTCGGACAGTATCGGGTGGCATGGAAACGCCCTTCTGGTGCGAAAAGACGCTGAGGTGATGATTGAGCGTCGCCACGATATTCCGGTTCTCGAACCACGAGGCGCGATTTCTGCTGATATTCTGGTGCACGGCGGACATTTGCGTATTGTCGGGATGCATCTAGCCTTGATGCGCTCGTATCGCCGCCAACAAATTCGTGCAGTTATTTCTCAAACACAACGCCTTAACACGCAGATTCCAACGTTGATTATGGGCGACCTGAACGAATGGCGGCCCGGTGGCAGCCTTGAAGAATTCGGCGAAAAATACTCCATTTCGACCCCCGGCCCAAGTTTTCATTCATCACGGCCTATTGCCTCGCTTGACCGGATAATTTTGTGTAATGATTTGGATTTGTTGCGGGGTGCGGTGCATCACTCGGAACTCTCGCAGGTGGCCTCGGATCACTTGCCGATTTACGCGGATATCAAAATTTTAAATAGGTTGTAAGGCGACCTTCAATTATTTTTTTTGAACAAGTCTTTGTTGGATTCAACAAACTCGTCAATCAAAGCCGCCAACCCACCGAACCACCAGCCCTTCAAGTAAAAGAATCCGGCCATAGCCCCGACTCCGGCGCCGAAGGCGTCCATTATCATGTCGTACATCGTGTCCGCCAGACCGGATTTTTGCATATTGGCCCCGAACAGTTGGTCAACCCCGAACTCGAAAATCTCCCATATGATGCCCAACGTCATGGCAAAGCTGAAAGCGAACCACGCGATCGCGACTGGAGGGGCCGCGAACTTATCGCCGCCGAACAACATGAAAATAAAGATAAAACCGATCAGCCCAAACCCTATAGCCGAGCCGCCGTGCAACAGAACATCCCACCACCACAGACGTTCATAAAAGTTCCCGATCTCGCCCAGAAACAGTGTTGAATAGGTAAAAACGATGATCGCCGAGGTGAAAAATACCGGAATTTTCACGCGGTAAAATCGCTGGAACTGCATAGGTGCGAACGTCAGTGCGAAGGTTAGGACTGTTACCAAAAGTGCTTCCCACTGCTGTTGATAAATCGCCAGTCCGGCCCCGCCGATAAGCAGCATCCAGATGACATAGACTACAAGACTTTGATTAAACGGTCGCAAATCTCACCTCCTGCGTGAATTCTATCGCTAAGCGTCGCGGATTTGAAGCACAAACGCTTTCCTTTCGCCGCGCAATCGTTATACATCCCCGCACCAATTAAACATAGGAATAGAACGATGACCTACAAGCCAAGAAGCGAATTTCTGCATGTGATGCAGACCCGTGGCTTCCTGTCGGATTGCACCGATATGGAAGGCCTTGATGACGCGTTGATGAATGGCATTGTTCCGGCTTATATTGGGTTCGACGCGACGGCGACTTCGCTGCACGTCGGGTCATTAATTCAGATCATGATGCTGCGTTGGTTGCAAAAAACCGGACACCAGCCGCTTGTTCTTATGGGGGGCGGTACGTCCAAAGTGGGCGATCCGTCGTTCCGTTCGGACGAGCGCTCCTTGCTGAACGAGGCGCAGATCGCCGAGAATATCGAGGGTATCAAGCAAGTTTTCAGCAACTACGTCAGTTTTGGTGAAGGCCCGCAGGACGCGAAAATGCTGAACAATGCGGAGTGGTTGGATAACCTGAACTACCTCACGTTCTTGCGTGACGTGGGGCGGCATTTCTCAGTTAACCGGATGTTAAGTTTTGAAAGCGTTAAGTCCCGTATGGATCGCGAACAATCGTTGAGCTTTCTGGAGTTCAACTACATGATCCTGCAAGCCTATGACTTCATGGAAATTAACCGCCAGTTTGGGTGCCTTCTGCAAATGGGTGGCTCGGATCAATGGGGGAATATAGTTAACGGAATCGACCTGTCACGGCGTATGTCGCAAGCGACGGTGTTTGGGCTAACCTCGCCGTTGCTGACCACGGCAGATGGCAAGAAAATGGGCAAGTCGCAGGACGGTGCAGTGTGGCTGAACGCCGACATGCGCTCGCCATACGAATTCTGGCAGTTCTGGCGCAATACGCTGGATGCGGACGTTGCCAAGTTTCTGAAGCTGTACACCGAGCTGCCTTTGGACGAATGCGAACGCTTTGGCGCCTTGGAAGGTTCCGACATTAACGAGGCGAAGATCATTCTTGCCAACGAGGTCACGACGCTGGCGCATGGTGCGGATGCGGCAAGCACCGCTGCGGCTACCGCTGTTGAGGTGTTCGAAAAGGGCGGCGTGGGCGATGACCTGCCGACTATCACGCTTGCTGCCGCCGATATTGGCGAGAACGGTATTTCTATCGTACAGCTTTACGTCAAATCCGGCCTTGCGCCTTCGGGCAAGGAAGCCAAGCGCACGATTGCGTCGGGTGGCGCTAAGATGGACCATGTGGTGGTGACGGACGCGGGTACGATGGTAACCGCTGATATGATCGCCAAGACCATCAAACTGTCGGCTGGCAAGAAACGTCATGCGTTGGTTAAGCTCGCCGACTAATTACACTTGCATATTTCTGAATATGTAGAGCCCTGCCCTTCTTGTAAGGGCGGGTTTAGTTATTAAGTGAGTTCGTACAAACTAATCTTAAACGACGCAAGGCAGTCCTATGAAACAAATCGCTCTTATTGCAACCGCCGTGGTCCTTGGCCTCGGGTTCGGGTACGCCACCGGAGGCCTCGCCTTCTCTTCCGCTGTATGTCTGGTCGCCGGGGTTTTCCTTGTGACGCCGAGCTTATTCAAGTTCAATCTGTCGGATGTGTCACTTATCAAAGACAACCTGCCGAGCGTTTTCAAGAACTTGTGGATCAATTACCTGCTACTGACCGCAGTGGCCCTTGGCATTGGTTACCTGACCAACGACCTCGGCATTGCGGCCGCCCTGTTCCTGCTGGCCCTTCTGCCGGGCGGTGGCATGGTGATGATGTGGATCAAAACCAGCGGCGCGAATATTAAGCTGGGCTTTGTGATCTTCATGCTGAACTTGGCGCTGTTGCTGCCAGTCGTGCTGGTATTTGGACAATTCGAGAACTTCGCAGGCGGCTGGTTCCCGGCCCCTGACTTGGCTGGCGTTGAGGGTATTGCGAGCGACGGTGGAGTGAAACCGATTGGACCGTTCATGATTTTGGTGGTTATTCCGTTTGTCCTTAGCCGTATCGCGCTTAAGTTTTTCCCGGGCGTTATTACCTTCACAGGCAAGAACCAGCAGTTGATTTCCAAGGCGACAATGTTTGGCATCGTGCTTTATCTGTTCGCGCTAGACACAGCACAGTTGTTGTTTCAGGTTGACGTTATGGATCTGGTTAAAGCCGTTGTTGCTACAAGCGCCTTCTATGCCATCGTTACCGCGGTTGCGATTTTCGCGACAGACCTGACGCCAAACGGCAAGTCGGTGTTCTGGCACATCGCCACGCGCTACATCACTTTGGCGCTGATCTTGGCGGTGTTCAGTGTCGATACATATGGGGCGACGTTCATTCTGCCTATCATGATTGCTTACTTCATCCAGATCGGCGGCGCGGGCTTCTTGGCCAAGCGTGAAAACAAAAGTGTATCAGGCCAGCCTGCGTAAGGCCAGCCCGACAGGGGTAACACCCTAGTTACCAAGCATCCATTCGCCTTCCGGTGCAAACGCATGGAAGGCGAATGCGAACGAAACCTCGTGGATCACATCTTCGCCTGTCTCAGCGTCATAGACGCGAACACTTCCGATATCTTTAGCATCCGTAATGCGCCGCGCCCCTAGGGCTGTGGCCATGCCTGTTTTCCAGACGATCCTCACACCGGCCTCGGTAATCGTTTCGCTGTTTTGCAAACGCTCCAATGGCCAATCGTGCGTCCATCCCGAGGATTGCGCAAAGGCAGGCAGCGCAATTGCAGCGCCGCGAAAAAATGTTCTTGGCCGTTATTTCGCAGGAACGGTCGAGGAAATTGGCGGAGGCGCAACCAAGTTCAAATCAGGTAATGCAATTTATGGCGAGACGGGAATCGGCTTCGGCGCGCTTGGCGAATACATCCGCCTGTCCGAAAAGAATACGCTGGCAATTTAGCCCGACAATATCGGATTTGAAGAAGCAGCCGCGGTTCCTATGGGCGGGATGAACGCGCTGCACTTCATGCGACTCGCCAAGATAAAGCCGGGCGACAAGGTTCTAGTTAACGGTGCGGGGGGGTAGTATCGGGATGTTCGCCGTGCAAATTGCCAAAGACATAGGCGTCGAGATTTCGGTGGTCGACAGTGGTCAGCATTGTGATGTGATGTTCGACATGGTTGCCAGCAGCTCGTATGCCGATTGCATCAAGGTTTTGGCACCAAACGGTCGGTATATAACGGGAGATCCACGGATCTCGCGAATGATACGCTGCGCAATCACCAACCGGTTTTCCGATAGACCCGCTACATTTGCCTTTGCGAAATAAACCGTCGAGGAACTGGAAGAACTGCGATCCTTGATCGAGGTCAATCGCATTCAAGTCGTTGTGGGCAGGACTCTACCGATGGAAGAAGCAGCGCTGGCGCAGGATCTGGTTGAAACCGAGCAACGGCTTGGGGCGATAGTTTTGGCCATTGCCAATGAATAAAGGCCCACAGGTTAGTGCGAGCCTTTAAGCAACAATTAACGTTTCGGCGCTTGCCTACAGGTCAGGTTTGACCCGAACGCTCAACATATAGTCCGGCTCTTGAAACACAGAACCATTGGCGCTCTGATCGCCGCGCTTGATCGCGTTTACAAATTCCATGCCGCTGATCACACGCCCGATGACCGTATATTGTCCGTCAAGGAAACTTGCTTCCGCAAACATGATAAAGAACTGCGAATTGGCGGAGTCAGGGTTGTTTGATCGCGCCATACCGATGATGCCTTCGACATACGTGATATTTGAAAACTCCGCGGGAAGGTTCGGCAATTCCGAGCCGCCCATGCCGGACATACGGTAATCGTACCCCTCGATATTACCGAATTCCACGTCGCCAGTCTGGGCCATGAACCCTTCGATAACGCGGTGGAAAGCGATGCCGTCATAGGCACCCGCACGTGCCAGTTCTTTCAGGCGGGCAACGTGCAGCGGGGCCAAGTCCGGACGCAGAAGGATTTCAATAATCCCGGCGCCCTCGCCCGCGATCTCGATGACCAGAACGTTCTCGGGATCAATGTCGGACTGCGCCGACGCTGAAAACCCGAGCGTAACTGCCAGGCCGAACGCTGCCAGCCCTTTAAGGGCCGCGCGCCGCATTATACGTCCGCCGCGACTTTGACCGAGATCATGCGATCAGGGTTTGGTGCTGGCTCGCCGCGTTGGATGGTGTCAACGTGCTGCATGCCGTCGATCACACGACCAAACACAGTGTATTGATTGTTCAGGAAGTGACCTGCGTCAAACATAATAAAGAACTGCGAGTTAGCGGAGTCAGGGCTTTGCGAGCGCGCAGCGCCCAGAACACCTTTATCGAACGGCAAGCTAGAGAATTCAGCAGGTACGTTTGGATATTCAGAACCACCTGTGCCAGCAGCACGAAGGTTAAAATTGCTTTCCATGTTACCGTTTTGCACGTCGCCCGTTTGCGCCATGAAGCCGTCTATCACGCGGTGGAAAGCAACGTTGTCGTATTTGCCTTCGCGTGTCAGCGTTTTGAAACGCTCGACGTGTTTTGGGGCCACATCTGGCAACAACTCGATTGTGACGTTACCGTCTTTAAGTTCGATGATAACGGTATTTTCTGGATCTTTGATATCGGCCATTACTGCCTCCTGATTAATGTTGGCAGGAAACTATGCAATGACGAGCAGAAACAAAAGGGGTTGCGGCAAGATTACGCGTATTTTTTCAACAACTCTTCGGCAACAGACTTCGAGACAAATGTGCTGATGTCCCCGCCAAGGCGCGTTATTTCTTTAACCAGCTTCGAGGCGATCGCCTGATGGTTAGCGTCTGCCATCAAAAATACAGTCTCGATCTCGGCGTTCATGGCGCGGTTCATACCGACCATCTGGAATTCGTACTCAAAGTCCGAAACCGCTCGCAAACCGCGGATAATCATCGAGGCACCAACATCCGTGGCACAATCAATCAGCAGGTTCTCAAAAGGGTGCACGACGATCTCGGTGCCGTTGGTATCTATGTTTGCACATTCACGTTCGATCATTGCGACGCGTTCTTCCATCGTGAACAACGGGCCTTTGTCGCGATTAATGGCGACACCAATCACCAAACTGTCCACAAGGGCACAGGCACGGTGGATGATGTCCTGATGACCGCGAGTCATGGGATCAAAAGTTCCGGGATAAAGACCTGTACGCATGATAATTGCTCCACTCTTGTGCAGAGCAACATTATTGTGAGCCGCACGTCAATAGGTTTTGTTAAATATTGCCTGCGAGCATTTCTGCCATCGCGTCATTTTCGAATTGCACTTCTTTGATGCGGGCCGCAACCACATCACCAATCGATATAACGCCCACCAGTTTTCCATCATCCATAACCGGCATATGGCGGAACCGTCCGTCGGTCATCATCTGCATGACCTCTTGACATGTCTGCGCAGGCGAGCAAGTTTTGACGTTGGAGGTCATCAACGCTCCAACCTTGTCATTCAGGAAATTTGCTCCGCGCCGTCCAAGTTCACGAACAATATCGCGTTCTGACAGAATGCCGTCGAGTTCGTTGCCAGAATCGCGCACAATTACAGCGCCAATACGCATTTCGGACAGCATCGCAGCCGCGCTCGCCACATTGTCGGTGGTTTCAACCGAAATTATTTTCCTGATTTGTTTTGTGGAAATGATGTCTCTTACCAGCATGGTCGCCTCCTTATTAACAATGGATTAATCGTGCATCACAGGCTTGCAATCTGTCAAGTAAGCGCTTCGAGTCTTTGCACCTCGGCACGAATTTTTTTTGCAAATATTTCGGCAAACCGGTTCAGGCGCTCTACTCGCTGGTCATCTTTATGGCGGATTAGATAAAAACTACGTGTCAGCGAGACTTCGTCCATAAGGATTTTCTGCAGATGCGGAAACGTGGGAATCGCAAAATCATGTACAATGCAAACCCCAGCACCGCGCTGCGCCCAGTTCAATTGCACCGAAAAACTGTTCGAAGTCAGCTCAGGGTGCAAATCGCGCCCCGCGTCGCCCATATAATCCAGTTCTTTGTCAAAGATAAGATCGTTGATATAGCCGATCATGCGGTGCTTTTTCAGGTCCGCTTTGGTCTTTATAGGTGGATGACTGAACAAGTATTCCTGTGTCGCGGCCAGATGCAGATGATAGTCCGTAATCCGCTGCACCGTCAGCCTGCCCGCTTGCGGAGGGGATACCGTCACAGCCATATCTGCCTCGCGCTTCGACAGGTTAAACACCCTTGGCAGGGCAACAAGCTGCACCTCCAGTCCGGGATTCTCGTCGATGATCTCGGCACAGACCTGTGGCAGCAGATAATTTGCTGACCCGTCAGGCGCGCCTACACGGATACTACCGGACAAGACGTTGGACTGACCGCTGACCTCGGCTTTCGCGGCTAGGATGGACTGCTCGACCATATTGGCGTGCTGCATGAGCCGCTGTCCTGCGTCCGTCAAACCATATCCTTGCGGGCTTTTGTTAAACAATCGGGCGGATAAATCATCCTCCAAACGCTGAACCCGTCGTCCCACAGTGGCAGGGTCCATTTTCAACGCCCTACCGGCGTTCGAAAGGCTGTTAAGCCGCGCCACCGCAAGAAACACTTTCAGATCGTCCCAACGCATATGGCTAACCTTTGCAAATTTGCATTACTCTTTTGTCATATTGTCGCTACAATATGCAAAATTGCAAGAGTATGATGGCTTCAGAATTGATTCCAATGGAGGAAACCATGAAAGAATTAACGCATTACATTAATGGCGAGCACGTAAAAGGCACATCCGGCCGTTTTGCCGACGTCTATAATCCTGCTATTGGCGAGGTTATTGCCAAGACGCCTCTTGCATCGGCTGACGAGATGGATATCGCAGTTCAGCACGCCGCCGCTGCACAACCTGCATGGGCCGCAGTGAACCCACAGCGTCGCGCACGTGTGATGATGAAGATGGTCGACCTGCTACACCGCGATATGGACAAACTGGCCGAGGCCTTGTCCAAAGAGCACGGCAAAACTTTGCCAGACGCCAAAGGCGACGTGATACGTGGTCTTGAAGTTGTAGAATACTGCATCGGTGCGCCGCAATTGCTGAAAGGTGAATACACCGACGGCGCGGGTCCTGGCATCGACATGTACTCAATGAAGCAGGCTCTGGGTGTGTCGGCGGGTGTTACCCCGTTCAACTTCCCTGCCATGATCCCAATGTGGATGTTCGCCCCGGCGATTGCTTGTGGCAACGCTTTCATTTTAAAACCGTCCGAGCGCAATCCTTCCGTGCCCATCATGCTGGCCGAATTGTTTGAAGAAGCCGGCCTACCAAAAGGCATCCTGCAAATCGTTAACGGCGACAAAGAATCCGTGGACGCAATCATCGTACATCCGACGATCCAGTCGATTGGCTTTGTTGGCTCGACCCCGATCGCTGAATACATCTATGCTGGCGGCTGTGCTGCGGGAAAACGAGTTCAGTGTTTCGGTGGCGCGAAAAACCACGCTATCATCATGCCGGATGCGGATATGGACAACGTTGTGGACGCGCTGATCGGCGCAGGTTACGGCGCAGCTGGCGAGCGCTGCATGGCGATTTCGGTTGCGGTTCCGGTTGGCGAAGATACAGCGGATCGCCTGATTGCGGCATTATCACCACGCGTTGAAAGCCTGAAGATTGGGCCATACACTTCGGGCGACGATGTGGATTTCGGTCCTGTAATTACTAGTGCTGCCAAGAACAAAATCAATGGGCTAGTCGAAAGCGGCATTGCACAGGGCGCGACGTTGGCTGTCGACGGCCGCGGCTTCAGCTTACAAGGCTACGAAGACGGCTTCTTTGTTGGCGCATCACTGTTCGATAACGTGACTACAGACATGGACATCTACAAACAGGAAATTTTCGGACCTGTTCTCTCGGTTGTCCGCGCCAAAACCTACGAAGAAGCCATCGGTCACGCGATGGACCACGAATACGGCAACGGTACGGCAATCTTTACGCGTGACGGAGACACGGCCCGCGATTTCGCCAGCCGCATCAACGTTGGCATGGTTGGCGTGAACGTGCCTATTCCGGTACCTCTGGCCTACCACACGTTTGGTGGTTGGAAAAAATCTGCCTTCGGTGATTTGAACCAACACGGTCCAGATGCGTTCAAGTTCTATACGCGGACTAAAACGGTCACGTCGCGTTGGCCGTCCGGTACTAAGGAAGGTGCCGAGTTCTCGATCCCGACTATGTAAGTAAATAAACAACTAACGCCCCGACATGTTCGGGGCGTTTTTGCATGAAATGCGGGCTTTTCAAATTGGCCTGTGGTTTCTATGTTAATTGAACAGTCATTCATTTTTTAAGGATCAACGGTATGAGCCTGAGAGCCATTATATTTATAATATCGGCAATATCTTTCGCGGTGCTCAATAACCATTTCCTGAAGACTGACTACGATTACAAAACCCAAAGCAAGAAATTCACGCTGTTGTCGGACCCGCTAGGCATTCGACGCTTCAAACAGCAGCCCAGAAAAATGCTCGCCCTTATGGGCGTTTTGTTCGGACCGATCGGCATTTACCATCTGATCGTCATTCTAACCGCAGGATAACCACATGGATTTTTCCCTTTCCGACGAGCAACAGATGATTTTCGATATGGCCTATGATTTTGGCCAAGCGGAAATCGCCCCTCACGCTATGCAATGGGAAGCAGACGAAACCATTCCCAAATCTCTGTGGCCGGAAATCGCGGCGCTGGGGTTTGGAGGTTTGTATGTATCAGAAGAATACGGCGGCTCTGGCCTCTCGCGCTTGGATGCAACACTGGTGTTCGAGGCGCTGGCCATGGCCTGCCCTGCCGTCGGTTCCTTCCTGTCCATTCACAACATGTGTGGCGGCATGATCGACAAGTTCGGCTCACCCGAATCCAAGGCCAATTGGCTGCCCGACCTATGCACCATGGACAAGGTGTTTTCCTATGCGCTGACGGAACCAGATTCAGGATCGGACGCTTCGGCGTTGCGCACGAAGGCCACGACTGTGAACAATGGATATTCCCTGAACGGCACTAAAGCCTTCATATCGGGCGGCGGGTATTCCGACGCATACATTGTGATGGTTCGTACGGGCGAGGACGGGCCTAAAGGTATTTCCAGTGTTGTTGTCGAAGACGGAACAGACGGCCTGTCGTTTGGTGCGTTGGAAAAGAAAATGGGCTGGAAGGCGCAACCAACCTCGCAAGTTCAATTTGACGATTGCAAAATTCCGACCGAGAACCTGATTGGCGAAGAAGGAAAAGGTTTCAAATACGCGATGGCTGGCCTGGATGGAGGGCGGTTGAATATTTCCGCTTCGGCGCTCGGCGGCGCGCAGAATGCGTTGAACATCGCGCTGAACTATATGGGGGAACGCAAGGCCTTCGGAAAACCGCTCGACCAGTTCCAAGCCCTGCAATTCCGCGTTGCGGATATGGAGATCGAACTGCAAGCCGCCCGCACCTTCCTGCGCCAGGCCGCATGGAAGCTGGATACAGGCGCACCGGATGCCTCCAAATTCTGCGCCATGGCCAAGAGGTTTGTAACGGATACCAGTTTCAACGTAGCTAATGACGCGCTGCAAATGCTGGGCGGGTACGGCTACCTGTCGGACTACGGCATCGAAAAAATCGTGCGCGACCTCCGCGTGCATCAAATTCTTGAGGGCACTAACGAGATTATGCGTCTTATCACTGCCCGTACATTGCTACAGGAGCGTGACCGTGGCTGACATCAACATTCGCATCGAAGGCAAAATCGGACGGATAACTTTGAATCGTCCACAGGCCTTGAATGCCATGACATACCAGATGTGTCTCGAAATCGAAGGCGCACTGGACCGCTGGGCGAATGCCCCCGACATTGCGCTGATCCTGGTCGATGCCATCGGCGACAAAGCGTTCTGCGCGGGCGGCGACATTCAAGAAATGTATGACACCGCCAGCAAGGGTGATTTTGAATACGGCCGAAAATTCTGGTCGGACGAATACCGCATGAATGCCAAACTGGCCAACTTCCCCAAACCGTATATCGCACTGATGCAAGGGTTCACGATGGGCGGCGGCGTCGGAATTTCTTGCCACGGTTCGCACCGCATTGTGTGCGAAACCTCGCAAATTGCGATGCCGGAATGCGGAATCGGACTGGTTCCAGACGTTGGCGGCACACTGCTGTTGGCGCGCGCTCCGGGGCGCTTGGGCGAATATATCGGCACGACCGCCGCCCGCATGGACGCAGGCGATGCTATTTATGCCGGGTTTGCGGATTACTTTATCCCGCGTGACAATTGGGCGGAACTGACGGCGCGGCTGATCGAAACCGGTGACTGGACGCAAGTGGATGCCATGGCCGAGGCCGCACCCGTCAGCAATTTGGCCAACATGCAAGCCGAGATTAATAGGATGTTCGGCGGCGAGACCGCAAACGACATTCTGCGCGGCATAGATGACAGCGAATTTTGCACCAAGACTGTTAAGGCCATGCGCCGCAACTGCCCGTTGTCGGTTGCTGCAACAATCGAACTCGTACACCGCGCCCGCGCCCACGACCGCATAGAATCTGCGCTGGCGCAAGAATACCGTTTCACTTATCGCAGCGCGTCAGACGGTGATTTTGTCGAGGGTATCCGCGCCGCGATCATTGAAAAAGACCGCAACCCGCAATGGGCTATCCCGACGCTTGAAAAAGTTACTGACCTTAAGATCACTCAAATGTTGCTACCGCTGGGCAAAGCGGAATTGAACTTAAAGGGTAATCACATGAAAATCGGATTTATCGGACTCGGGAACATGGGCGCTCCAATGGTGCG
>JAPYON010000133.1 GCA_029938175.1 Paracoccaceae bacterium | reverse complement strand
TTTCCACATGGAGAAAAATATCGGCATAATTGCCAAACACATTGGCAAATCCGAAACCTTTGGCTTTATCAAACCATTTTACCCGTGCAGGTAGAAACGGAATATCTTCGGCTATTTCGGGAATGCTTGGCGCATCTTCTGTATCAACGTCGATATCAGCCGTAAGCGGCGCGCCGATTTCGTGAATAACCGAGACCTGTCGTCCCCTATCGGTAACCTGAACATCGATAACAATAGGTGACCCCTCGGCCACAAAAATCCTACCAAAATTTCTTAAAACATTGGCATGCAAAAGGATGTCGCCTTCTGCATTGTCAGACACAACAAAACCGAAGCCTTTCGCTGCATCAAACCATTTGACCTGCCCCTTGATCATTTTTGTAACTTCGCTTTTATAGCCATGTATTAATTATTCAATACTAAAGCACGATAGTGTTAATTTTCTGCACTCCGAACTAACTACAAATTGACTATCTAGTAAACGGGCCTATTGCGCAAGAAATTAGAAAGATCTGATAAAAAACAGCAATGCTTAACTACAGCTTACAATTGCAAGTATATTTTCTAGTTCTGCCTATTTTATGGCTGTAATCGCCTAATAATCCAGTCAGAATCTCTGCATTCTCTGATCCACCGGAACCTATCATGCAAACGGTTCTGCCCATTCTCCCAAAACTCGATTTCTGTCGGAATAATACGGTACCCACCCCAGAATTCCGGCCGTTTCGGGTGCAGTCCTTTGGAAGCAGTGACCTTGGCAACTTCAGCCAATAGTTGTGCCCGGGATCCTAGAGGTTTCGACTGTCGTGATGCCCATGCTCCTAATTTACTTGGTAAAGACCGGGATTCATAATACGCATCCGCCTTTGCACCCGCCTCACGCTGGACCATACCACGAACTCTGAGTTGTCTTCGCAACGACTTCCAGTGCATCACAAAAGCCGCTTTTCCCGCACCTTCAATCTCGACCGCTTTGGTGCTGCCGTAATTGGTGTAGAAAACAAAAGCATCACTCTCGATATCCTTCAACAAGACCATTCGGGAATTCGGCATGCCGTTCGCATCCACAGTTGCCAACGCTATGGCGTTTGGATCATTTGGTTCAACCTTTTCAGCCTCGGCCAGCCAAACGCGAGCGATTTTAAATGGATCTTCACCAGCGAATATTCCGGTTCTTTTCGAATTTTCCTGCATTACGCCCTCAAACGGTTCAACAATCTTGCTGCATGTGTTTCTATAGCTTAAACCAGCGAAATAAATCCATGACAAGGGGACACAATGATGAGTGCGGGAATCATGCAAGGAAAACGCGGCCTGATTATGGGTGTTGCAAACAACAAATCTCTGGCTTGGGGTATTGCACAAGCCTGCCACGAACATGGTGCAGAACTAGCGTTTACCTATCAAGGCGAAGCTTTGGGCAAACGGGTACACCCGCTGGCCGAGAGCGTGAACTCCGAAATCGTGCTGGAATGCGACGTCACGAGTGACGAATCGATGGATGCGGTTTTTTCCACGTTGGAAGAAAAATGGGGAAAATTGGATTTTCTAGTGCACGCAATTGGGTTTTCCGACAAAGCGGAACTGCGCGGCCGCTATGTGGACACTACCGCCAAGAACTTCGATCAGACTATGAACATCTCGATCTATTCCTTCACCGCCGCTGTGCAACGTGCGGAAAAGATGATGCCTGACGGGGGCTCCTGCCTGACCCTGACCTATTATGGTTCTGAAAAAGTCATGCCACATTATAATGTCATGGGCGTTGCCAAAGCAGGGCTTGAAGCCTCGGTTAAATATATGGCCATGGATCTTGGCCCCAAAAACATCCGCATCAACGCGCTTTCGGCTGGTCCGATCAAAACGCTAGCGGCATCGGGCATCGGTGATTTCCGTTATATCATGAAGTGGAACGAGCTGAATTCGCCGCTTCGCCGCAATGTCACCCAGACCGAAGTCGGCAATTCCGCTATGTATCTGTTGTCCGACCTGTCTTCGGGTGTCACGGGCGAAAACCTTCACGTGGACGCGGGCTATCACGTCGTTGGCATGAAAGCCGAAGACGCCCCCGACATCGACGTAGTACAAGGACGTAAATGATGACTGATAAATTACCACATGAAAAAGGGTTCCACATTTCGTGGGACCAAATTCACCGCGACAGCCGCGCGCTTGCGTGGCGTCTGGATGGCAAAGGCCCAGATAATGGTGCGTGGAAAGCTGTCATCGCGATTACTCGTGGCGGAATGGCGCCAGCGATGATTGTTGCGCGAGAACTTGACATTCGTACCGTCGACACGATCAGCGTAAAATCTTATAATCACCAGCAACGATCAGAAGCCAACATTCTGAAATCTCCCGACATGAACCTGATGGGCGACGGAGAAGGCGTGCTGATTGTCGATGATCTGGTCGATACGGGCAAAACGTTGAAAGTGGTTAAGGATTTGTTTCCAAAAGCCCACATCGCAACGGTTTATGCCAAACCCGAAGGTCGCGAGATGACGGATACCTTCATAACCGAGGTCTCGCAGGACACATGGATATTCTTCCCGTGGGACATGGCCCTGCAATACGTCGAGCCGTATCGCGGCACCGACTAAAATTAACAAATTATACAAAACGGCCTACAGCGATGTGGGTCTTTTTTATGCGTGCGCCAGACACGCGCACAACCGATAGGCTTGTCATCGCAAGCCAACGGTCGCAATATCGGCTTCAAGAAATAACAGGATTCCCCAATGGAAAAACCACCCAAGCAACTGAAGCTGTCGCCAACAACACGGGCCGTACAGGCATTGCACGCGATAGACGAGGCTACAGGCGCCCTCAGCCCGATGATCGATCTGTCCAGCACCTATGCCCGTGACGATGAATACGCCCCGCGCCAATCCTATATTTATGGCCGCGACGGTGGGAAAACCGTTAAACACGCCGAGGCGGTACTAGCCAACCTCGAGGGCGGAGCATCCTCGTTGCTGTTCGGATCCGGAATGGCGGCCTTCGTCGCGTTGATGGAAACTCTGCAATCGGGCGACCACGTTATCGCCCCGCAGATCATGTATCACGCGGGCATGACTTGGCTGCATAGGCTTGCCGATAAACGCGGTGTCAAGGTCACGTTCTTTGACCAGACCAATCCTGATGCTCTGGCCGATGCTGTCAGACAGGGCCAGACACGTATAATCTGGATCGAAAGCCCAACGAACCCGAATTGGGACGTGATCGACATAGTCGAAGCAGCTAACCTTGCACACACAGCAGGCGCGATTCTGGCAGTAGATTGCACAGTCTCTCCGCCCAGCACAACACAGTCGTTGGAGCTAGGAGCAGATATCGTGTTCCACTCGGCAACCAAATATCTCAACGGGCATTCCGATTTGACCGGCGGCGTTCTGACGTGCGCGAAACTTGGCCCGCTCTGGGACGAATTAACCATTCTGCGCACCCTACAAGGCAGCGTCATGGCCGGATTCGAGGCATGGCTGCTAATTCGTGGATTGCGAACACTATATCTTCGATACGAATGTGCATCTTCGAACGCGTTAACCATTGCGAAACATTTTGAAAACCACAATAAAATAGATCGGGTTCTTTACCCTGGACTGCGCTCGCACCCAGGTCACAAAATTGCCAAGCGGCAAATGCATAATGGATTTGGCGGCATGATGTCATTGCTGATCAAAGGCGGGGCAACGAAGGCCAAGGATGTCTCGCGATTCACACAAGTGTTCGTGCCCGCCACCTCGCTTGGTGGTGTCGAGAGTTTGATTTCGCATCGCAAAGCCGACG
>JAPYON010000132.1:537-3857 GCA_029938175.1 Paracoccaceae bacterium | reverse complement strand
GTATTCTGATGATGTTCTTCGTGGTTATTCCGGCACTTTTCGGCGGTTTTGGTAACTATTTCATGCCGCTGATGATCGGTGCGCCGGATATGGCATTCCCTCGTATGAACAACTTGTCCTTCTGGATGTATGTTGCGGGTTCTTCGCTTGGTGTAGCTTCATTGCTATCCCCTGGTGGCAACGGGCAGATGGGCTCAGGCGTTGGCTGGGTGCTTTATGCGCCGCTATCAACCCAAGAAGGCGGGTATTCGATGGACCTTGCGATTTTCGCGGTTCATCTTTCCGGTGCCTCTTCAATTCTCGGGGCGATCAATATGATCACGACCTTCCTGAACATGCGTGCGCCGGGTATGACCCTGCATAAAACACCTCTGTTCGCTTGGTCTATTGTGATTACAGCCTTCCTGATCCTGCTCTCCTTGCCAGTACTAGCCGGCGCGATCACGATGCTGCTAACTGACCGTAATTTCGGTACGACGTTCTTTGACCCGTCTGGCGGCGGCGACCCGACCTTGTACATACACTTGCTGTGGTTCTTCGGTCACCCCGAAGTTTACATGATCATCGTTCCCGGCTTTGGTATAGTCAGCCACGTTATCTCGACATTCTCGAAGAAACCTATCTTTGGTTACCTTCCGATGGTCTATGCAATGGTTGCGATTGGTATTCTGGGCTTCGTTGTTTGGGCGCACCATATGTATACGGTTGGCCTATCTACAACACAGCAGTCCTATTTCATGTTGGCTACGATGGTTATCGCAGTACCGACAGGTGTGAAGATATTTAGCTGGATCGCGACAATGTGGGGCGGCTCGATCGAGTTTAAAACCCCGATGCTGTTCGCAACGGGCTTCCTGTTCCTGTTCACCGTTGGTGGTGTTACCGGTGTGGTTCTGTCGCAAGCTGCGATTGACCGTGCCTACCACGACACATACTACGTTGTGGCGCACTTCCACTATGTGATGAGCCTTGGTGCGGTGTTCTGTATCTTCGCCGGTATCTATTACTGGATCGGCAAGATGTCTGGCCGCCAGTACCCTGATTGGTCTGGGATGCTGCACTTCTGTGCTATGTTCATCGTCGCTAACATCACATTCTTACCGCTACACTTCCTGGGCCGTCAAGGTATGCCACGTCGCTACATTGACTATCCTGAGCAGTTTGCACAGTGGAACTACATCAGCTCCATCGGCGCGTTCATCACATTTGCTTCGTTCCTGTTCTTCATCGGCATTGTTTTCTACACCATCAAATGGGGCAAGAAAGTTACCGAGCCTGCGTACTGGGGCGAGCATGCCGAAACACTTGAGTGGACACTTCCGAACCCTCCGCCTGAGCATACGTTCGAAACGCTGCCTACGCCGGATATGTGGGACAAGTCGGACCACTAAGGTGAGTGAATATTGATTGAAAGGGCCGGATGTGTATCCGGCCTTTTTTGTTTGCGGTGTCGTACTGCCAGCAGGTGCATGTCCGATTTCCCACACTTAAACGCCTGCGTTCGACGTCACGTTCTGGCCCAACCGGAAGTTAAATTCTGTGCGGGTCCTGTCACCAACTAAATGTGGCGACCCAAAGGACGAACGCATGATGCTCTACGCAGTTTTGAAATAAACGCTTGAGCAAGAAACGGGTGGCATTCCCGAAAAAGCGCGCTAGATTTTTTCGTATGATACAACAACAAATGAACAGTCGCGCATGGTTAGAGATGTTACTCCTCGGTGCAATATGGGGTGGTATTTTTCTGGCTGTGCGCTTGCGTTAGAAGAAATTTCGATATTCTCACTTATCACGATGCGCGTAGGTTTCGCTGCGGCAGTTCTTTGGATATATGTCCTGATCCGCAAACAGCTTTTTCCGACCGGCTGGAACGTCTTATCATCACTAATCTTTATGGGTATCCTGAATAATGCGGTCCCGTTTACCTTGCTAAACTTCGGGCAAACGCAGATTGAATCGGGCCTTACATCTATCCTGAATGCGGGGACGGTTGTGTTTTCCACGTTAATATCCGCCATCTTTCTTAAAGACGAGCGCCTGAAACCCCGAAAGCTGTTGGGCGTCGTTCTTGGGATGTCCGGCGTTGTAACGGTTATCGGTTTTCAAGCCTTACAAACATTCTACCTTCGTAGCCTTGGTCAGATCGCCTGTATCGGAGCTACAGTTTTCTATGCTTTTGCTGGCGTCTGGGCCCGAAAGCATCTGTCCAGCATCAGTCCGGAAGTTTCGTCCGCTGGCATGCTCACCGGTTCTACGCTGGCAATGGCACCGCTCACCATATGGCTCGATGGTTGGCCAACTTGGAATTATTCAGGCCTTGCGTGGTTGTCTCTGATCTACATCGTGGCAATCGCAACGGTCGTATCTTATTTGCTATATTTCCGCGTTCTTGCTTCCGCAGGGGCAAGCAATACTTTTCTGGTAACGCTGGTAGTGCTCCCTATAGCAGTCACTCTTGGAGCCCTCGTTCTTGCTGAACAACTGCCGCTCAGGTCGCATACAGGCTTTGCCCTCATTGCCTTGGCGCTGGCAGTAATAGACGGCAAATTGTGGCAAACTCGCACGACGGACCTTTTCATCAGCGCGCGGCTCGTTTATTCCAAGGTAACAATATACCGAGGGCTCTACGATGATCTACAATACTGCACCTGACTGGAACGCCGCCGCACATAAACGTGTTGCATTGTTTGGCATGTCTGGCCTTGGAAAGACCTACCTGTCCGACATGCTGCGCGATGGGGGTAACTGGTTCCACTACTCGGTCGATTTTCGAATCGGCACCCGGTATATGGGCGAGCATATCGTCGACAATTTTAAGCGCGAGGCGATGCAGAACCCGTTCCTGCGCAACCTTCTACGTTCGGATTCCATCTATATCGCTTCGAACATCACCTTTGAAAACCTCGCGCCTCTGTCCACATATCTAGGCAAGCCGGGCGATCCTGATAAAGGTGGTATTCCGTTCGAGGATTATGTTGAACGTCAGCGCCAGCACCGCGAGGCGGAGATTGCAGCAACCATGGATACTGCCCTGTTCGTGCATAAAGCGTTGGATCTGTATGGATACGACCATTTCATATCTGATACCTCTGGTTCGATCTGCGAGATCGCGGATGTAAACAACCCAGACGATCCAGTCATGCGCGCGCTATCGAGCGACGTACTGCCTGTATGGATCAAGGGTTCGGAAAACCACAGTGAGGTACTGTTGAAACGTTTCGCAGCCGACCCCAAGCCCATGTATTACAACGAAGCGTTCCTGCGTGCCAAATGGGGAGAGTACCTGTCGACACGCGACATTTCAGAGAACGATGTTGATC
>JAPYON010000132.1:0-527 GCA_029938175.1 Paracoccaceae bacterium | reverse complement strand
GACTTCATCCTCTGGGGTTATGCAGAGCTGTTACAGCACCGCCTACCCGTTTACGCCGCCATGGCGCAGAACTGGGGCGTAACAGTCGAGGCAGACGAGGTCAGAAGTATTCGCGATTCCGCTGATTTCACCGACCTGATCGCCCAAGCTATAGACCGGAAAACCTGATGCCCATTCGCGTTCCCTCAAACCTGCCCGCCTACAACATCCTCAAGTCCGAGGGTGTCATGGTCATGGACGAAACGACCGCCGACCGTCAGGATATCCGCCCGCTGAAAATTGGCTTGTTGAACCTGATGCCCAGGAAAGAGCAGGCGGAAACCCAGTTTGCCCGTTTGATCGGTGCAACCCCTTTGCAGATTGAGTTGACGCTAATCCGTATGACCGAACATGTGGCCAAGAACACCTCGCCTAAACACATGGATTCATTCTATCGTTCATTTCAGGATGTAAAGAATGAGAAATTCGACGGTCTGGTCATTACCGGCGCGCCAATTGAACACCTCCCGTTCGAGGTGGTTTCCTAC
>JAPYON010000131.1 GCA_029938175.1 Paracoccaceae bacterium | reverse complement strand
CTTATGCCACAATGCGGCTAAATGGGAAGGTCGCCAAAAACTTTGCGACAGAACCTCACTGCGAGGCGAATGATCTCGGGGGAGGTTTTGAAATAACGGAAAGGGCTCGGTTTTGTCATCCAGTGACGCTATGTGAACTACCTACCCTCTTCAACTAAGTTTTGTCTGACAGTGCCATGCTGAGGCCTCAGGGGGTTATCAATACCGAACTGCGACTCCGGAAAATTGGCGCGTTAAGGTTATCAAAAAAATTTCTTGACAATCACTTCCACATAATAAATTGCAGGCAATTGCAAAGGTGCGAAATCGGTGTAATTCCGATGCTGTCCCGCAACTGTAAGGTTTCTCTGAAACTAAGCCAGATCGCCACTTTTGTGACATATCGACTCAAACTCTCGGCAGAAGCGTTTGCTCGTATTTATACGATGTTCATGTATCCGCCGCAATTAAAGGAAGTGAACATGAATATCGTTACGCGTTTCTTTGTTGCCGTAATTTTAAGCGTGGTGCTTGTCACCACGGCTAATGCGTCTTCGCAAAGAATAATCTCTCTATCCGCAAGTTCGACCGAAATCCTGTTTGCCATCGGGGCAGGGGATCAGGTTGTGGCCGTTGATCAATGGTCAAATTACCCCGCCGAGGCACCGATTACGGACCTGTCCGGGTATCAACCCAACATCGAGGCCATCGCTGAGTTCAACCCTGATCTCGTAGTGATTTCCTATGATCCGGGCGAGCTGTCCGCTGGGCTGGGCGTTCTGGACATCGAGGTTCTGATGCACACAGGTCCGGTCAATTTTGACCAGATGTATGACCAGATTTCCGAACTTGGTGAGCTGAGCGGTCACGCAACCGAGGCTTCGGCGCTGATTGCGGCTATGAAGTCGGATATTGCGGCGGCTATTGCATCCGTTCCGGCGGGTAAATCAGGCAGCCATGTTTATCACGAACTTGACGAGACGTTTTATTCCGTAAGCAGTGCCAGCTTTCTGGGACAGGTTTATGCGGCCTTCGGGTTGGTGAATATTGCCGACAAAGCGGATCCTGATGGCTATGGCTATCCGCAGCTTTCGCCGGAATATATCCTTAGTGCCAACCCCGAGCTGATCATTATTCGCACCGGTGCGGGTTACGGCGCTGAAGAGTTGGCGCAGCGTCCGGGTTGGGATTTGATTGATGCAATCAAAAACGACGAGGTGATCCTTGTTGATGCGGATATCGCCTCGCGTTGGGGGCCACGTATTGTTGAATACGTTCAACTTATCGCCGCCAGCTTGCAGCGTTAAGGGATGAATATGCACCAGCATTCCACAAATCTTGCGCCGGACAGCGCGAAGATTGCCGTCGAGCGGGCCTTTCGGGTTCCTGTCCTCGGTGGGGTGCTGGTGTTGCTTTTATTGTTATTAATCGGATTGGGGGGCGCGTTGTATGGCGCTGCCGACATTCCGTTAAAGTCTGTCCTTATTGAATTTCTAAGGCCGTTGTCATGGCTTAATCTGGACTCAGGTCTAAGCGAGACGCAATCCACGATCATCTGGCAATGGCGCCTTCCAAGGGTCGCTTTGGCGGTGCTGGTGGGGGCGTCGCTGTCGGTTGCGGGGGCTTCGTATCAGGGGGTTTTCCGTAATCCTTTAGCCGATCCGTTTCTGCTGGGCGCTGCTGCTGGCGCGGGTCTTGGGGCGACGTTGGCAATCACTTCGGGTGTTGAGCGTGTGATCTGGAACATCGGTACGGTTCCGCTGGCGGCTTTTGTTGGCTCGTTAACCGGTGTGTTCCTGTCCACAATGCTGTCGCGTGCGGCGGGGCGCTCAACGGCGTCGTTGCTGCTGGCGGGGATTGCGACAGCGTCGTTTCTGACCGCGTGGCAAACGTATTTACTGCAACAGAACATGGATACGATCCGCGAAGTTTACAGTTGGTTAATGGGTAATCTGTCGACCTCTGGCTGGGGCGAGGTCAATCTGATCCTGCCGTATTTCGTTGTTTGCTTCATCATCGCAATGGCGCACCGCAAGGAGCTGGATTTGCTGCGGCTTAGTGACGACGAGGCCATCAGCCTCGGCGGGCACCCGAAACGCACGCGCATCATTTTGATACTGGCAGCCTCTTTGCTGACCGCCATCGCGGTGTCGGTAAGCGGCTTGATCGCCTTTGTCGGGCTGGTCGTGCCGCACGTCATCCGTTTGGCTGTCGGGTCGAGTTATCGCGTTATCATCCCGCTAAGCGCGTTGGCTGGTGGGGCATTCCTGTGCATGGCTGACATATTTGCCCGCAACGTTATCAGCCCGGGCGAGTTGCCAATCGGGGTGGTTACCGCATTCGTCGGCGCGCCGTTCTTTGCGTTGTTGTTGCGGTTGTCGAAGTCGGCGGTGCAATGATGGCGTGTTTGTTGAAAGCGGAAAACCTGACCGTTAAGCTTAGCCGAGGGACAGTTCTGCACGATATTTCCTTTGAGTTGGCAAAGGGTGAATTGCTGACGTTGGTTGGCCCGAATGGTGCGGGGAAATCGACGTTATTGCGGACGTTATCGCGTCTGATCCCGTATCGGGGAACGTTGGAATTCCCTGATACAAGCAGTGCGCATCACATTGCTTATGTCCCGCAACGACCTGAATTACCTGTTGGAATGTCCGTCGCCGAATATGTTTTATTGGGTCGCAACAAGCACATCAGCTGGTTTGCAAAAGAATCTGCCCAAGATCGCGCGATTGTGGAAGCGACCATCCGTGATCTGGATTTAACCGATTTGGCACAGCATCCGGTGGATGAGCTGTCTGGTGGTGAAGTGCAACGCGCCGTGCTGGCCCGCGCGTTGGCGCAACAGGCGTCGATGTTGATTTTGGACGAACCGACCAGCGCGCTGGATTTGGGGTTTCAGGTGCAGGTTATGCGACAGATCAAACAGCTTCGGAAGAAGTACCCGCTTACGATCATCATGGCGCTGCACGACCTGACGATGGCGGCGCATTATTCCGATAAGGTGATGTTGCTGAAAGAGGGGCGAAACATCGCCACTGGCACCCCGCAAGAGGTATTCACAGAGCAACGCCTGAGCCAGCTTTACAATACCCCCATCAACGTAGCGCAGGATCAGGAGACCAACTTGCTGATCGCCCCGAAGATTTGCGCCTAAGCTACGTTTTTGAACTAAGTTTCACGGAATTTTGGTTGGGGAACCAAGTTTAGAACCTACACGGTTCTGTCGCAAAGTTTCCCAAATATTGTAAGTTCCGATATTGGTCGTGATTTAGGCTGCCAGGTATTCAAATTGCTTGAACGGGGATATGTGGTCTGACAGCACCCACAATGCGGCTAAATGGGAAGGTCGCCAAAAACTTTGCGACAGAACCCAAAAAGTTATGTTAAGTATGGCTGAACTTAGAAGGGGCAAAAACTGTGTCAAAAGAATTACTACAAATTATGTTGCTTGCAGCAGTGTCCGATGGGAAAATTCACCCTGAAGAAAGGCAGATGCTTCAGACTTACCGGAAGCTTTACGCGCCATTAAGAGATATTTCTCAAGATGAATTTGATGATGTAAATGTAATTCTGTATAATCAATTGAATGCAGAAGGAATGAAGCTTCAATATATAATCGAAGATATTGGTAAAAAGATGCCTAAAGAACAGAAAGGCATGGCCTATGCTTTAGCAGCCGAAGTTTGTGCATCAAATTTTGAATTACATCCTCAAGAAAAAGCTCTTTTATCTCTCATAGCAGAGGTATGGAATATCAAGCCAAGTATTGTCTCCGCGGTGCAGGTCTCATTAGATCTCAGATATCTGAAATAAAAGACTAATACTTGCATAGTGGAGAACGTTAGTTATTAAAGTCCATAGTTGCAACTGATCCTCCCCCACTGAACTGGTCCACCTGATATATTAGGAACAGGAGGATTAA
>JAPYON010000023.1 GCA_029938175.1 Paracoccaceae bacterium | reverse complement strand
GGGCTAAAGGATGCGGCTAAGACTTTGATGGCACAAAGCGGGGTGCCGGTGGTTCCTGGCTATCACGGATCGAACCAGGATCCGGATTTTCTAGCCAGCGAAGCAGATAAGATCGGGTACCCGGTTTTGATCAAGGCACGCGCTGGCGGTGGCGGTAAAGGTATGCGAAAGGTCGATAACCCAGTTAATTTCAGCGAGGCACTTGAAGGGGCGCAGCGCGAAGGCTTGTCCGCATTCGGAGATGCGCATTGTCTGATCGAGAAATGGATAAGCACTCCGCGCCACATTGAAATTCAAGTGTTTGGTGATGATCAAGGGAATACGATTCACCTTTTTGAGCGTGATTGTTCGTTACAGCGCCGACACCAAAAAGTTATCGAAGAAGCTCCGGCACCGGGGATGACCGAAGAAATGCGTGCCGCGATGAGCAGAGCCGCGGTTCTTTGCGCAAAATCAATCGGATATAGCGGCGCGGGAACCATCGAGTTTATCGTCGACGCATCAGACGGGCTACGAGCTGACCGTTTCTGGTTTTTGGAGATGAACACACGCCTGCAGGTTGAACATCCAGTCACCGAGATGATAACCGGAATTGACCTTGTCGAGTGGCAGTTACGTATAGCGTATGGTGAAGCATTACCTCTTAAACAAGAAAGTTTAACGTTAAGCGGTCACGCTTTTGAGGCAAGGATTTATGCCGAAGACGTGCATGCTGGATTTCTGCCAATGACAGGAACGATTGATTATTTGTCAATGTCAACCGAGGCACGGATTGATAGCGGCATCCGCGAAGGTGACACTATAACGCCATGGTATGACCCGATTATTTCAAAGATAGTAGTCTGGGGCCCGACACGGGAGGTTGCGCTGTGCCGAATGGTTTTAGCTCTCGCCGATTCAAACATTTCGGGGACGATTACGAATCTCTCGCTCTTGTCGGCTCTTTTCAAACACAGGGATTTTCGTTCTGGCGATGTAGATACTGGCTTGATTGACCGCGACCTCGATGCACTGCTCTTCGAGAAAGAGCTGCCCTTCAGAGATTGGGCCATTGCAGCCATTATCTTCAAGAATTCAACGGGAAATGATCCTCTTGCCGGTTGGAGCATGTGGACACCGATGAGACAGTCGATCTGGTTGACTGCCCGTGATCAAGATCGAGAGTTAATTGTGGTGCAGACCGGCCAGGATGCCTATGCCGTAAGCAGTGGCACTGATAAGATAGAGCTCGTTATCGACGAAAGTTCCACGAATTCGATAACCACAGTGAGTGAAGACGTTCGCCAGACCGTTCGTTTCAGCAGACATCGTAGTACGGTGACAGTTTTTGTCGCTGGCGAGTCGGAAATGTTTGTTTTATCTAAAGGTTACTATCTAGGAGAGGCAGACTCCGGTTTCGGAAATGAAATATTGTCACCAATGCCTGGAGTTGTAAAAGTACTTAATACTTCGTCGGGCAACAAATTTATATTAGGCGATGTATTGGTTATCATTGAGGCTATGAAGATGGAGCATTCTTTAGTTGCACCACGTGATTGTTATGTTTCGGATTTGCTAGTTGAGGTCGGGCAACAAGTCGAAGCCGGCGAGGTGTTGCTGATTCTGGAGGACGAAACAGGTGTCTGATCGCGTGCGGATATTCGAAGTTGGCCCCCGCGATGGTTTGCAGAACCAAAAGAAGATCATTCCGACAAAGGACAAGATTAGGTTGGTTGATTTACTTTCGGAATCGGGACTTTCGCACATTGAAACCACTGGCTTTGTCAGCCCGAAGTGGGTGCCTCAGATGGCTGATGCTGCCGAGGTCATGGCAGGTATTTCCAAACGTGCCGAGACTAATTATACAGCTTTGACCCCCAATTTGCGAGGATATACAGCCGCTATTGCCGCTGGCGTCGATGAAGTTGCCATATTTGGTTCCGCGTCCGAAGGGTTCAGTCAGAAAAACATCAATTGTTCGATTCAGGAAAGCTTTACGCGATTTATACCGATACTGTCCCAGGCAAAAGTCGATAAGTGTAAGGTGCGCGGGTACATTTCTTGTGTTACCGAATGCCCGTATGAGGGCTCTACAGCTCCAGATCAAGTGATTAGGGTCGCTTTGCGGCTTATCGACATGGGTTGTTATGAGATTTCGCTTGGCGATACAATCGGAGCGGCAAACCCTGAGACTACATACAAGCTAGTTAGTTCAATGCTGAACTATATACCTGAAACGATAATAGCAGGGCATTTCCACGACACAAGGAATGTCGCGCTGGAAAATATTCAAGTTTGCCTCGAATTAGGGATAAGAATCTTTGATTCCGCCGTCGGCGGGCTTGGCGGCTGTCCGTATGCAGGGGGTGCCAGGGGGAATGTCGATACTGTTTCCGTCGTTAACCTGTTGCATGAAAAGGAATATGAAACTGGACTGGACGTAAACAAACTGGCAGACGCGTCCGCATTTGCCATATCTTTGGGGGAGGATTGATATGCCATATTCAACAATATTGCTTCACACCAATGACGTTGGCATCACCTCGCTGACACTTAACCGACCCGAAAAACATAATGCGCTGTCGGGGCAAATGATCGCTGAAATAACTGACGCGGCCAAAACTCTCGCTGACGGGGCGACCTCTAGGGCAGTTATCCTCGATGCGCGCGGCAAAAGTTATTGTGCCGGTGCTGACTTGTCCTGGATGAAAGAACAGATGACAGCAACTCGGGCACAACGAATCGCAGAAGCAAGAAATCTGGCTGAAATGCTATTCCATTTGAATGCGTTACCCGTGCCGCTTATTGCGAAGGTGCATGGAAGCGCCTTTGGTGGCGGGGTCGGGTTGATCTCTGTTTGTGATACAGTATTTTGTTCGAAAAATGCAACGTTTTCCTTAACTGAAGTCAAGTTAGGTTTGATTCCTGCAACAATTAGTCCGTATGTATGCGCAAAAATTGGTGAGGCACACGCACGTCACTCTGCCTTATCGGCCAGAATAATGACTGCAGACGAGGCCAAGCACATCGGGCTTATCACAAACATAGTAGATGATTTGGATGCTGCGACAAAGGCTGAAGCAAATCATTATTTGTCTCTCCCGCCTGCGGCCATAGCTGCATCCAAGGCGTTATTCAGAAGCCTTGGACCGACAATCGATCAGAGTGTGATCGACCAGACGATCGAAAGGTTGGCCGATACGTGGGAAAACCCGGAGGCGATGGAAGGGGTTGCCGCATTTTTTGAAAAACGCCCCCCGAACTGGATCGTCTAGATTGCTATTTTAGGATTGAGGCCACCCAGTCCAGCAAATGAAGCCGGAGTTTGCGTAACTCCGCCATGTGAAAATCGCCCATTGGTTCGACGCTTATCTCTTCACGGGTAATTTGGTGGTATTCGTCGAATATCCTGCTGAACTCTCCATTCTCGACTTTGCGTACGTGGATTTTCTTAACTGCTTAAGAAAACATATCAATAAGCTCGTTGGGCGTATGGGACATTTTCTCACAGAGATCATAGGGACGGCAGCGTTGTTTACTTTGATATAAGTCAATAAAACGGCTTTCAATCGTGGACAGTCATCGAAAATTACGTGAAAATGTACGTGAATAATCTAAGAGGGCCAGAATGCGAAGACCGGTAGTCGGAATAATTGGAAATGCGCACGAGGTTGCGAGCCAATATATAGTGCAGGGCGTCGGGATGATGAATCTCGAGGCTGTTAGCTCGGTTTCGAATGCCATTCCGGTAATAATTCCCGCGATTCCGAGTCTAGGTTCCGTTCAGGAAGTCATTTCACTGTGCGATGGTTTCGTTTTCACTGGTGGACGCCCGAACGTTCACCCTAAACATTACGGCGAAGAGGCGACCGAAGCACACGGACAGTTCGATTTGGACCGGGACGCACTTACACTGCCATTAATTCATGCGTGTGTTGCAAAATCCATCCCGATATTGGGGATATGCCGCGGGTTTCAAGAATTCAACGTTGCATTCGGCGGCACGTTACATCCCGAAATTCGAGATATACCTGGACGGATTAACCACAGGATGCCGCCGGACGGGACTATTGAAGAGAAATTTGAACATCGCCATATTGTAGAACTTACCCAAGACGGTGTTTTTGCAGAGTTATTCGGAAGCAATGAAATATTGGTTAATTCGCTGCATGGACAGGGCATCTGTCAACCGGGTGACCGCGTCGTTATTGAAGGTCGCGCACCCGACAACACACCAGAGGCTATAAATATAGACGGGGCGGAAAGTTTTGCCTTGGCCGTTCAATGGCATCCTGAGTGGAATGCCGAGCATGACAAAGTTTCGCGTCCGCTGTTCGAGGCATTCGGCAAGGCACTACGCAGCGTCTAACTTCAGTTCCATTGCCACAGCGCAGGGATGAACCGATAAGCATCGCCATCGGCAACCACATGCCCAACACCGGGGAAAGGGAAGTGGTAGCTTAGAATCGCCATTCTGTCAGCAGCAACCATGTCCAACAGCCGTCGGCGCGTAGCGACAGTTTGCTCCGGAAGCAAATCAACTTTAGAGAACCAGTCTGGGCGTTCAAGACTGACATACGGGTCACGGATCGCGTCACCTGTAATCAGGATGCTGTCCCCCTCGCTTTCAACTATAAGGGACATGTGCCCGAATGTGTGACCCGGAGATGCAATCAATGTAATGCCCGGTGCAATCTGGTGCCCATCCATTGCCATGGTCATTTGCGGCAAGGCCGCAGTCAGTGAATTAACAGCGCCAATAACCACCGACTGGGCAGTTTCTTCGACCATATGTACGCGATCGTCGGTCATCCACCAGTCAAACTCGGCGCCGCCAATCACATACTCCGCGTTTGGGAAAATTGCCTCGTCAAAATCGTCCCGAATGCCCCAGATATGATCAGGGTGGGCGTGGGTCAGGGCCACGTGTGTGATTTCGCTCTCGGAAATACCTGCGGCGGCAAGGTTGTCCCGCATTCTTCCGGCTGTAGCCGCGGCACGATAGCCTGAGCCAACATCGACCAGCACTTTGCTGTTGCCGAGCTCGATCACCACATGATTTGTGTGTTCGTAATGTGCAGAAGCATCCAGAAAATGTGCCGTCATGAAGTCGGCAACATCGGATTCATCTGCATTGATTCCGATGTTGCGCGCGAGCGTGGTAAAGTGCCCATCCGAGACGACCGTCAGGTTAGCTGCGCCAATCTTAAACTTGAAATGCCCATTTGATTGACCGTTTGAAGGGGCGGAAATTGCGGCCAAACTGGGGGTTCCCAATGCTAAAGCGGGCGCGGCTGCGCTCAGCTTTAGAATGTCTCGGCGAGAGGGTTTAAAAACAGCCATTGCATTGTCCTTGCTAAAATTTGGTTCCAAGTATGTTTGCGACAAATATCATTATTGTGCAATAGTATATTCAATAAACTGCATTTGTGAGGGTAACCGAACCGGAATCCGGCCGCCGAATTTTACATAGAGTACTTGTTGATCAATGACTTAGCCGAGTTTATCAATGCTTTCCCATCAATCCCCAGCGCCTCCATTTCAACCAACCATTCATACACTACAGGTTGCGAGGCCGCCATCCAGCGCGCTTTTTCAGCGTCGTCCAGCGCAATAACTGTGTTGTTTGTGGCCTCTGCGATCGCTCGACCGGTGATGTCGGCTGCATCCATAACAGCTCCGAACAAAGCTGCCGTATCTGGACCGGAGTTCGCATCTATAACAGCTTTCAGGTCATCGGGCAGGTTGTTATAGCTTTCGTTGTTCATTGTCAGAACAAAAGTCGCGGTATACATTCCGGGATTGTTTTCGAATCCAGTATGGTTTGTCACCAATTCGGATACGCGCAATGGCACTGTAACCTCGAACGGAATCACGGTACCGTCAATTACACCTTTGGCGAGGGCCTCTGGCACTGCTGGAACAGGCATGCCGACAGGTGTTGCACCCAATGTGCCTAACAGGTTTGTGATTACGCGGGTTGGGCCGCGCAACTTCTGACCGGAAACATCTTCCAGATTTGCGATTGGCTTGTTCGAGTGGATCCACCCAGGGCCATGCGTATGGAAAACCAGCGGGTGCGTATCGGCGAATTCTGCCATCGCATTCGCTTCGATAAACTCGTGGAACGCACGAGAGGACGCTTCGGAGCTGCCTGTCATGAATGGTAGTTCGAATGTTTCAGAGCTCGGGAAGCGCCCCGGTGTATACCCCATTAAGGTCCATACAATATCGACAAATCGATCCTTGGCCTGTCCATAAAGAGCTGATGGTCCGCCACCAAGTTGCATAGATGGGTAATGCTCGATCTTGATTCGACTACCAGATTCAGTTTCGATTTTGTCGATCCACGGCTGAATCGCTTGCGCTGGAATCGCGGCTTGCAATGGCAAGAACTGATGAAGTCTAAGCGTAACCTCTTGCGCAAACGCCGAAGTAGCCATGGTTGCGACGATCGCCGCCCCGCCAGTTAGCACTGCTAGGTTTTTCAATTCACCCTCCCGATATGTGTTGATTCCGTATCTTTGGGCGTCCTTTTCCGCTGCGTCAACAAGATTTGGTGCCTTCGAGCTTAACCTCTCTGGAAAATTTGAATGGTCTGGGGTAGGGATGCCCACAGTAACACCCAGACTGGACCAATGATGCCGACTTTAAATCGCAAACTATCTGTTGCACCGATGATGGACTGGACTGACCGGCATTGTCGGTATTTCCATCGGCGATTCAGCAAGCACGCGTTACTGTATACCGAAATGATAACAGCCGCGGCTGTTGTGCATGGTGATCGTGACCACCTTTTGGAATTTCATGATGGCGAACATCCAGTGGCGTTGCAGCTCGGTGGTTCGGACCCAAAGCTGTTGGCAGAAGCCACCCGCATCGCGTGCGATTATGGTTATGACGAGGTGAACCTAAATATCGGCTGCCCCTCGAATCGTGTGCAATCTGGCAGTTTTGGTGCGATTCTGATGGAGCAACCCGACCTTGTGGCCGATTGCGCTGCCGCAATGATTGCAGCCTCCAACAGTGTCGAAATTACCGTGAAGTGCCGGATCGGTGTGGATGATCAGATTCCCGCCGAAGTGCTGCCCGAGTTTTTATCCCGCGTATCAGTCGCGGGTATTCGCAGTTTTTCCGTTCATGCCCGCAAAGCGTGGTTGCAAGGATTAAGCCCTAAAGAAAACCGCGATGTCCCACCTCTCGATTATGATCTTGTGTATGCGATGAAGGCGCTATTTCCATCACTTGAAATTTGCATTAACGGCGGTATCACTTCGGTTGAAGAAGTTAATACACATCTTGATGCGGGCGTTGATGGCGTAATGATCGGGCGCGTAGCTTATCATGAACCAGCCAAAATTCTTGCGCGGGCAGACACATTATTTTTTGACCAAGGACAAGGCACGGCTGCCGAACAGGCCGTCTTGGATATGCTTCCGTATATCGAGTGCCAACTTGGAAAAGGCGCCCGTCTGAATCAGATAACCCGTCATATGCTTGGTGCATTTTCGGGCAGGCCGGGGGCGCGACGGTGGCGCCGCGTTCTGTCCGAAGGAGCACATCTAGAAGGTGCGGGGCCAGAGTTGGTGCTATCAGCACTGGAAGAAATCCGGCGTTTAGCCGCATAGGAGACTACATGTTCGCGTTCGAAATTTCTCAATTATTAGAGTTGGCGGCATTGCTGCTGGTTATCGGAGCACTTTCTGGTGTGATTGCTGGTCTTCTCGGGGTTGGTGGTGGCATCATTCTCGTGCCTGCTTTCTATTATATGTTCGCGGCATTGGGATATGACAGCGACAATCTGATGCAAATATGTGTGGCAACCTCGCTGGCGACGATCATTTTTACGTCGATCAGGTCCGTTCTGGGCCACCATAAGAAAGGTGCTGTACACTGGGACATTCTGAAACGGTGGGCACCCGGTATCGCCAGCGGCGCTGTCGTCGGGGTCTTGATCTCGCGCGATATTCGATCTGTCAGCTTGATGGTTATATTCGGAATATTGGGCACAGTCGTTGGTCTGTATCTAGCTTTTGGTCGCCAGGCTTGGCGGTTGGGGGCGCAGATGCCCCAAGGTATCGGGCGGGCAATTACATCACCCATGCTCGGTTTTCTTTCTGTCCTAATGGGTATCGGCGGCGGAAGTTTTGGCGTGCCTCTAATGACGTTGTTTGGCCAACCGATTCATCGAGCAATTGCAACTTCGGCAGGCTTTGGCGTGATAATTGCAGTCCCGTCGGTCTTGGGTTTTTTGATGATAGGATGGGAAATGTCCGTTAAACCGCCTTTAACGGTTGGTCTCGTGAATTTTCCAGCATTCGCCATAGTAGTTTCGATGACACTATTGACTGCGCCGCTCGGGGTGAGATTGGCCCACGCTATGAATCCAAAGCCGCTGAAAGCAGCCGTCGCGTTTTTCATTATGCTTATGGCATTGAATATGCTGCGAAAAGCATTTTTTGGCTGACGGGATTATTTCCGCAAAATCACTCGGGTTTTCTGTATGACTGTTTCGTCTAGGTTTTCCAAAAAACTCATTCCTAATAACGAAGAATATAGCGCGTCTTCTTACGCAACTGCCGCCCGCACGTTTTGCAACGAAATATCGCCAATTGTAAGCTGCTCTATAATCATAGGCGCGCCATTGGATTTCCTGTTTGCCGCGGTTAATGGAACCAAGAAATCCAGCCCCTGCAGGTCAATCCAAATCCGCGTAGCATCGTTAAATCGCAGCAATACAAGCGAGGCGCCTGTGTCCACCATTTGACCTACATCCTGCCCGTTGATTTGCGCAATAGCCCTAAAATTCCCGCCCCAAGACCGATTAATCGCCTCCTAGATTCCTGTTACTGCGACAGCAGCCACTTCGGCGTCCAGCTGATCAATCTGGAATTTTCGCTCTACATTGATGTATTCAATCCCGCCAATGCAAATAGCGCCAGCACAGAGAATAGCGTCCGATGCCGTTCTGCCGAGAAGTATCCCATCAGATTGCGAACCGGGGCAGCAAAGGTAGTGGCAACCAAACCTATGGCGATAAGCGCAACCCACCACGCACCGGCAGCCCCGACTAACAGTTCAAAAAAGTTTGAACACAGCAGAAAAGCATCAAAAAATAGAATATTAATATGAAGGCTCATACTTGCATTTATTTATTCAACTTCCTGATTTCCCAGCAGCTAAACCACCAAATCATGGTAAATGTTACGGCATCGTTACAGAAATGATAAATACTAGTGCGGTTATGTTAACAAAACGTTTAGCTGCGCGCACGTCTTTTTCGTTTGGTTTTAAGAAGTTTTTCGCGTTCAGGTAGGGCCTCGACAAGTGCCCGACGAAAATCCGGCGCCATTCGCGTCCAACCTGCGATCTCGTCTGTCGTTCTAAAACATCCTATGCATATGCGAGCGGCCGGATGAATTACGCAAAGCTTTACACAAGGTGAATCTACCTCGTCGCGCTTCCATACTTCATCGATTTCCACTTCCATAAAGCTCATCCCAGATGTGATAGGCGGTCCAACATGCCCTGCAGGATATATCCCGCTGCCACATGGTCTATCACCTCGGAGCGACGCTTTCGAGACGTATCCGCCTCTAATAACGCACGTTCGGCTGCCACAGTCGATAATCGTTCGTCCCAGAATGCGATAGGCACGTCTGTCAACTTCGCCAAATTTCGAGCGAACGCGCGGGTGGATTGGCAGCGCGCGCCCTCGGTTCCGTCCATGTTAAATGGCAACCCCAGAACTATTCCCCCAATGTTTCGTTCTTCGCTCAGTTCCAATAATCGGGCAGCATCCACACCGAACTTCTTCCGGCGTACTGTTTCTAATGGTGTCGCAACACTGCGGAAAGTATCAGAAACAGCAACACCGATGGTTTTTGTGCCCAAATCCAACCCCATTAGGGCGGTCAATGGCGGCAAAACCGCCGCGAAGCTCTCGGCATCTTCGAAAATTGTGCTCATCGTGCAGAAACTTCCGCGTCTCGTGCGGCCTCTAGCAAAATAGCAATATCTTCGGGGTTGTTCGCGAAAACAATCTTCGCTTCGTTCCAGATACCCGATGCTTTACCGGTCTCGCCAAGCACACCATAAGCCCGGATAAGCCGCGCCCATTCGGCGGCTGAACCGCCTTCGGTGGCCAAACGTTCCGAAAGTTGGCCAACCATACCTCGGATCATCTCGTTGCGCTCATCTTCGGTCATATCGCTGGCAGCACTAACCTGTTCTGAGGATGGGCCTGCCAGGCGCGCAATGCCGGCCTCGGCAGCAATTGTATCAATCTGGCTTTCGATCATAGGAATCCATGGTGCATTCGCCGGGCCTTCGGCCAACAAACCTGACCATAACGAATATGTTTGGGCATAGTCTTGCCGCTGGATCATTAGAATACCGACATAATACCGCGCTCGCTGATCGGACGAATCCAGCTCGAACGCGCGGGCCAGCGCGGTTTCGGCCTCGGGCGATACATACCAGTTAGCGGCCACAATCATGATTTCAGCATACGAGGAATAATCCGCTGCTGTGGCCTCCTCGCCCAGGATGCGCATAACAGTGCTCTGTGCAATGCGGGCCTCGGGATACCTGCCGAGTTGAGCCAGATTATCGGCCAGCATCTTATGCCCGTGCAAATCGTCGGGTCGGTCGGCTAGTGCGATTTTTAACTTCTCCACCAACTCGACATGCCTGGGATCATTTTGCTGGATATCTGGCAGTCCAGCCCCGTCTTGTGCCGCTGCTGTTTCTGCTTTGGCTTGCGTAATGCGATTATTGTTGCGATCGGATAGGGGAAAATCCGGCATCCCTTGCACGCCCAATTGTTGATATACACCGAATCCGCCAGCAAGGACGGCGATCCCAACAATCAACGCCAAAACGCGCGAGGCAACAGCTGGTGCGTTGCCGGACGTCGCCTCGTGCGTTTGGGCATCCGCTGCTGCTAGTAATCGGCGCGAGACCTCGGTTCGGCTTGTCTTAGCTTCCCTTTCGGTCAAGGTGCCGCGCGTCAGATCGGCCTCGACTTCTTTCAACTGGTCCTTGTAAATTTGCACATCATAGGACGATCGTGTCGCGAACAACTTCTTTGGTCGGAACAACGGCCACAGCATTGCCCCTAGTGCTAAAGATGATAACCCAATTGCGAAAATCCAGAATGTCATACATTGCCCCGTTTGATTTTGAGCAGACATTATCCCCGCCAGACGGCACCTTGCAATGGCAGAAAAGCGCGCAGGGGGGATTGCTTGATGAATATGTCGTGAATTAGCATGAAACCGCCGGAGTTTGGCACAGAGGTTTTTCCTTTCTGCTGCATTCCAGATGCAGACCTTTTGCCCAGAAATTGGAGCCCCGCTCATGAAACGCTATTCTGCCTTTTCCATCGCCCGAGAAGCTTTCCGTTTTCATTCGGGATGGGAGCGCGCATGGCGATCGCCGACACCTAAGGCAGAATATGATGTCGTTATCGTTGGTGCTGGCGGGCATGGTTTGGCAACGGCGTATTATCTGGCAAAAAATCACGAAATTACCAATGTGGCGGTGCTGGAGAAAGGTTGGCTTGGAGGCGGTAATACTGGACGTAACACCACGATTATCCGTTCAAATTACCTTCAAGACGAATCCGCAGCGATTTTCGAACTTTCACGGAACCTTTACGAAGGCTTGAGCCAGGATTTGAACTACAACATCATGTTCTCGCCTCGCGGGGTTATGATGTTGGCCCAGACCGAACACGAACTACGTGCATGGAAACGCACATCGCACGCTAACCGTCTGGCGGGAATCCAGTCTGAAATGGTCACGCCCGATCGAATCAAGGAAATTGTGCCCGTCATCCAGATTGATGGCCCGCGGTATCCGGTTCTCGGTGGCCTTTGGCAAGCGCGCGGCGGCACAGCCCGGCACGACGCGGTCGCATGGGGCTATGCGCGTGGTGCGTCGGATCTTGGCGTTGATATCATCCAGCAATGTGAAGTCACTGGTATTGATCAGTCTGGCGGCAAGGTTGCGGGAGTTCAGACGTCCAAGGGCGCAATCAAATGCAAGCAGCTTTGCGTCGTCGTGGCCGGCAGTTCTGGCATGCTGGCTGACATGGCCGGTTTCCGCCTTCCTGTGGAAAGCATGGCGCTGCAAGCGCTGGTTTCCGAGCCGATTAAACCTGTTCTTGATTGCGTAATCATGGCCAACACAGTGCATGGTTATATGAGCCAGTCAGATAAGGGAGAACTTGTGATTGGCGGTGGCTCTGACGGGTTCAATAACTATACCCAGCGCGGCAGCTTTCAGCACATTGAAGAAACCGTTCGCGCCCTGATCGAGACCTTCCCGATCATATCGCGGCTAAAACAACTACGCCAATGGGGCGGGATCGTTGATATGACGGGAGATCGATCTCCCATCATCGGCAAAACACCGGTCGAGGGCATGTTCATCAACTGTGGCTGGGGAACGGGTGGCTTCAAATCCATACCCGGCTCGGGCTGGGCAACCGCTGAAATGCTTGCTGACGGTGAACCGCGCGACCTTGCGGCACCGTTTACGATGGACCGTTTCAAGGAAGGCCGCATGATCGACGAATCTGTTGCGGCAGCGGTGGCACACTAATGGATGCGCAACCAATACGGGCCCGCATCCATCAACCATCCAGTCACGCAACGTTAGTGGTGGTGCGGACGATAGTTATAAACACTCTGTGCTGGCTTAAGCAGCAGCCAAGCCAGATACACGACGAAAACAGCGATAAAGTAAAAAACAACCTGATTTACAAGGTTGCCAGTCATGACACCAGTGAAGGAAAAAAACACATCGCCAATGGTGTCTTGCACTCGGGTAACGAAATGCAGCAGCGAGCTTTCTGCTCTACTAAAAATACTCAATACAGATACTCCAAAACCAGACAGGAAAAATCCAATTGTCTGGGCGACTCGATTTTAACCATATTTTTATGTGCCTTGCAAATCCTGATACGAAACTGCAATCGCATCTTTTCGACTTCAGGGAGAGGGATGTGATGCAAAAAAAGTATCATATAACGTCTGATGTAAAATTTTTGCGCAAAGAATTTATACTCGTCATGCTTCTATTTTGGTTCGCGGCATCGGCGGTGTATTTTGGCTGGAACAACCTGTTCCCCGCAATCAGTTCGATCGTGTTATCGGTTGGCTTGATGGTTTTCCTCACCCACTGTTTTACCTCGCAACAGGAACGCCGCTTATGGGGCAATCAGGAAGAAGTTCAGAAGCGCATGATCTGGCGTTACATGCAAATGGTGCGCCGTGGGCGGCAGGGCGCCGACCCCTTGACGTTGGAGCAGTTCGGCCAGTGTATCGAAGACAGTTTTGAAAGCATGCTTGCCTCGAAACGCGATGAGGTAAACTGGAAACATATCGTTACGAAATGGTTATTCTGTTCTGGGAGCCCTGCAATGGGGCTTGGGCAGAATGTTGGTAGATTGGATACATTGATATGCTGATACTCAAATGCCCTTACTGCGGGGTGTCCGCCGAAGAAACCGAATTCACTCCAGGTGGCGAGGCGCACCTGACCCGTTATACTTCTGGGTCTGAAGATCAGGCTTTCACAGATTACCTGTTTGCTCGCAAAAACCCGCGCGGTGTGCATTTTGAACGCTGGCGGCACGTGTTTGGCTGTGGCAAGTGGTTCCACACTGCGCGCTGCACCGCTACATTGGAAGTTTTCGGGACGTACACCGGCCAGACTTCAACGCCGCCGGACAATATTATCGCCGTAATCAAAGCCAAACGACCAGAGTGGGAGGGTTTCAAATGAGCACACGTCTTGTTGCCGGCGGCTCTGTAATCGACCGCGAAACTTTGGTTTCCTTCACGTTCAATGGCAAGGTGTTCAATGGCCACAAGGGTGATACGCTTGCCTCAGCATTGCTCGCGAACGGTCAGACTTTGGTAGGGCGATCATTCAAATACCACCGTCCACGCGGCATCATGGCCAGCGGGGTCGAGGAACCGAATGCGTTGGTAAGTCTGGGGGATGCTGGCAGATTCGAACCAAACCAGCGCACAACCACGACCGAGGTTTTTGAGGGCCTGACCGCCACCTCGCAAAATCACTGGCCAAGCCTTGAGTTTGACATTGGCGCGATCAATAATAAAATCCCGCGACTGCTTCCCGCAGGTTTTTACTACAAAACATTTATGAAACCGCAATGGGCTTGGAAGCACTTGTTCGAGCCGATCATTCGTCAGTCCGCAGGCTTGGGGAATGCCCCGAAAGAGGCTGATTCCGACCGTTATGAATATTTCTACGCTTACGTTGATGTGCTTATAGTGGGCGGAGGAATGGCTGGCCTGGCGGCGGCGTTGGAAGCAGGAAAATCTGGCGCGAAGGTGCTTTTGATCGAGCAGACCGCCAACCTTGGCGGGCGTCTTGCTGTGGACGACGCTTTGATTGACGGAAGGCCCTCAGATGTCTGGTTAGAACAAACCATCGCCGAACTTGATGCCGTGGATAATGTGACCATCCGCACTCGCATGATGGGTTCCGGAGTGTTTGATCACGGTTATGCGATGGGCTATGAACGCATCAATGACCATGCTCCGGACAACACAGCACCGCGTCACCGTTTGTGGCGTATTCGCGCCAAACGGATTGTTACTGCAACAGGGGCACTAGAACGCCCGATTGCGTTTGCAGGAAACGATATTCCCGGTGTCATGCTGGCCTCGGCTGTCCGCGACTACGTTTCCATGTTCGGAGTGTCCGCAGGTGATAGCACCGTCGTTATCACTAACAATGACGATGCTTATCGAACTGCGATTACGTTGAAAAAGGCAGGACTTGATGTACCGGCTATCCTCGACGCGCGCCCCGAAGCCAACGGTCCATTGCCAACCGAGGCGCGAAATCTTGGTATCCGCGTCGAAACCGGAAAGGCTATAGCGTCGGTCAAAGGTTACAAATGTGTTAGCGGCGTTGAGGTGTGCGATCAGGCTGGCGAAGGCACCATCTTAGAGACCATCCCCTGCGACGTGGTCGCCATGTCTGGCGGTTGGTCGCCCGTTGTCCACCTATGGTCCCACTGTGGCGGAAAATTGAACTGGGATGAAGCTAATGCCATGTTCTCGCCGGATCCAACTCGTCCGCCATTAGGCGCGGACGGGACAGGTTTCGTCGTGACCGCCGGTACAGCGTCTGGAGAACTACAGGCCACTGCTGCCATGCAAAACGCCAGTTCCGCAGGTCGTCAAGCTGCGACCGAAGCGGGGTTCAATTCGGTTGATGGCGCTACCCCCGTAGTCATTGCCAACGACGAAGACCCCATGCTGCCGATCTGGGTAATGCCACAAGGAGCGCCGTATAAGCTACGATCGAAATCATGGTTGGACTTTCAGAATGACGTGAAGGTTTCGGACGTTCGTCTGGCGGCGCAAGAAGGCTTCGAAAGTGTCGAGCACACCAAGCGTTACACAACGCTAGGGATGGCAACGGACCAAGGTAAGTTGTCCAACATCAATGGTCTTGCCATTCTGGCGGACAGTCTGAACGCGCCGATCCCGCAAGTCGGCACGACAACTTTCCGTCCACCTTACGCGCCGATCTCCCTCGGCTCCATCGCCGGAGAAGCGCGTGGCAAGCTGTTCAAGCCCATCCGCAAGTCGCCCATCGATTCATGGCAGGCTGAACACAACGCGATATGGGAACGCGTTTCCGACTGGCGACGTCCATATACCTATCGCCGTGACGGGGAAACCACGGAACAAGCCGTAACACGCGAGATCAATAACACCCGCAACGGTGTGTCGATCCTTGACGCATCGACCTTAGGCAAGATTTTGGTCAAAGGACCAGATGCGGCGAAATTTCTCGACCTCGTCTACACCAATATGATGTCTTCGTTAAAAGTTGGTAAGTGCCGCTATGGACTGATGTGCAACGAGAACGGTTTCCTTTTCGATGACGGTGTAGTCGCACGTCTGGCGGAGGACGAGTTCCTATGCCACACCACGTCTGGCGGCTCGGACACCGTTCACGGCTGGTTGGAAGAATGGTTGCAAACCGAGTGGTGGGACTTACAGGTTTACACGGCCAACGTAACCGAGCAATTCGCGCAGATAGCAGTCGTTGGGCCGAACGCCCGAAATGTTCTGGAAAAACTGGGTGGTATGGACGTATCCAGCGAAGCTCTGGCCTTCATGAGCTTCGGTGACGGCGAACTTGCCGGCATTCAAGCGCGCCCGTTCAGGATTTCGTTTTCTGGTGAGCTATCCTACGAAATCGCAGTCCCTGCGGCCCAGGGTCAAGCCTTTTGGGATAAAGTCATGGAGGCAGGAGAAGAGTTCGGCATGATGCCCTACGGCACAGAAGCCCTACACGTTATGCGCGCCGAAAAAGGGTTCATCATGATTGGCGATGAAACCGACGGAACTGTCATTCCGCAAGACCTGAAACTGGGCTGGGCTGTATCAAAAAAGAAAGCTGACTTCATCGGAAAGCGCGCGCAGGAACGCAGCCATCTGCAACGCGAGGATCGAAAGCAGTTGGTCGGACTGCTGACCGAGAACCCGCAAGATGTGCTGCCGGACGGTGCGCACGCGGTTGAAGGCGGCAAAAACCGTTATGGCCAAGAAAACATGATCGGGCATGTGACCTCGACATATTTCTCGCCTACATTGGGCCATTCTATTGCGATGGCGCTGATTAAGGGTGGTAGCAAACGTATGGGCGAGGTCCTGACCTTCCCCGTGGGGAAGGATCGAGTGATAAAAGCTACGGTCGTTGATCCGGTTTTCTATGACAAAGAGGGGGCACGCCAAAATGTCTAATGCAGCTTTCATATTGAACGGTGCTGCCTTTGAAGGTGCTGTAACCGTCACCGAAGCCGGTCTGCGGGGGATGATTACATTGCGCGGTGACCTTGGTAGCGAAGCGATGGAAAAGGCCGTGAAAGCTTCCGTTGGTGTGGCTTTGCCAAAGCAGCGTAAAATCAAGTCGGGAAAACGCGGCGCGGTGGCATGGATGTCTCCGGATGAATTGCTGTTGCTGGTTGATTATGATCAGGCCGACATGTTGGTTGCCAAGATGAAATCCATTCTGGCGGAAGAGCACCATCTCGTGGTCAACGTCTCCGACGCCCGTTCTATGTTTACTCTGAGTGGGGCCGGTGCACGTGAAGTGCTCGCAAAAGGCGCGCCAGTAGATCTGTCGCACAGTGTATTTGGAAAAGGAGCAATTCGCAGGTCACGTATTGGCCAAATCGCAGCTGCGTTCTGGACTTTGGATGGTGAAGAGTTAGAGGTCGTATGCTTTCGGTCTGTTGGTGCATTTATGTATGATTGGTTATCGACCGCCGCCGCTAAAGGAAGTTTGCCCGAATACCTGTAGCCATGTGTCGGGTACATAACGGCAATTTTGATTTATGTGATGCGACAGGTGTTGGCGGCACCTATGTTCTATTTAAGAAAAAGCGGCGAGGTCGGCCTTCTAGAGATAGGAACAAAACCATGATAAACGAAGCACATACACCGACATTTGACGAACTGTATGCCTACGAGGGAAAACACGTGTTTTGCGCGCGCAGGCAATGCGCGATGGAATTTCGGCTACGTCTGATTTTTTCAAGTTGCTGGTTAGCCGCATGGCGCACGCATTCTTGCGGCCTGCGCAGGCATAACCCCACATTTTTCCTCCCTGAAACGGGGCTGTCTTGACAACAGCCCTTTTTTTTGTCCGTGACACGCGCTAGAGGGTTCTCATGACAGATATTCAAACACGCCCCGTAATTCGCCTTTTGCCCAAAACCAACGCCCAGCGCTTGCGCTTTGGTGCGCCTTGGGTATTTTCTGACCAATTGGTTATGGATCGCCGAACCAAGGCCATTCCCGCAGGTAGCATTGTAGAAATTCAGGACAAGGAGCGCCAATCCATTGCGTTGGCGGCCTTCAACGCTAACTCCAAAATTATCGCGCGTGTGCTGGACACCAATCTTGATGCCAGGATAGACGTTGAATGGTTTACCATTCGTCTACGTCGCGCATTTGAGTTGCGCGAGGCTTTGTTCGATGCGCCATTTTATCGTTTGGTCCATGCCGAGGCCGATGGCATGCCGGGTGTCATCATTGACCGTTTCGGTGATACGGCAGTGATCCAACCCAACGCCGCTTGGGCCGAGGAGCGCGTTAACGATTTGGTAACGGCTCTATGTGATGTCACCGGAATAGTTAACGTTTTAAAAAATGCTAACGGACGGGCACGTACGCTTGAGGGCCTGAACGAGGAGGCCGTTATCTTGCGCGGCGAGATAAACGATTTGATTCCCGTGTCGATGAATGGCGCAACCTATATGGCTGACCTGCTGGGTGGCCAAAAAACCGGCTTGTTCTATGATCAACGGCCGAACCATGCTTTTGCGGCTAAATTGGCAAAGGATAAATTAATGCTTGACGTTTTCAGTCACGTTGGCGGGTTCTCACTTGCTGCATTGGCTGGGGGTGCTTCGGCCGCTCTGGCAGTTGACGGATCCGCACGCGCGTTGGAATTGGCGCAGAAAGGTGCCGAGGCCTCAGCGGTTGCAGACAAGTTCGAAACCCAAAAGGGAGATGCTTTTGAAACGATGATCGCGATGGGCAACGAAAAGCGGGGTTTTGGTGTGGTTGTTTGTGACCCACCGGCTTTTGCACCCTCAAAGCCTGCTCTTGAATCGGGCCTCCGCGCATATGAACGCGTCGCCCGATTGGGGGCGAATCTGGTCGAACCTGGTGGTTATCTGGTGCTATGTTCTTGTTCCCATTCTGCCGACCTTGCACGTTTCCGAGAAGTTAGCCTTCGTGGAGTGGGTAAAGCAGGACGTCGCGCACAGATCGTTTCGACAGGTCAAGCGGGTCCGGACCATCCAACCCATCCGTATCTAGCCGAGACGTCCTATCTTAAGACACTTTTCTTAAGGCTTGATTAATGCGTGTCTTGATGGATGCCTGCATCCTTTTCCCCACAGTGATGCGTGAAATCTTGATAGAAACCGCCGTCGCTGGCGGTTTCATACCATTGTGGTCTGATAAAATTCTCGAAGAATGGCGACATGCAGCCGGTCGTACGGATTTCGAGGTTGGGGGCATCGCAGGTGTTGAAATCTCTCTTCTAAAGGCGAATTGGCCCGATGCGATGGTGCAGACTGATCCCGCCGTGATCGAGACCCTGTCATTGCCGGATCGAAATGATCGCCATGTTCTGGCTGCCGCGATTGCGGGTGATGCAGAATTTTTGCTGACCCGCAACCTCAAGGATTTTCCTACTAAAGTGCTGGCGCGGCACGATATAATTCGCCGCGAACCAGACGGACTTCTGATGGAGTTCGCACAAAATGGACCTGTCAATATGTTGGCTGTTGGTCGTAAAGTTCAGGCGCGCGCGGTTCGGGCATCGGGCCGTCCACAGTTAATTCGGCCATTGTTGAAGCGCACCGGTCTGCCACGTTTAGGGAAGTTTTTAGAGGCGGAGTTTGGCGAGGAAAGCTAGGTTTTCGACTTCGCGTCCAGCGACCTGATGGCGGCAATGCGATCCTCGGTTTTCGGATGGCTCATTAGCCACGCCAACTGTCCGTCTCCACCAGTTTTTCCGGCCAGATAATCCAGTTTCTGGAACATAGCGATTTGCGGTGCCACACCAATCCCCGCCTTGCTCAGTAATGCCGAGGCATAAGCATCTGCCTCGTATTCATCTTGTCGTGACAGCCGTGCCGTCAGCATGGATACAAGCGCGTTAACAATGTATAGACCAATGAACGGAATGATCCGCCCGATCACCGTCATCAGCACCACTCGAATAGCATTGGCGCCCGCAAAATCCAGCATCCGGCGTTTCGAGTGCCCAAGCGCAACGTGGCCGAGCTCATGGGCGATAACGCTTGCCAACTCCTCGGCGTCAACGATCCCGTCGCGGTATTTGTTCATGAAGCCACGGGTGATGAAAATACGACCATCTGCTGCCGCCAGTCCGTTGATCTGGTCGATCTCGTAGATGTGCACTTTCAGGCGCGGTAGATCTAGTTCTACCGCCATACGCTTGGTTAATGCCAACAGGGCAGGATCTTTCAATGGCGTAGATTGAGCGTCAAGATTCTTACCGCTCCGCCATGCGGAAATGCGAAACATCAGGATGGCGCCAATGATGGCGAGCAATATGGGGGCAAAGCGGATCATGGGTTAGATATGGGGCGCACGGTTACTACGTGCAAGGTAAATTTAACACTCGCGAAAAGCCCACCCGCCGAGTCTGACGTCCCCGTCGAGGCGTAGGTCCGGCATAGCGCTGAACACATCGGCAGGGCGATGTCGGCAATCATAGCCTTGCTTACCCATGCGCCTGCACAAAAATGCGGACCGGCACCAAAAGCGATGTGTTTGCCTGCGTCTCGCGTAATGTCAAACTGGTCGGGATTATCGAAATACGCCTCGTCCCGGTTGGCAGAGCTGATCTAAAGAAAATGTTATAGCCGCCACCAGTGTCACATCACCAACCGTATGATCTTTGGCGATGATGCGTGGAGGCATGCCAATGGGGCTTAACCAACGCACGAATTCGTCGAAAACATTCATCCAATTTACGGTACCCGAACGAACGATTGCTAGTTGTTCTGGATGAGTTAATAAAGCCCAGAAGAACAGTCATTAAACCATCGGGTTGTCCCGAACTATAGACGTCGACCTTCGGTTCTTCGCTAACGATTTCGTCTCGATTTAGGATCATAGTGGATCAAACTGAAGCACATAAATCAGAGTCCCCAATTTCCGCATTTTCGCCAGCGCCGGATATGGGTATTTCCAAAAATCTGCTGGATCGATGTCGTAAACGGGCGCGTTGCTCATGTTCCAATGTTTTAGTGTCTATGGTGCCGCCAGACGATTAGCACACGAACACCCATCCCCAGAGCAACAACGGCCACGATCAATAACCAAGTTGCCCCGCCCACAATTGAGGCGACTTCTTCAAGGTTATATCTAAACAGGTATCCAAGACCAAGATAGATCGCGACCCATGCGATCTCTCCAAAGGCATCCCAAAGGGTGAACCTCAACCAGCCCATGTCGCTTGCCCCGCAAATGACATTCGTAATCGGCCCAAGGGGCGCGACCAGCCAGCGTGTCAAAAAGACGCCAACCCCACCGAACCGCCGGATAATCGACTTGGCCCGCGCAATCTTTTTGGCACGTGTTGGTTTGCGTGTAAGACGCTCTTCGACTGCGCTACCAGCCCGAAGGCCAATCAGATATCCGATCTGATCACCAACTAAAGCACCAGTAAGTGCTGTGATGAATACCGCGACCAGTGGCAAGTCCCCACTGGCAATGAACGCCCCCGCAACAAGCAACGCCATGCTGCTGGACACGGGCACGCCCGCTGCCGCAAGGATCGTGATCCCGAGCAAAAACGGCAGCCCGTAAGTGGGGACGAGGGCGAGGATGCTCTCGGTCATGGGTTCGCGCGCTGGGATGCAATGGTTTCTAGCAGGGTCCGTTCAACCTGCTCTAAGGACAAGACTTGTACGTCAGCGATGGCCTGCAACGTCAAATGGCGACGAGCATCGGCATTAATGCCCAGTGCATCAACCAGATCGTTCTTGTCCACCTCATATGACTGCGCGACGTATCCAAGTGTCATCCATCCCGAAATCTCGGTGTCACGGTGCTGCGGCCAATAAACAACGTCGGCAATCAGCCGTACTAGTAAGATTGAGGTCAATGCCAAGGCCGCAAGGAACCCAAGCACCAGAAATTTGTTCATCCGCCACAGACTGCTCATCTTCCCAGCTCCTTCATTGCCCCCTCGATGCCTTTCAAGGTCATAGGGAACATGCGGTTCGCGAATATCTCGCGGATCATACTAACCGAATAGGTGTATTGCCAGTACTCCTCTTTCGCGGGATTGATCCAGATATGCTCAGGCCATTGCTCGCGGGCGCGGTTTAACCATGTTTCGCCCGATTCATCATTGTAATGCTCGTTCGCGCCGCCGCGATATTCTATTTCGTAGGGCGACATGGATGCATCCCCCACAAAGATGCACTTGTAGTCCGAACCATAGGTATGCAGCACGTCCCAAGTAGGTATCTGTTCTGTCCAGCGACGGCTGTTTTCTTTCCAAACCCCTTCGTAAAGGCAGTTATGAAAGTAATAATATTCCAAATGCTTGAACTCGGTCTTGGCTGCCGAAAACAGCTCTTCGACCATGCGGATATGGGCATCCATAGACCCGCCAACATCAAGGAACAGCAAGACTTTGACGTTGTTGCGGCGTTCGGGTCTGGTCTGTATGTCAATGTAACCGTGTTCCGCGGTTGCACGGATTGTGCCGTCCATATCCAGTTCGTCATCCGCGCCTTCGCGCGCCCAGCGGCGCAGGCGCTTCAGGGCGACTTTGATATTGCGGGTGCCAAGTTCAACGCTGTCATCAAGATTGCGGAACTCGCGCTTATCCCAGACCTTGATGGCGCGTTGGTGACGGCTTTCGTGCTGGCCGATGCGGATGCCTTCTGGGTTATACCCATAGGC
>JAPYON010000022.1 GCA_029938175.1 Paracoccaceae bacterium | reverse complement strand
TAGTGCTGAGATTCAGCCCGAGAGGGTTGATACCGGAAAAAGGAGGGCGATAGACTTGAAAGGTAGCCGAGTGATTGTCGATTGGGACGACGCTTATGCGAACGGGGCTTACATTCCGGGCGCTGACGACATTGCCGCCAAGTGGGAGGTGGATGCTGCTGCGTATCTGGCTGAAATGACCGCAAGAGATCGCGTGATGCTAGCCCTGCCCTATGGTCCGCACCCACGCGAAGCGATGGAGATTTTCCTGCCTGAAGGCACCCCAAAAGGATTGGTTGTATTCGTTCACGGCGGGTACTGGATTTCGATGGACCGCAGCCTGTGGCTGCATCTGGCGGCAGGTGCTGTAGATCGTGGGTGGGCGGTGGCCATGCCCAGCTATCCGCTGTGTCCTGAAGTTGGCATTGCCGACATAACTCGCAGTGTTGCCAAGGCTATTGATTTTGCCGCAGAAAAAATCGACGGGCCGATACATATTGCCGGCCACTCGGCTGGTGGACATCTGGTAGCGCGGATGGGATGCGTGGATATATCGCTTGCATGCATCGATCGCGTTGACCGGATTATCGCAATCAGTAGCGTAAATGATCTGCGCCCGTTGCTGCGTACCGAGATGAATGCCAAATTCAAGATGACGCTTGCAGATGCCGAGGCTGAAAGCCCTGCCCTGCTAGCCCCCCGTGAAGGCTTGAACATCACCTGCTGGGTCGGCTTGGACGAGCGCCCCGAGTTTGTTCGCCAGAACGCGTTACTGGCCAATATCTGGCAAGGGTATCCGGTAAATATGACGTTGATCGAGGATAGAGGGCACAACCATTTCACTGTAATCAATGCGCTGACTGATACCGACAGTGCTATTACAGACGCTTTGGTCGGCTAGCTACTCGGCTATAATCCCTCCGCCTTCTATCCATCGATGACATTCCGGTGATAACTCACGTTGAACGGTATCGTCATACATGGACAAACCGACTCTGCTTGCGCCTTGCCTTGTCTCCGCTTCGGAAACTCGCGTTAAGGTTGGCAAAGGACTGTGGGCAACAGAAAAGCCGGCGGATTGGTGGAACGGCGAACTTTAGCGCGTATTTTCGTCAATGATTTCGGCGTCGATGATGATCGGAGGGGCCTCTGGCGCGGCTGTCACTTCAGTTTCAGTTTTTGCCGCCACCAAAGATGTGGCCCCGACGATAAACGGCAACACGGCATCCATTGGTTCGGCTTCGGTTTCAGCAGCCTGCTTCCACTCAAGCGTATCAAATGCCTTGCAGTTATGACACGTCGGCGACCATTCCGTATGCGCGTGCCCGCAAGCCGAGCATACCCACTGATCCCCGCGACCCGCGCTTAAGGCTTTGGCAAGGATCGCCCGCACGATGTGTTCATCAGAACCAGATCCGCGCTCAATCGCGGCCATCAAGGCTAGCGTCCGCGTCGTTGGCGTTTCCTCTGCCAGATCACCGATTGCACGGCGGGCGCCGGGGAAGTCTTCTTCATGCAAAGCCAGTTCCGCCAGCAACATCTTGGTTTCACGGTGGACGGGATACAAACTGGCCAGTTGTTCAAAGCGTTTGCGACGTGCATCGGGTTTTTCGTCTGGTTCCAGTGCGGCAAAAGCCGTGGCAAGATCGGGATGCGGCATGGATTGCCACGCGACCTTGAGGATTTTCGCAGCTGCGCGTTTCTTGTCGTCTTCAATAAGGGTACGCGCCGCCAGAACCGCAGCCGGAACCAAAGTCGGAGCCAGTTTGTTGGCCTGCAACGCAGCCTCGCTGGCCGTTTCCTTGTTGCCCGCGTTATAAGCAACCATTGCATCAGCCAGAGACAAAACCGCATCACGGCGCTTGGCCACATCGCGCGGCAAGGCTTTGGCGCGCAGCTTTGCAGAAAGGGTAGTGCGAGCGCCGGACCAGTCGGCGGTTTCGGACTGCAACAGGAACAACGTATCCAGATTGCCATGATGTGCGGGGCGAAGGGAAAATGCTTTTTCGGCCAGTTTCAGGGCTATTTCCGTATCCCCTTCATCCAGTTTTTGTTTCATAATACCCTGAATTCCCACAAATCTGGTGCGATCCTCCTGCAGCATTTCTTTGTAATATTCCAAAGCCTTAGGGGCGTTCCCCGATTGCTCGGCAGCTTGCGCACTAAGCAGGCGTGTCAGTTCAGGGCGATTCAGCAAGCGTTCAGCTTTGGCCGCCTGCGCCATCGCTCTTACGCTCTCGCCCGAGGCAAGCGCGACCATGCTTTCGGCCAGCGCATCAAACCCGCGCCGTTCCCGTTTGCGACCCCAATAGCGGGTCAAGGCGGTCTCGTCGCCTGACGCAAACCGAAGTACAGCGACCATCAAGCCCGATAGCTTAAGGAAAACCCAGAACACCGTCAGCAGAAAAAGCAAGGATAGGATGAGCCCAATCGGAGCGAGGCTGATCTCAAGGCCGCCAAATGCAATTCGCACCCCTCCGGGGGTTTCCAACACGAAAGACAGGCCGAAAGACAATCCGATTGCCAGACCAATAAAGAAAATAACTTTTACCAAAGACCACAACATTCTAGTTTTCCTATTGCGAGTTCAGCGAATTATACAACGCCTGATAAGCCTGAATCGCGTCAAGGCGGGTCGTAGCGTCGTCAAGCCATGCCGCGATTTCTTCGGGTTCAACGGCGGATTGCGGCAACGTGTTAATTTCAACCAAAGCAGCCCCGAGGTCATCTCGTTTCAGCGCTTCTTCCGCGCGTGAAAGCACTGCGTCCGGCCCCACACCCGTTTGTGGTGTCAGCGAACGGCCAGCGAATTGCGCCTTTGTGAAGGCGCCGATCGACGTAAAGAAGCCGTCTCCGGCCGAGGCTATGATAGACGCACGAATTGCTTTATGGGCCGCATCAGGAAAATCCGCCCGTAATTCGGCCATCGTGGGGATGCCGTCCGAGGTCGTTGTTAATGCCGTCGGCATAACTTCCACACCCGCGTTTTCCAGCTCGGCCAACGTGCTGGTAAATGGGATGCCCGTGGACAGGGCCTTGCGCAGCGCATCCAGGCTATTGGTGATATTAGATGCAACAATCACCACCGCAGCGCTGGCTTTCACCTCGACCACCTGTTCAGCGACGGCAGAAACTTCGTCAATCCGCTGACCCAACGCTGCAAGTTCGATTTTCAAGCGAGCATTCGCTGCCGACAACGTCGAAAGACCGGCAGCCGTTTCAGCCGCAACTTCGCCTTCGCCTTGCGAGGCGGCAGACAACTGTACGAGCATAGTGGGAATTTCGTCACGCAACACATCAACCGCTTGCTCGGCTTTGCGCGCAGCGATCAGCTCGATGCTACCTTGTGAAACGAATTTTGGCATATCATCCAGAGCAGACTGAAGCGTCGCGATTTGCACGGACAAATCTTCGACCGCCTGACTGGCCGTGCGCGACGCGATAACTTCAATGCGCCCTTGCGATACGGGTTTGGGTAAATCGGCGATGGCAGCTTGAAGTGCATCTATTTCAGCCTTCGTTTCAGCTCCGCCCGGTGCTAGCCACGCTGCAACAGGGGCCATTCCAGATGGCAGCGATGGAGCTATTCTTGGACCTATAAACAGCGCAATAACCCCACCGAGCAGTAGCAACCCCGTGATTTTCATGATGCGAGAGGCAAGGGCGAAATCTGTTCCATCACGAACCTTCGAGGCCACAATTTCTGGGGCCCCTGTTGCCATTTCAGGATCTGTAAGGTCTTTTTTAGCCATCGGTCTGCCCTTTTTACCCTCGTTTCGCACGATCACATTTAACGTGGTGATCATCTTACAGAAAGTCTAGATGCCCCGCCCGTCACCCACAACCCGCCGTGCGGCAGGATCAGCAAAAATCAGCGCAAATACCGTTCGATCAATGCCAGCATTGACACTCCGTCCGGTTTTTCAGCGATTTCAACACGATTGAAGCCAATATTACGAACTTCGGCAGCGGTGTTTTCGCTTATGCAAAGTGCGGTGATGTTATGTGCGAGCGGCTTGGTGTTGGCCAAAACCGCGCCGAATATCCGAGCGCTGCGCGGCGAATACATCAGGATGGCGTTAACTTGACCAGCCGCCAACGCCTGCTTTGCTGGCTCGCTCAGGTCGCAGGTGTCTTGACTATAAAGCACGGCTTCGCGGACACTGAAACCTTGCATGGATAGCGCGGTGGTAAGGTCGCCCGCGATATGCTCTCCACGAATATGAAGCAACGTTCCATCGTCGGGAATTAGGTCTTTGTTAACCTTTGCAATCAGATCTGCCGCCGCCCCGTCTGCCGAGATCGCACCCAAACCCGCGCTCCGTGCCGCTTGCGCCGTTCGCGCCCCGACACAATAGCATTTCAGGTCAGTGACGATCCCGAGCTTCGCGAACGCTTCTATGCCGTTAACCGAGGTGAACAGCACCGCCTGACAACCCTCCAGATCGGGGCGGTTTCCTGTTGGCGTAAGCACCATTAACGGCGAAATAATACACCGCGTACGGTTTGAAATATTCGTTTCAATCTGGTTAACAAGCGCACGTGATTGCATTTCGGGGCGTGTTAGCAACAGGGTTTTGACATTAGTCAAAGAACCCCTCCCCGCCTCTGGCTTTCAGCTCTTCACCCGCCGCAGCGCCAATTGCTTCAGCGTCGGACGCATCCCCGTGCCAAACGCCGTTAAATATGCGCGAGCCATCGGGTCGCAGAATTTCGCCGCGAAACTCCAGCTTGTCGCCATCCAGCAACGCAAGACCACCAATCGGAGTGCGGCATGATCCATCAAGAACGCGCAAGAACGCGCGTTCGGCGGAGACTCGTAATTTGCTTTCGGCATGGTTAATCGGTGCAAGCATCGCGCTTATGGATTCGTCATCAATGCGTTGCTCAATGGCAATTGCCCCTTGTGCAACGGCTGGCAATATCTGTTCCACAGAAATGGGGTTGGCAATTTCCCAACGGCCCAGACGTTGCAATCCGGCACAGGCAAGGAACGTCGCGTCCGCCACACCTTCGTCGAGCTTTCGCAGACGCGTTTGCACGTTGCCGCGAAACTCCACCAGTTTCAAATCGGGGCGCATCGCGGCCAGTTGTGCACGGCGACGCAGGCTGGACGACCCGACGGTTGCGCCAAATGGCAGTTCGTCAATGGAGTTGTATTTCACACTGATAAAGGCATCGCGCACATCTTCGCGGGGCAAAACCGTTGAAAGCACTAGACCGTCTGGCAGCACATTGGCAACGTCTTTCATCGAGTGAACAGCTATGTCTATCTCACCGCACAACAGTTCAGCTTGAATTTCCTTAGTGAACAGGCCTTTTCCACCGATTTCGGACAGTGGTCGGTCCTGAATGGCGTCGCCGGTTGTCTGAATTACTCTAATTTCAAGCGCATCCTCGGGCATGTCATGTGCCGCCATCAGCAACGCCTGCGTCTCGCGTGCTTGCACTAAGGCCAGCGGCGAACCACGTGTGCCGATTTTCAAGGTGTTCGATGCGGTGTATTGCTTGCTCATAAACATGGTGTTACCCCGTGCTGCAAAGGGGTGCAATCACTTGATCGACCAAACAGTTACAATTTTAGGTATAGAAAGCAGCTGCGACGATACAGCCGCCGCCGTTGTGCGCGGTGTAGTGGGTGTCGGTGGTGGCGCGATTTTGTCTAATGTCGTAGCCAGGCAAGAATCCTTGCACGCTCCGTTCGGTGGCGTTGTCCCCGAAATCGCCGCCCGTGCACATGCGGAACGTCTGGATGTCTGCGTGATGCAGGCATTGGACGAGGCTGGCGTTCCGTTGGCAGATATCGACGCTATCTCCGTGACCTCGGGCCCTGGCTTGATCGGCGGAGTCTTGTCAGGTGTAATGTGCGCCAAGGGTTTGGCCGCGCCCACCTCAAAACCGTTGATCGGCATTAACCATTTGGCAGGCCACGCGCTTACGCCGCGTTTAACCGACGGGGTAAAATTCCCCTACCTGATGCTGCTAGTGTCCGGCGGTCACTGCCAATTCATTGCAGTTGAGGGGCCGGACGATTTCCGCCGCATGGGTGGCACAATTGACGATGCCCCGGGCGAGGCTTTTGACAAGACCGCCAAACTTCTGGGCCTTGGATACCCCGGCGGACCAGCGGTGGAACGCGAGGCCCGCAACGGTGATCCAACGCGTTTCAAACTTCCGCGCCCGCTGCTGGACCGCAAAAATTGCGACATGTCCTTTTCCGGCCTCAAGACCGCGCTGCGCCGCAAGCGTGATAGGCTGATGGCCGAGCATGGCGGGTTGCAGCGACAGGATCGTGCAGATATGTGCGCTGGGTTTCAACAGGCGATTGCCGACGTATTAACCAAGAAAAGTCACCGCGCGTGCACATTCTTTAAGGAAACTTATGCAATGAACGGCGCCGTGATCGCCGTTGCAGGCGGAGTTGCGGCGAACGCGTTGATCCGTGGGCAACTGACCGATATGGCGCACGATCAGGGTTTCAAGTTCCTTGCGCCACCGCTTTCGCTTTGTACGGATAACGCCGCGATGATCGCTTGGGCGGGGCTTGAGAAAATGTCATTGCCGGGTTTTGATCCGCACGCCGAAATAATCGCCCGCCCGCGCTGGCCACTGGATAAAACTGCTGCACCGATGCTAGGCTCGGGCAAAAAAGGGGCTAAAGCATGAGTATTGCCGTAATTGGTGCAGGCGCATTCGGAACCGCGCTGGCATGCGCACTGGCTGAGGGTGGGCACGAGGTGCTGCTGTGGTCTCGCTCCGCACAGCAGGCAAAAACTTCGGCTAAAACACGCTCCAGCCCGCGCTTGCCTGATATCAAATTACCCAAGGGAGTCAGCCCGATCAGCAATCTGGTGACTGCCGCCCATGCCGAGATAGTGCTACTGGTTGTGCCTGCCCAGAAAACCGCGAAGTTCCTTGCCAAACATGCGGCCCAACTTCCCGAAGCCCCGCTGGTTCTGTGTGCAAAAGGCATTGATCTGCAAACATTCCAACTGCAAACCGACATCGCCGCCACACTTGCGCCGGATCACCCGGTTGCGGTGTTGACCGGTCCCGGATTTGCAGCTGAAATCGCTCGTGGGCTGCCGACCGCCCTGACGCTGGCGTGCCGAGACGAACAGTTGGGGAAATCGTTGCAACGCCACCTGTCCACTGACCGCCTGCGGCTGTATTTGTCGACCGACACCACGGGCGCACAGCTTGGCGGAGCACTTAAAAACGTTATCGCCATCGCGGCAGGTATAGTTATCGGCGCGGGCCTTGGCGAAAGTGCGCGCGCGGCATTGATGACACGCGGATTTGCCGAAATGCGACGTCTCGGCGTGGCAATGGGCGGAGTGGAAGAAACATTCAACGGCCTGTCCAGTCTTGGCGATCTGGCACTTACCTGCGCGTCACCGATGTCGCGGAACTTTGCACAAGGGTTGGCGCTAGGGTCCGGCTCGGTGCAGGCCAGCGGCAAAACCGTCGAAGGCGTCGCGACCGCCGAAGCCGCCTGTGCCTTGGCCCTGAAACACAATGTCGAGATGCCCGTGGCACAGGTCGTCGCTGCTATCCTTTCGCGCAAAATTACCGTAGAAGAGGGAGTAGACGCGCTGTTATCGCGCCCACTGAAACAGGAGTAACGCCATGAATTACTGGCTTTTCAAATCCGAGCCGAACGCGTGGGGCTGGGAAGACCAGCTTGCCCAAGGCGACGCTGGCGAAGAGTGGGACGGGATACGTAATTATCAGGCCCGCAACAATATGCGGCTGATGAAGATCGGTGATTTGGGATTCTTCTACCACTCAATCGACGAGAAACGCGTAGTTGGGGTAATCGAGGTCTGCGCCGAAATTCACCCAGACAGCACGACCAAAGACCACCGCTGGGAATGCGTGGACATCAAGGCGGTAGGGTCATTTTCGACGCCCGTAACCTTGCAAAACTGCAAAGATGATCCGCGCCTGTCCGATATGGTTTTGGTCAACAACACCCGTCTTTCGGTACAACCTGTGACACCCGAAGAATGGGTGGTTATCTGTGAAATGGGTGGGGAATATGACAGTCTTGATTAGCGGCGGTGGTATCGGCGGGATGATTTGGGTAAATAAAGTTCTGGATTCGCTTGCCCAACAAGCGCCGCATGATTTCACCAGAATCGAAGATATTCTGACAATGGGCGAGCTGGAAAGCACTGCCGCTGCCTATGAGAAAACCGCCGAATGGATGTCGAAAGTCTGAACAATAGAGCATCTATCATTTCAACCTCCGAGCCGTCATAACTTGACCCCAAAGGGGAATTTCCGTTGAGCGATTCACTGATAGGGATCGCCCAGATGGCCGAGGCCAGACTTGGGCGAATACTAAAACGCATTGCCACGTGGCTGGCGTATTTCGGGGGATTTATGCTGACCGCGGCCGCCGTCTTGACTGTGATATCCATTGTGGGTCGCTCAATGATTTGGGCCGGCCTCGGCCCTGTACCGGGTGACTTCGAACTGGTAGAGATAACTTGCGCCGTCGCCGTATTCAGCTTCCTGCCATGGAGCCAGATAAACCGTGGTCAGGTCACCGTTGATGTTTTGGCGGACGCCTTCCCGCCGCGCCTCCGCACGTTTCTGGGCATGGCGGGCGACACCGCTATGGCCGCAGCCGCCATCGTCATCGCTTGGCGCTTATGGCTGGGGCTTGGGGAACGCTTGCCCATGGGCTCGGATTCACTACGCGGATTGCTGATGCTTGGGGACAGGCCGTATTACACCGAAACCACGTTCATTCTGCGCATGCCCGTCTGGTATGGATATGCCCTGTCGATGGTCGGCGCGGCATTCTTTGCGATCGTATGTGTCTACACCGTGTGGCGGGCCGTTAACTGGACCATTCGTGGCCATGAGGAGCCCATATCATGAGCGGCCTGGAGCTTTCGCTAATCGCGTTCGCCGTCATGCTAGGGGCCATATTTCTGCGAATTCCCATCGGGGTTTCCATGGCCATCACGGGGTTTACGGGTACTTGGATCGTGCTTGGCTCGCCCAATGCGGTGTTGGCACAACTGAAATCACTAACCTACGACACGTTCTCCAGCTACTCGCTGTCGATCGTGCCGCTATTCCTGTTGATGGGGCAATTCGCCACCAAATCCGGCATGTCACGCGACTTGTTCCGGGCAGCCGCAGACTGGTTCGGGCACTATAAAGGCGGCATGGCCATTGCCGCAGTCGGCTCTTGTTCAGGGTTCGGAGCGGTATGCGGATCGTCGCTGGCGACCGCCTCGACCATGGGGCAAGTTGCCTTGCCGGAGTTACGTCGATATGGGTTTTCAGATGCGCTATCAACAGGCGTTTTGGCGGCGGGTGGTACCTTGGGGATTCTTATCCCGCCATCCATTATCCTAGTGATCTACGCCATCATCGCAGAGCAGAACATCGTCAAAATGTTCATGGCGGCAATGATCCCTGGCGCGATGGCAGCCCTTGGATATATGGCGACCGTCATGATCTACGTCTGGTTCAAACCCGATAGCGCGTCACGCGCGCCACGGGTTCTGATGAACCAACGCTTCAGGAATCTGATCAAGATCTGGCCAGTAGTAGCCATTTTTCTTACAGTCATCGGTGGCATTTATACGGGCATCTTTACCCCTACCGAAGGCGCGGCAGTTGGCGCGATCGGGACAGGCCTTTACGGAGTCATCACTGGTGGATTAAATCGCCAAAGCTTTCTGGAATCAATTCTCGCCACAGCTTCGTCGACAGGCATGATCTTTTTCATCGTATTTGGCGCGCAGTTGTTCAACTCGTTTCTCGCGTTCACTCAGACCCCGCAAGAGTTGGCAATGTGGGTTGGGGCGCAAGGGTTCGAGCCCACGGTGGTTATGATCGCAATGTTGATCCTTTACTTGATCTTCGGCTGCGTTATGGATTCCCTTTCCATGATCCTGCTAACCATCCCGATTTTCTTTCCTATCATCATGTCACTGGACTTCGGTATGCCCCCCGAGGAAGTCGCGATATGGTTCGGTATCATCGCACTGATCGTCGTCGAGGTTGGCTTGATTACCCCGCCTGTCGGCATGAACCTGTTTATCATCCACTCGATCGCACCGGAAATTCCGATCACCAAAACGTATCGGGGCGTCGCCCCGTTCGTCCTTTCAGATATTATCCGAGTCGGCATATTACTTGGCTTCCCGTCCATCACGCTTGGACTGGTGCGTTTTATGTTTTAGGTCAGGAGAGCCTCCCCCACAGAGGCTCTCCGACCGCCCCGTCATGAAGGCGTCCCTTCACTCTCGCATACGGAAATCGCTGGCGGTAAATTCTATCATATTTGAAACCGCAGTAGGCTTCGCCCGATCCGGCTTTTGCCAGGATGTTCCGCTGCATCATGGTTAGCATAAAACCTGCCCCAAACAACAAATACGTAGCTAAAATTCGATGTAAATGCGGGTTTTTGGGCTGTTAACGAAATATTCACCAAATAAACCCACATTATCCCACAGAACTATCTCGACAAAGGGTGGAAAATATGGTTTTTCACAAATAACCAACAAAATAGGCAGAAATTGACATTAACTGTAGAAAAACGCCCCACCCATCGTGCGCACGAACTGCTGGAAGTTCTGCGTGAAAACGGTGGCTCGTGTCGCACGGCCGAACTGGCAGGATTGCTTAATGTCTCGGAAGAAACGGTTCGCCGCAACATCAAACAGCTTGCAAAAGAAGGCGTAGTTATCAAGGTTCATGGTGGTGTTCTGCTAGCCAATCGCAACGAGGAACCCGCATTTGGCGAGCGTCTGGAGCGCAACCAGCCAGCCAAGCGCATCATGGCCAAGCGGGTTGCGGAAATCATAGATGACGGGGCTTCGCTGTTCCTTGATAACGGTTCGACCACCACGTTTGTTGCCGATGCTTTGCGTATCCGCAAGAACCTGTTCGTTGTCACCAACTCGGTCAAAGTTGCCGATCGTCTGGCCGCCCATAACGGCAACCGCGTGTTCTTTGCAGGTGGCGAGCTGCGGGCAAATGACGGAGGCAGCTATGGCACCCAAGCGCTTGCGTTCGTGCGGGGTTTCAACCCTGATTTCGCAATTCTGGCGACTACTTTTATCAATTCGGACAAGGGCTTTATGCTGACAGATATGTCCGAGGCGGAATTCGCCCGCGTCTATATCGAACATGCAAATGCCACCATCGTCGTCGCCGATCACAGTAAATTCGGTAATAACGGCCCGATCATTTTCGCGGACACATCCCAGATCGACATTCTGGTAACCGACGCCCCGCCACCCGCAAAATTTATCCTAACAGCCCAAAACCACAACATAAAAATTATTGTCGTGCAGGAAGATGGCCCATGAATACCCAGAATTCCCATCAACTAATTGCCGATATAGCACTGAAAACCGTTGACGCGGCATCCATCACCGCAATGTCGTATTTCCGCCAATTATTGGCCGTTGAAACCAAGGGCGACGAAAGTCCCGTCACTGTTGCCGATAAAAATGTCGAAGCACAGATACGGAATTCCTTGCTGGCAGCCTACCCCGACTTTGGTATTCTGGGCGAAGAGCACGGTAGTCAGAACCTCGATGCTGATACCTTCTGGGTGGTCGATCCAATTGACGGCACACGCTCATTCATTTCCGGCATGCCCCTGTTCGGGATGTTACTGGGGCTGGTAGATAAAGGCAAACCAGTGCTGGGTATCGTTGGCATGCCCGCGCTAGGCGAGACTTACATCGGACAAGCTGGCATCGGCGCAAATATGAACGGCATGCCTATTTCGGTGTCTTCCCAAACGAGCCTTGCGACCGCAACTCTGTTTATTAACGAAACGGAAACGCTGGTGTCACAATACCCTGCAATTTTCGCCAAGCTTATGAAAGCGGGTAAGATCCGCCGGATGTCTTATGACTGTTATCCACACGCATTGGTCGCCGCAGGGCACATCGACGCCGTTGTGGACTGCAACCTGCAACCCTATGACTTTCTGCCCATCGTCGCCCTAATCGAGGCCGCCGGTGGTCTGATGACCGACTGGGAAGGCAATCCTTTGACCATGCATTCCGACGGACGGGTTCTCAGCGCTGCAACGCCAGAGCTTTTGGCCGAACTGATCGAACTGGTCGGAGGCGCAACATGAATGTCCTCGCCTTTTTCCTGAATCTCGCTGGCGCAACGATGTTGTTGCTATTTGCTGTTCGTCTGGTCCAAACCGGAATCGAACGCGCCTTTGGACCTTCTTTCAAGCGTGTCATGACTAATCAGAAACGCAATCGAATTCAAACTTCGATTATCGGCATGTTGCTGGCGATTGTATTGCAAAGCTCGACAGCGACGGCACTGCTGGCGACCGGATTTGCTGCTGGAGGGTTCCTTACTGTCAGCAACGGCTTGGCTATTGTTTTGGGCGCAGACCTCGGTTCGGCACTGGTCATACAGATCCTGTCCTTCGATCTCGATTGGCTTGTTCCCTTCTTGCTGGCCGTCGGCGGCTGGCTGTTCCTAAAGGTCGAACGCCGAGGCCTTCGTCAAACTGGGCGCATCCTGATGGGCATAGGGTTCATTCTGATATCGCTGCAAATGATCGGGGCGGCCAGCGAACCAATCCGCGAAAGCGACTTGTTGCCGGCCATGGCCGGATATCTGGGCAGCGAGTATGTCACATCATTCCTGATCGGCGCCGTCTTGGCATTCATTATGCATTCCAGCGTTGCAGCCATTCTTCTCTTCGTAACCCTTGTCATCCTTGGCGTGCTGCCGGTAGACGCAGGCGTTTCACTGGTTCTGGGCGCGAACCTTGGCGGGGCGACCCTGCCCCTCTGGCTGTCCCGCGGTATGAGCGCATACGCCCGTCGTATCCCTGTTGGCAACCTGATACTGCGTGGCACGGCCTCGGTGGTCGCGCTTTTCCTCGCAAACCTGACGCCGATCTTGTCGATTTTCGATGGCTTCGGCCCGGGGCAATACCTTGTAAATGTGCACTTGTCCTTCAACTTCTTATTGCTAATTATCGGGCTTCCGTTCACCAAAATCATCGAAAAACCACTTGCGCTACTTGCACCCGAGCCAACCGCGGAAAAACAGACCGATATCTACAAACCGATGAGCGCCCTCGACCGCGCCGTGCTGGATTCACCTAAGTTGGCATTAGTCGGCGTCACCCGCGAGGTACTGCGCATGGGGCAGATCGTCGAAGTGATGGTTCATCCGGTCATGGAGCTGTACGAAAACTTCGACAAAGAACGGATGCTGAAAGTCCGCAAAATGGACCTTGAGGTGAACTCGACCTTCTCGAACATCCGCCGTTACGTCGCCGAACTGCAACGTGGAGAGCTGTCCAACGATGATGCCAAACGTGCGCGGGAATTGACCGAATTCTCGATCAACCTTGAAAATGCGGGTGACATCGTTGCCAAGCGTTTGCTGGCGTTGGCGGAATCCAAAAACCTCAAGAACATGGAGTTTTCGAAGCAAGGCTGGAAAGAACTGGTAACCCTGCACGAACGCGTTATGTGCAACATAAAACTTGCCTTTAACGTTCTCATTTCCGAGGATTTGGTCGCCGCCCGCACCTTGATCGAAGAGAAAACCGAGATGGCCACTATGGAACGCAAAAGCCGAAAGCAACACCTTAAACGACTGCGCGAAGGCGAGGAAATCAGCTTTGAAAGCAGTAACATCCATCTGGAAACGCTGCGGAACCTGAAAGAATTGAACTCGCTATTTGCCTCGGTTGCTTATCCGATCCTGTACAAAAGAGGGCAGTTGCTGGAAACAAGGTTGGTCGAAAGCATGGGGCCGGAATATACCCACGATACTTAGGACGTACTTCAACACACAAGTAGCGGGCGGCGAAAGCCCGGATATCAATCAAATGGGGCATACCTGCCCAGTTTAACTTCGGCCTGCTATGACCCTGACAACAATCTCTATCGTCCTGTTCGCTGCCCTGCTGCACGCACTGTGGAACGCGTTTGTCAAAGCCGCTGACGACCGCCTTGCCATCCTTGGTCTGATCTCTGTCGGTCACGTGATCCTTGGTATCGTGCTCGCCGTACAAAGCCCGATCCCCGCCGTCGAAAGTTGGGCATTTATCGTCGGCTCCACCGTCATACACTTCGCGTATTACTTCCTACTCTACCACTCCTACCGCCTCGGCGACCTCAGCCACGTCTACCCAATCGCACGCGGCATGTCCCCCGTCCTCGTCGCCCTCGGTGCACAGGTGTACGCGGGCGAGACCCTGCCCCCCACCGCATGGGCAGGCATCTTGCTGGCCTCCACCGGAATATTCATGATGGCCGGCGACGTATTTCGCGGTGCCACCCCGCCCATCGTCGTACTGACCGCACTGGCAACAGGCGCTATGATAGCAGCCTATTCGCTGGTTGACGGGTTGGGTGTACGTGCAGCCCAAACCGCACCTGGATATGTTGGTTGGTTGTTCATTGCCGAGATTTTTACTACCGGATTTATCATTGCGCGGGTGGGAAAGGGCATGCTGACCTTGTCGAGGAAAACCCTGATGCTCGGGATTTTCGGTGGCCTTGTGTCCGCCACAGCCTACGGCCTCGTGATCTACGTCAAAGCCATTGCGCCGCTTGGAATGGTCTCAACCTTGCGAGAAACCTCGGTAGTATTTGCGGCCCTGATCGGCATGCTCTGGCTGGGAGAGCGCCCATGGAAACTGCGCCTGACCGCCGCTGTTGTTGTGGCACTCGGAGTTATCGTCATGGGCCTCTCTGCCGTTTGACTCATATCAAAAACGTGCACGTGAATTTTCAGTAAGTATTCGGTGAATCCATTACAGGAGTTTTACATGACTGCACCGATCGCCGATACTTTTTACCCTGTCGCCATCCCCGAGAACTCGCCTCAAGCGCGGTTCGAACAAGCCAGTTACCCCTATAAAGACAAGGTGAAAAAGTTAATCACGATAATCGCTACATCGATGCTGATATCTGGGGCCGCAAATACTGGGCTGGCAGAACAGTTTATTGTAACACTTGAACATCCGTTGTTAGCCAGTGACCGCGCCCTTCGCGCGAGTCTTAGGCTGGTTTAAATTGATACTTTCCAGCACGGCCAGAATTCGGTTGTCGTTTCCGAAGCCGAGGGCTTGGACATTCTGAAAGCCTATTTCTTCGCAAAACGGTTGAAACCGCTGGCAATCATGTCCTTCCGACAGCTTGGTCGGACAACAGAATTGAAGCATTGGCAATCGAAGCAAGGATGCAAATTTTGAACAGTATCAGTTGCGAATTCTGTACGAATTAGCACGAGGCGATCTTGTCCAAAATTTGGACGATCCCGGCCCGGGATCGTCGCCCTAGTTCCCGCGCAGCCACCCCACAAAAGACATCGCAGACTTAGTACCGGTAATGCTCTGGCTTGAACGGCCCTGCGGGCGTCACACCGATATATTCCGCCTGCTCGTCCGACAGCACGGTCAGTTTTACGCCGATACGTTCCAGATGCAGACGTGCAACTTTCTCGTCCAGATGTTTGGGCAAGATGTAGACCTCGTTCTTGTATTCGTCGTTCTTCGTCCACAGCTCCATCTGCGCCAACACCTGATTGGTGAAGCTGGCAGACATCACGAAGGACGGATGACCCGTAGCGTTTCCAAGGTTCAACAGGCGGCCCTGCGAAAGCAGAATGATACGGTTGCCAGACGGCATCTCGATCATATCGACTTGATCCTTGATGTTCGTCCACTTGTGGTTTTTAAGTGCCGCCACCTGAATTTCATTATCAAAATGGCCAATGTTGCCAACGATCGCCATGTCCTTCATCGCGCGCATATGCTCGATCCGAATGATGTCTTTATTGCCAGTCGTGGTGATGAATACGTCAGCCGTTTCAATAGCGTCTTCCAGCGTCACCACCTCAAAACCGTCCATTGCCGCCTGCAACGCACAAATCGGGTCAACTTCGGTAACCTTAACGCGGGCACCGGCGCCCTGAAGGCTGGCTGCCGAGCCTTTGCCCACATCGCCATACCCACAAACAACCGCCGTCTTACCCGCAAGCATTGTGTCAGTCGCGCGGCGGATACCGTCCACGAGGCTTTCTTTAACGCCGTATTTATTGTCGAACTTCGATTTGGTTACTGAATCATTAACGTTGATTGCCGGGAACGGCAGCAGACCTTGTTTAACGAGTTCGTACAGGCGGTGCACACCTGTAGTGGTTTCCTCCGAAACCCCTTGTAGGTCAGCGCGCTGCTTGGTGAACCAACCGGGGCTGGCTGCCAAACGCTTTTTGATTTGCGCGAACAGGGCAACTTCTTCTTCAGACGTCGGCACTTCAATCAGGTCGGTTTCACCGGCCTCGACCCGTGCTCCGATCAGAATATACATCGTCGCATCACCACCATCGTCGAGGATCAAGTTCGCCGTACCATCCTCACCACCAAAGAAGAAAATACGGTCCGCATAGTCCCAATACTCCTCAAGCGTCTCTCCCTTGATGGCAAAAACCGGAACACCAGACGCCGCAATCGCCGCCGCCGCGTGATCCTGCGTAGAGTAAATATTGCACGAGGCCCAACGAACATCCGCACCCAAGGCTGTCAGCGTTTCGATCAGAATTCCGGTCTGCACAGTCATGTGCAAGCTACCAGCGATCCGCGCACCCTTCAACGGCTGGCTTTCGCCAAATTCTTCGCGCAGCGCCATCAGGCCGGGCATTTCGGTCTCGGCAATATCGAATTCTTTACGACCGAAATCGGCGAGGGATATGTCTTTGATGATGTAATCGGACATTATGTGGTTCCTTACGACAATTTTTCCCGCTCATATCAACATCACACAAAAGTCGCAAGACAATGGGAGGTCGCTCGAAATCCAAACTTGAGCCAACAATTTTATTACCCTCCACTCGAATGAATGATAGTTATCACACAGAAATTAAACAGATTTCATCAGGATTGACTAAATGCAACAACAACCAATCGACGCAGTTATCACATGGGTTGATGGCGCTGATCCCGCTCATAGAGCGAAAATGGCGGAATACCTTCCAAAATCTGGAGCCACACGTGGTGCCGACCCCACGCGTTTTGCTTCCGTGGACGAGATTATATACTGCGTTTTATCAATTATGAAGTATGCCCCGTATTTCAACAAAATATACATTGTAACCGACGCGCAGACGCCACCAGTGTTTGAGGCTGTAATGCGTGAATTTCCCGATCAATTAAAAAAAATAATAATAATAGACCACACCAGAATATTCTACAGTTTTGAAAAGTATTTACCTATATTCAACAGCATCTCTATTGAGACGGCCTTGCATCGGATACCTGGTTTGAACGAACACTTCGTGTATTTTAACGACGATGTCTTCCTTATAAGGCCAACTTTATTTGAAGACTAGTTCCCAGAAGGCCAGATGGCATTGCGCGGCAAATGGTTTGGAGTTGAACTGTCAGGCTTTGAGTTCTTAAAGTCTCAGGTCTTAGATTTTTTCAAAGTTTCTTCCGAACAAAGAAGAATTGGGGCAAAATTTGTACAATTAAATGCAGCCCGGCTAGTGGGGAACACTTCAAAAGTCTTTATCGCTGCACATGTCCCACATCCAAGGCGACGATCTACTCTAGAACAATATTTCGATAAAAACCCGAAAATATTTGAAAAAAATATTTCGTTTCGGTTTAGGAGCAACGAACAGTTCACTTCACAGTCATTGATAAATCATATTGAGATTGGCATGAATGGAGCCGCTATAACTGGAGACCAAAAACTTGTTTACGTTAGTGCCTTTCGAGCAAGCATCAAAAAGGCAAAACGAAAAATTCAAACCCTTGAAACTAATAAAAACATCAAATTCCTATGCCTACAAAGCCTCGATCAGGCCAGTCCGCCCGTTCAGAAACTCTTGCTCGACTGGATTCGCAATCGAACCCAAAATAAACCGGAATAGTCAGTGCGTCCAAACCGTCTTGCGGTCCGTAGCGAAGTTCTCGGCGTAACCGCCAGACCGCACATGCGTTTTGCGGCTGCGGGTCGCTAAAACCTGATAGGCGATCCCCTTACGCTTGGCGAAATCAACTGCCGCCTCCTGCGAATCGAACTGCATTTTTACCTGCCCGCGCATATCGTCGGAACCCGTCCAGCCCATCAACGGGTCAAGCGTTTTTCCGGTTTCGGGGACGTATTCCAACACCCATGCGTTTGTCTTTGCCTGACCGGACTGCATTGCATTTCGTGCGGGTTGGTAAATACGTGCCAGCATTGGAGAACCTCGTTGATTGAAACCTGCATTCTTATCGTCAAATTTCACGGAATCTGCAAGGCTTAGATGGTCGCCATCCGGTTCGAAGAGCTAGGGATGGGGTAATTATTCGAACTCGACTAGCGACCTACTTGCTGCTTGCTGCTTGCTGCTTGCTGCTTGCTGCTTGCGTTTAGACCATAATGCTACACGGTTGCAAAATGCAAGAATTATGTTCGTTTAGGTTGCTACATATACAAATAATTCTACCTAAAGAATTAACAATTCTGTTAACCTTGCAATCTGCCCTCAATCCATCATTTATAGAACAAAGGGGGAATCAATGCTTATCGAAGATACCGTGCCAGACGAAATATCCCGCCCCAAGCTTGAAGGCGGCAAGCGGCTCGTCATGCATACCGAGTTTGATCCCGCAGGTGACCAACCAACCGCGATTGCCGAACTGGTTTCAGGCATCAACGATGGTGAACAAAACCAAGTGTTACTGGGCGCTACCGGCACTGGAAAAACCTTCACGATGGCCAAGGTGATCGAGGCCACGCAACGCCCAGCCATCATCCTGGCCCCTAACAAAACGCTAGCCGCGCAGCTTTTCGGCGAGATGAAATCCTTCTTCCCAGAAAACGCCGTCGAATACTTCGTCAGCTTCTACGACTACTATCAACCCGAGGCCTACGTTCCCCGCTCGGATACCTACATCGAAAAAGAATCCCAGATAAACGAGCAGATTGACCGTATGCGCCACTCGGCCACGCGCGCACTACTGGAACGTGACGACGTGATTATCGTGGCGTCTGTGTCCTGCATTTATGGCATCGGCTCGGTCGAGACATACGGCGCTATGGCGCAGGATTTGGTGGTGGGCAAGGAATACAACCAGCGCGACGTGATGGCCGATCTGGTGACGCAGCAATACGCCCGCAACGACCAAGGCTTCCAGCGTGGTTCATTCCGCGTGCGTGGCGACAGTCTTGAAGTCTGGCCAGCTCACTTAGAGGATCGCGGCTGGCGGCTCTCATTCTTCGGCGACGAACTGGAAAGCATTGCAGAATTCGACACGCTAACCGGACAACGGACGGGCAAACTGGATCAGGTACGCATCTACGCGAACTCTCACTACGTCACGCCGAAACCGACGCTAAAACAAGCAATGATCGAGATAAAAAAGGAACTTAAGACCACCCTCGACCGCTTCGTTAACGAGGGCAATCTACTGGAAGCCCAACGCCTTGAGCAACGCACCAACTTCGACCTCGAAATGCTGGAAGCCACAGGCGTGTGCAACGGAATTGAGAACTATTCCCGCTACTTAACCGGCCGCGCACCCGGCGAGCCGCCCCCCACCCTGTTCGAATACATCCCCGACAACGCGCTGGTGTTCGCCGATGAATCCCACGTTTCAGTTCCGCAAATCGGCGGCATGTATAAAGGCGACTTCAAACGCAAATCCACGCTTTCGAAACACGGTTTCCGCCTGCCATCGTGCATGGACAACCGCCCGCTGAAGTTCGAGGAATGGGACGCCATGCGCCCGCAATCCGTGTTCGTATCCGCAACCCCGCAGAAATGGGAGCTGGAACAAAGCGGCGGCATCTTCGCCGAACAGGTCATCCGCCCAACAGGACTGCTCGACCCGCCTGTCGAAATCCGCCCTGTCGAAATGCAAGTCGATGACGTGCTGTCCGAAATCCGTATCGTGTCCGCCAAAGGCCAACGGGTGTTGGTGACGACATTAACAAAACGTATGGCCGAGGACCTGACCGAATACCTGCACGAACAGGGCGTCCGCGTGCGCTACATGCACTCCGACATCGACACGCTTGAACGCATCGAGATACTGCGTGATCTGCGCCTAGGGGTGTTCGACGTGCTAATTGGTATCAACTTGCTGCGCGAGGGCCTCGACATCCCCGAATGCGGTCTGGTCGCCATTCTGGACGCGGATAAAGAAGGCTTCCTACGCTCCGAAACATCGCTGGTGCAAACCATCGGGCGCGCCGCACGAAACGAGGACGGGCGGGTGATAATGTACGCCGACCGGATCACGGGTTCAATGGAACGCGCCTTGAACGAGACCAACCGCCGCCGCGAAAAGCAACACGCCCATAACGTCAAACACGGCATCACACCGGCAACGGTGAAAAAGAACGTCGAGGACGTGATGAAAGGTCTGTTCAAAGGCGATACGGACCAAGGCCGGATCACCACCAAGGTCGACAAAGCCAACTACGGCGCCAATTTGAAAACGCATCTGGATGCATTGCGGAAGGATATGCGCAAGGCTGCCGAAAATCTGGAATTCGAAGAGGCCGCAAGGTTGAGGGACGAGGTGCAACGGTTGGAAGCGGTAGACTTGGCAATCCACGACGATCCGCTGGCAAGGCAATCTTCGATTGCGGCGGCTGGGGATGCGGCGGTTAGTAAGGGGCGGAGTTCTGGGGGGAGAGCTGGGACGACGGTGATTAAGGGGAAGAGTAAGAGGAGGGACCAATCCGATGACTAAAAAAGAGACTAGAAGGGGATTGTTGATGTTCTTGAACCAGGATTTTTGCATGCGCTAGGGATTGCAATAGCTACCTTCGCGGTTGTGGAAGGCCTTTTAAGAATTATGTTCTTTCATCTAAGACATAATTCTTTCGGTTTTGAGAAGCACCCAGATACAATAATAGAAATTCATGACGCAAATTTTAGTGTCGAGTAGATAAAGTATTTTCACTAATTCGGAAAAATGTGATAAATTTTTAAAGCCGTGTATTTCAAGACTTATACGACGACTTTCACAAGGTGCGTGTAGCGAAAAATTTTGTGGCACACGGGATGTGGAAAACAACGAATACCAAAGGAAAATATGGATTGTTGATGATTGATAGTTCCGGCCGAGTGATTGATGAACTTATCCCCAAAGATCATTTGACTGGAGCCGCTACCGTAGCCGAGAATCTAATGGTGGAATTAAAGTCGCTTCTAGTTAAAGAATGACTATATCCACCGATTGGTGCGAGGTTGAAATAGTCCGTAGGGTGTGCGGCCTCCGCGCACCATCCAACATATCTTCAAAATCAGTGTGCGGGGACCGCACACCCTACCCACCAATAATCGCATCTCACCCCGCCCCATAAACCACATCATACATCACTGGCTCAAAGTTCTTGCACATCTCGTTGATCTTCCGGCTCCGCACCCGCATCTCATCTAACCGCAGCATCGACATGAAGCCCTCGCGTGTTTCCCATTGCGAATAATTCGCGATTCGCGTCTGCGCGTCGTTTACGTGCAATGCAGCCGAGATGAATCCCGGCTGTTTACTGATCACCTTGTCACAAGTCTCCTGCAGTTCATCCAGCAAATCCTGACATGTCCCCGGATTTACCTCGAACGTAGTGATTACAGTCTGCAATTTACGGTCTGTGGAAATAGTCGCCATGGTGTCCTCCTTCAGGTTACCACCACTCTATGCCCACAGCCGAAAAATACAATGTTAAGACGGTAAATCGACCCACGCGACCACATTAACGGTGCCCGAAACCGAGGCCATCTTTTTACTGTTAGTTAATTTGTTAGTTGTTAACTAAATCGCCGTTAAGAGCTTGTTCAATCAAAGTTACCGTTTCGTTAACGCCAAACAAGGCAATGAACCCGCCGAACCGAGGCCCCTGCGACGCGCCTAGAAGCACTTCGTAAATAGCCGTGAACCAAGCCCGTAGCGGATCAAAATCATGTTCCTTACCAACCGCAAACACGAGGCTCTGCAACACTTCGCCGTCTACTTCACTGTTCCATTCCGTCAAGCGTTCAGCCAAATCGCCAAGCGCCGCACGTTCCTGATCGTTCGCCATCCGGTAAACCTTGGTCGGCTTAACGAAATCATGATAGTATCGAACCGCAAATCCCGCGGCCTCGTCCAAACCTGGATGCGTCTCGGCCGTTGCATCAGGCGCATACTTGCGGATGAATCCCCACATCTGATCCTTGTTCTCGGCGCTCGAAGCTGATGCCAAATTCAGCAGCATCGAGAACGGCACGACCATATCGCTCACCGGCGGTTGCCCACGATGGATATGCCAGACCGGATTGTTAAGTCGCGCCTTCAAATCCTGCCCTTCGAACGCCCGCAGGTGTTGGTGGTATTCGTCAACCGCCTTGGGGATCACATCAAAATGTAGCCGTTTCGCGGTTTTGGGTTTCAGATACATGAAATACGACAGGCTCTCGGCGCTGGCATAGGTTAACCATTCGTCAATCGAAATCCCGTTACCCGAAGATTTGGAGATTTTCCCGCCAACCTCATCCAGAAACATCTCGTAAACGAAATGCTCGGGTGCGCGACCGCCCAAAATGCGGCAAATTTTATCATATATATATGTGTTAGTGGAATGGTCCTTGCCATACATCTCAAAATCCACATCAAGCGCCGCCCAACGGGCACCGAAATCAGGCTTCCACTGCAGTTTCACTTGTCCGCCCGTGACGCTCATGGTGATTTCTTCACCATCTTCATCGTCAAAGGTGATCGTGCCGTCAACGGCATTCACCGATTTCATCGGCACATACATAACC
>JAPYON010000130.1 GCA_029938175.1 Paracoccaceae bacterium | reverse complement strand
CGCCAAGGTTATGAAGGAATCCGCTGACGAAGTACTTGGTCTGATGGGTATTGAAAACAACCCGACGCTTCAGGTCGCTAAAGAGTTGGAACGGATTGCACTATCTGACCCGTACTTCATCGAGAAGAAGCTGTACCCCAACGTCGACTTCTATTCAGGCATCATCCTTGACGCGATTGGTTTCCCTACTTCGATGTTCACTCCTATTTTTGCGCTGGCGCGTACGGTTGGCTGGATTGCGCAGTGGAAAGAGATGATTGCCGATCCAACTCAAAAAATAGGTCGTCCTCGCCAGTTGTATACTGGTGCGGCGCATCGTGATTATACAGACGTAGAAAACCGTTAAGTAGTAAGCGCCGGAGTCTCCCTCCGGCGTTTCTTTTCATCTGAGGTTAATAAAGTTTAAAACTGATAAGGCTGGGCGGTTGCCTTCGTTAACACTGTCTTTACCAAGCAAACGCATTGCTTGTGCTGAAACTAACAGTTGTGCCTCGCTGGCTTGTTGGCTTTCGAGCAATTCTTTTACGGATTCATAAATTTTATCTGCCTTGCATTCTTCGAGTAAAAATTCTGGAACAGCAGTTGTTTTGGTCAGAAGATTAACAAGTGTTGCTGACGAGACCCTAACCATGCGCCGTTTGATTAACGCCGTAATCCAGTGCATTTTATACGCAATGACCATAGGCGTTTGGGCCGCTGCGAGTTCCAAAGAAACCGTGCCGGAAGCAGCCAAAGCCACGTCAGATTCAGCGTAACACGCCCGTTTTCTTGCCTCCGAAGCTTCGGCGGACATGCCGCGTGGGTCTAGAATCGTCACGTCAACGCCGTTAAATATTTGTTGAATCAGGTCAACGCGAGCCCCGACAGACGGTATTACGACCGACAGCCTTGGGTAGTCTTTCCTTAATAATTCAACAACTTCGCAAAACACAGGGCCCAAACGCGCAACCTCGCTGGTGCGAGAGCCGGGTAAAAGAGTTAACAATTTTATATTGTTTTCGATGTTCAGACTATTTCGGAACGCGGCCGCCTGCTCGGATGTTGTTTGTTGTTCGATTGTAATGGGATGGCCGACGAAATCGCACGTCATGCCTTCGGCTTCCATATATGGTGGTTCAAACGGTAACAGTGCTAACACGTGATCAACGAACTTTGCCATTTTAGCTGCGCGTTTTGGTCTCCAAGCCCAGACTGAAGGGGCAACGTAGTGGATAACGCATAGGTCAGGCTTCAACGCTTTGGCACGCTTTGCGACGCGGAAACAAAAATCCGGACTGTCGATGGTGATTAGTGCTGTCGGTTCAACGTCGTGAATAGCGACTGCTGTCTGTTTGATTCGTTGTAATAGCTGGCGAACTTTCGGGATTACCTCGGCAATTCCCATAACTGACAGTTCGTCCATGGAAAATAAGCTTTCCAAGCCCCGCTCAATCATCAGCGGCCCGCCGACTCCGACAAACTTCACGGTTCCCGCATGTTCTGATCGCAATCCTTCCATCAAGGCTGCGCCCAGCCTATCTCCTGAACTTTCGCCTGCAATAACGAAAAACGTTAACGATTCATTCATCCCTTGGGCCTAACCCATAGGAACAGCCCCAACTCGTTTGCCACGGTGATTGTTTCTTCTTCATGCAGAACCATGACTCCCCCGGATTGTATCACGATGCCGGATAGCCCGGCTTTGTGCGCCCGTCTGATCGTATCGGGACCGATTGTTGGCAGATCAACCCGCAAGTCCTGTTCGGGTTTTGGTGCCTTCAATAACACCCCGCACCCTCCGTCAGGGTTGTAGGAATATCCGGAGCGATGCGATGCGACAAAATCCAACATCGCATCCGTTCCCTGAATGCTTTCGAGACCAAGGCAAATTCCTTGCGCCACTACAGCACCCTGCCCGACATCCAGACGGCCCAGACTGTTCACAATTTCTGCAGCACGGTTTGCATCCGATGTATCATTAATATTCGGTGCAACATTTGTTAAAATACCAACCTCCGGGATAAGACTTGGCAAAACTTCATGGGCGGCTGTGACGGTGATCCCGTTACCTTCAAAAAATTGAATTATAGAACTTAAAGTCTTATCATCGCCGGCCTGCATAGTCTCAGCCAGAATTAGGGTCAGCTCTCGTCCTTTGTTATCCAGACGATCTGGATCCAAGTGCGAACGATCCATTGCGCCGGCCATCACGACCTGCGTGCAATTTTGTTGATTAAGATTATCCAGAAGATTGCCCGCCTGTTCAAAAATCGCACTGATTACGGGATGCTCAGTTGCCCAGCCCAACGGTATGTTTTCGAACTCGACGACATAATACGCGCGCCCTGCATCGCGGCAGGCTTTGGCCAACAAATGTGGAAGATCACCGCGCCCACAAATTATTCCTAGAGCACCGTCAGCGATGTTGCCGTTCGCCCCCATAGATCAATCTTCACTTTTGGGCAACAAGAATGAACGGGCGCTTTCTGAAAAAATAAAATCTACGATATCGGCGACCAGCTCGTTACCTTTGTATGTCTGAAGGGCGGCTTCTGCCCGGTCTTTCAAGGTTCCGTCGCCTTCAAAAATATCACTAAAGGCTTTGCGCGCACCGTTAATAGTCGCCTTATCCACGCCGAGCCGTTTTAGCCCGATTAGGTTAAGTCCGATGAGGTTTGCACGTTCCGACACTGCCATACCATATGGAATAATATCGGAAGAAACTGCGGAGACCGCACCGACGATGGCGCCCTTGCCGATGTTAACGAACTGGTGCACACCGCTAAGCGCGCCGACTATAACGTTGTCGCCAAGAGTTGCATGTCCACCTACACTAGCATTATTTGCCAGAATTACGCGGTCGCCGACGGTGCAGTCATGACCAATATGAGAGCCAAGCATAAACAGGCAGTTGTCCCCGATTTTAGTTATACCAGACCCACCCTTAGTTCCCGGACTGATCGAAACACACTCCCGGATCATGCAATTTTCGCCGATCTCGAGCACGGTTTTCTCACCGTCGAATTTCAGGTCTTGTGGCTGGTGTCCGATAGAAGTGTGTGGCCAAATGCGGGATTTGGCACCGATCGAGGTATATCCGGTAACAACAACGTGGCTGAAAAGTTCGACCCCCTCGGCCAGTTTTACATTTGGTCCAACCAGACAAAACGGACCAATTTTGCAGTTTGCACCGATTACAGCCCCGTCCTCGATAACGGAAGAGGAGTGGATTATTGCAGTTGTGTCTATAGACATAATCAGCCCTTACGCCCCTTCTGGAGGCACAATCATCGCGGTAAATTCAGCTTCGGCGACGATCTTGCCGTCAACCTTTCCCTCACCCCAGAATTTCCAGATCTTACCGCGCCCACGGATTACTTTTACATGCAACTCAAGCGCATCGCCCGGCTTGACGATCTGACGAAATTTAACTTTGTCCATTGACATGAAGTAAACCAGCATGCCCTTATCGATCAGGTCCAGCGTAGTACCGACAAGAACTCCAGCAGTCTGTGCCATCGCCTCAATGATCAAAACACCGGGCATGACGGGTTGTTCGGGAAAGTGCCCCTGAAAATGTGGCTCGTTCACGGTAACCATCTTAATGCCAACAGCCGTCTCATTCGGCCGGATATCGTTTACGGCATCAATCAACAGAAACGGATACCGGTGCGGGATCATGCGTTTGATTCCGGAAATATCGGCGGATGTTACTTCGGTCGCAGTCTCGGACATTATGGTGTTATTCCTTTTGGATCGCCAAATCCGGGTCCTGTTCGAACGCCCGGTCAAGTATCTCTATCGCTTCAAGTGTTATATCCATATTTCACTCCAATCCTGAATATTTACAGTGCAGTGAACCACTATCTGCCAGTGCTGAAATTTTTGTGATTATCGAGGCAAATTGAGGAGTGAATAGCTGGCTATTCTGAGTCAATTTAACGAAGATAGGCGCCAAAATAGCAGTATTGGGGAGCGTTGCTTATCCAGAATTCAGGTTACTTAATAAGGATCGTTTTATGTACATTGGTGAATTGTCGAAAAAGTCAGGTACGAGCATTAAGGCTATTAGGTATTATTAATAAATAGGCCTAATTAAAACGCCAGAAAGAAAT
>JAPYON010000129.1 GCA_029938175.1 Paracoccaceae bacterium | reverse complement strand
CTTTCGCATGCTTCCCATGGTAACACCTTTTTGGTGTTATCTGGGTCAGCCCCTATTTTATTAACGATAGACGCATGGTCATTGGACCGCAAGCGTGTTGCAAATCCACTGCCAACGTGGCAATGCTCGGCACTTGCAATACAGGAAACCGATATGGCCCCGCGCAACAAGAAAAAACCGGTATGGATCGTAGAAAAAGAACGGGCACGAGCAGCTAGTTATGCCGAAACGGTTTGGTTGTTCGGCATCCATGCGGTGCGCGATGCGCTGGAAAACCCGATGCGCGAAAAGTTGCGGCTGGTTGTTACCAAGAATGCCTATGACCGCTTGGCCGAAGCGATTGATAAGTCAGGGGTCGAGCCGGAAGTCGTTGACACCCGTCGATTCGACGTTCCACTGGACCCGCAATCGGTGCATCAAGGTGCAGCATTAGAGGTGAAACCGCTAGATTGGGGTTCAGTCTCGGAAATTTGTGCCCCGCGTGATGAGGCACCTTTGGTTTTGCTGTTGGACCGAGTGACAGACCCGCATAACGTCGGGGCGATCCTGCGCTCTGCCGAGGTGTTCGGGGCGCGTGCCGTAATTGCGCCAATGCGCCATTCGGCCCCTGAAACGGGCGCACTGGCAAAAACCGCGTCTGGCGCGCTGGAACGGCAACCCTATATGCGGATCCGCAACCTTGCCAAGGCTATGACCGCGCTGCGGGAAATGGGCTATTTTATCATAGGGTTGGATGGCGAAGCTGACATAACGCTGGAAAAGGCCGTTGCTGATTTACCCAACGTGCCAATCGCGCTGGCTTTAGGGGCTGAAGGGCCGGGGTTGCGTGATTTGACCAAGGAAACTTGCCACCGGATGGCAAAAATTCCATTTGCAGGGGCGTTCGGTTCGCTGAATGTGTCAAATGCGGCGGCGGTTTCTTTGTATGCCATGAACCGATGGAAAGCTGACTTTAGCACCGATTAGGCGGATTCTGGCCCAAAACAAGCTACCGATCACAATAATCTGAAATGCTCTTTAAATCGGGCGGTACTAGCTTACGTATATTAACGAAGCGGGCAATGGAACTCGCCCGTTTCTATCACTGTCCCTCGTTCCAAACCTGCGCCCGGTTCGTCCGGGCGCTTTTTTGTCTGGCGGACGAAAAATATCGGACGTATGCTTCGCCACATGACGGACCACTCTAACACCTTCCTGCATAACCTTCTGACAGAAACCAAAACCATCGCGATGGTAGGTGTTTCGTTGAACGAGTTGCGGCCCTCGTATTTCGTAGCGCGATATCTGAATCTGAAGGGGTACCGGATCATCCCGATCAATCCCGGACAGGCAGGAAAAACCATGTTCGGGCAAATGATCTATGCCTCTTTGTCCGACATTCCACCCGAAGTTGGCCCCATCGAAATGGTCGATATTTTTCGTCGCTCAGAGGACGTTGGTACAATTGTCGACGATGCCATCAAGTTCCTTCGAAATCGCGGCTTGCGTACGATCTGGATGCAGGTTGGCGTGGTTAACGAGGCAGCCGCCGCGGTGGCAACGGCGTCTGGCCTTAACGTTGTCATGAATCAGTGTCCAAAAATTGAACACCAGCGTCTTTTCGGCGAGCTGCGCAAAGCAGGGTTCAACACAGGCGTAATCTCGTCGCGCCTATAAATTATTTCAACTAACGGAGTCTTCCATGTCCGAAAATCCATACGGTTTCGATACGCTGCAAATCCATGCGGGCGCACGTCCTGATCCTGCGACGGGCGCACGACAAACGCCGATTTACCAGACAACAGCCTATGTTTTTCGCGATGCCGACCACGCCGCGGCTTTATTTAACCTGCAGGAAGTCGGATTTATATATTCACGCCTGACGAACCCAACGGTCGCAGTTTTACAGGAGCGAATTGCAACACTGGAGGGGGGCGTTGGTGCCGTGGCCTGTTCATCAGGGCACGCGGCCCAGATCATGGCGCTGTTTCCGCTTATGCGACCTAGCGACAATGTTGTCGTTTCAACGCGACTTTACGGCGGGTCGATCACTCAGTTCAGCCACACGATCAAACGGTTTGGTTGGTCGGCAACTTTCGTTGACTTCGACGATCTAGATGCAATCAAAGCCGCCGCTGACGATAAAACCAAAGCCATATTCTGCGAAAGCATCTCCAACCCAGGCGGCTATCTGACCGATATTCCTGCTGTGTCCGCTGTCGCCGACGCGCTTGGTCTGCCGTTGATTGTTGATAATACACTGGCCACGCCTTACCTATGCAGGCCGATCGAACAAGGGGCAACGCTGGTAGTCCACTCCACCACCAAATACCTGACAGGCAACGGCACAGTAATGGGCGGCGCCGTCGTAGACAGCGGCAATTTCGACTGGTCCGCCAGCGACAAATTCCCGTCCCTTTCCCAGCCTGAACCCGCCTATCACGGCATGACCTTTCACGAAACGTTCGGTGCGTTAGCTTTCACCTTCCATGGCATTGCAATCGGGCTGCGCGATCTGGGGATGACCCTGAATCCACAGGCCGCTCATTACACTTTGATGGGGATAGAAACGCTTAGCCTGCGGATGGAACGGCATGTCGAGAATGCCTTGACAGTCGCAACTTGGCTGGAGAATGACCCGCGGGTGGATTTCGTCACCTACGCTGGACTGGCCTCCTCGCCTTACAGTGGTCGGGCGAAGGCGCTGTATCCCAACGGGGCAGGTGCTTTATTTACTTTTGCCGTCAAAGGTGGATACGAGGCATGTGTTAAACTCGTCGATAGTGTCCAAATTTTCAGCCATGTTGCAAACATTGGCGATACGCGCAGCCTGATTATCCATTCGGCATCCACCACGCACCGACAGTTGACACCCGAACAGCAAGAAGCCGCAGGAGCAGCGATAAATGTAGTGCGGCTATCAATCGGAACAGAGACCGTAGGTGATTTGATATGCGATCTTGATCAGGCATTAAGCGCCGCGACGAAATAACAAGCCATTTCCCGCGCATAAGGCAAGCCTTTGCACGGAGATTGAAAAACGTCTCTACAAAGTCTTGTCGAACCTATAACATTAGCCGAGTATTTTAGTTTCCTCCGCTTGATCTGCGCGAGGGTGGTTAAGGGCAGTTTATTAATGCAACCGGTTCTAGCACTGGAACTATCTACGGATGGAATCCTGCTACACGAAATGTCTTACGACGGTGTGTGGTGCAAAATTGCGGCTGCCGCACTGAATGATCCATTTCTTCCCAAGAAAATGAGAGCGATGCGGCATGCAGCGCGTGCGTCGCAGGGGCGATTCTTCAAAAGTCAGATATGGTTACCACCGGAACGAATCAAAGGGCTGAAAGTCAAACTTACAGCTCAGGATGCCGAAGAACGTCAGGTACAAGCCGAAGCGTTGGTGCGCTCTGACCCGGCGTTCTCTGACGGTGATTATATCGTTCAGTTTGGTGAGGAAGACGTCAACGGGAACGTCCAAATCGCCGCGATCAACCGCGCTGTCCTGAATGAGGCCAACCATTTTGCCCGCAGATACGGGTTCGGAAATGCTGACTTCACATCGCGAAACCGGATAGAAGGGTTTTACGAGCAACCATATTTCTCAATATCTGCCCCGCCCAAAGTCGATATAAACTATGCCAAGTTGGGCTTTTACGGCGGCGTAACCGCCTTGGTTCTTACCATCGCTGCAGCAGGGTATTGGACATATTCCAGCATTTATTTCACCCCCGATCCCAGTACCGCAATCGAGGCGGTCGAAGGGCACGTTCTGGAAATATACGAAGACCCCCGCGCACCGATACGGCCCACGGATATCGCCTCGAACGCGGAATACCGATTGCCGGAAGCTCTTTCTGGTGCCGAGTTTTTGAATTTTTTGCCAGAACATGACCCATCGGTCACAGTGTTCGAAGCTTTGATCACACAACCACCGCTGGCATCATCTGTTGCCGTCACGGATGCCCCTCGCCCGACCGAACCGTTAAGCTTGATCAACTATAACGCAATCGATGTAGCTACGACATATATCAGTTCACCTCTTCTGACCGATGTGTTGCCTAACGAAGACAGTGCCGTAGTTTTGGCCGCGCAGTTGCGAAAGTATAATGATAGCTTGGGGCTGACACAGGTGCGCAGTAACAACCCTACAC
>JAPYON010000128.1 GCA_029938175.1 Paracoccaceae bacterium | reverse complement strand
ATATTGGAGCGGGCGAAGGGGTTCGAACCCTCGACAACTAGCTTGGGAAGCTAGTGCTCTACCAGCTGAGCTACGCCCGCAACATTGGCGCTTTTATGTCCATGGTGCAGGGGCGTCAAGCCAAAGGTGCTTGCGTGCAGGCGGCGTGACGCGTAGACGGTTTCCTCATGAGAATTTTGTTTTTAGGCGATGTCGTCGGCCGTACCGGCCGCAAGGCAATTACCGAGCATTTGGGGCGGTTGCGTACTGAATGGCGGCTCGATTTTATTGTAGTTAATGGCGAGAATGCCACCGGCGGCAATGGCCTGAACCGTGGGCACGCGCAAGGTATTCTGGATGCGGGGGCGGATTGTATCACTCTGGGTGACCATGCGTTTGACCAGCGCGATATGTTGACTGCGATCACGCAGGAAAGCCGGATTATCCGACCATTGAACTATGCACCTAAGGCTCCCGGTGTCGGGGCGCGGATGTTTACCGCGCAAAATGGCCAGAAGGTATTTGTGGCGCAGGCCTTGGGGCAGGTGTTTATGAAACGTCCGTTCGCGGATCCTTTTTCGGCACTGGATGCAGAACTGAAGAAAGCCCCTTTGGGCGGGCTGGCGGATGCCGTGATCGTTGATTTCCATGCGGAAGCGACATCCGAGAAGGTGGCGATGGGGCATTGGCTGGACGGACGAGCCTCGCTTGTGGTGGGCACGCATACGCATATTCCGACTGCCGACACGCAGATATTGGCGAATGGTACGGCTGTGCAATCCGATGCTGGCATGTGTGGCGATTATAACAGCGTGATCGGGATGGAGAAGCTGGAACCGATGCGTCGGTTTGTAACCGGCATGTCCAAAGGCCGCTTCACCCCTGCCGAGGGGGAGGCTACCTTATCGGGCGTGTTTATCGAGGTAGATAAGTCCGGTAAGGCAACGCGAGCAATTCCCGTGCGGGTAGGCGGTCGGCTTTCTCAATCAGGTCCGACTGATTGAGACGCCATGCGACCCTGTATTTTGCCTTAATCATTATGGGGGCAACATGGGGCGTAACACCTGTGCTGGTGAAAGTCGCGGTCAGCACGGGACATCACCCGTTTGGATTGATTGTATGGGCCAATCTGGTTGGCGTTATCATGTCCGGAGTGGTGACGTTTGCGCGGGGCCGAGATCTGCCGATCTCTATGCCACATTTGAAGTTGTATCTTGGGGTAGCGCTGCTGGGTGCAGTGTTTCCGAACCTGCTGACTTTCACAGCTGCCGCGCATTTGCCTGCCGGTATTATGTCGATTCTTATCGCGCTCGTGCCCATGTTTGCTATGCCAATTGCGCTGGTTATGAGGTTCGAGAGACCTTCACGCGTCCGTTTTCTCGGGGCGCTCTGCGGGGCGATTGCGATCGTGCTGATTGTCGGGCCGGACACCGGATTACCGGATGCCAGTAAGGTCGGGTTCGTGTTTATCGCGCTTGGTGCCTCGCTTTGCTATGGCGGCGAGGGCAATTTCCTGACGTGGTTCGGGATGCGCGGGCTTGACCCGGTGCAGATCTTGTTCGGGGCTTCACTGGTTGGGCTGATCATAGCGCTGCCGCTGGCTGGCGTTACAAACAGCTTTATTCCGCTTGATAATATGGGCGTACCCGAGTTGGCGATCATTTTGGCCTCTGTAGTTAGTTGGGGGACATATGCGGCTTATATTTGGGTGATTGGCAAGGCGGGGCCGGTGTTTGCCTCGCAGGTGGCTTATCTGGTGACTGGATTTGGCGTTATTTGGGCGATGTTACTGCTTGGCGAGCGTTATTCGATCTGGGTCTGGATGGCTTTTGCGCTTATGCTGGTCGGAATAGCCATGGTGAAACCGCACGATTCTGAATAGGAGGCTGCATTGTCCGAATTCCTGTCCCAAGACCCGATGCCAGCGATCATCAGCCTGACGGTCGTGGGCTTGATGTTTGTGCTTTTCATCCGCGAGACATACCCCACAGAGGTCGTGGCCATTGGCGGGGTTGCAATTTTGCTAATTTCGGGCGTGTTGCCAATTGCGGATTTGCAGGCGGTATTCTCAAATCCGGCGCCATGGACCATTGCGGCAATGTTTATTATATCAGGTGGCCTGGTTCGCACGGGGGCGCTGAATGTGCTGACTAGTATGGTTGCGAGATATGTGGGTAACCAACCCAAACTGGTATTGGCGGCGCTGGCTGTTTTCACGGTGGTTACTTCGGCATTTATGAATAACACGCCTGTCGTGGTGTTGATGATTCCGGTGGCGGTTTCGTTGGCAGGTACAATGGAAATATCTACGTCCAAATTATTGATACCGCTGTCTTATACGGCGATCCTAGGCGGGATGCTGACGCTGATTGGCACCTCGACTAACTTGCTGGTGGACGGGGTTGCCACTGCGCAAGGGCTTGAGCCGTTCGGCCTGTTCGAGGTGACTCCGCTGGCTATTATACTGGTGGCCTTCGGAATGCTGTATATCCGGTTTCTGGGGCCAAGGTTGCTGCCGGACCGCAGTTCAATGGCCGACCTGCTGGTTAACAAAAAGCAAATGAAGTTTTTTACCGAGGTGGCTGTGCCAGAGGGTTCGTCCTTGGTGGGGCAGTTGGCGTCGTCGGCGACGGTTTTTAAGCGGCAAGGGATGCGGTTGATTGACGTTTTGCGCGACAATGAATCGCTGCGACGCGGGTTGTCCGAAGTGAGATTGCAGGCCGGTGACCGCGTGGTTTTGCGCACTGGAGTTGACGAGCTTCTGGGCCTGAAGAAAAGTCGTAAGGTAGACATGGTGGATCAACTATCTTCGCGTAAAACCGCGACTGTCGAGGCGCTGATCTCGCCGGGATGCCGGCTGGTCGGGCGATCACTTGGAGGTCTGCGCCTACGGCGGCGGTACGGGGTGTATCCTCTGGCGGTGCATCGACGGAATCAGAATATTGGCGGGCAGTTGGATGCCGTGATGGTACGCGTCGGTGATACTTTGCTGTTGGAGGGCGCTGCCGAGGACATCCATCGCTTGGCGCAAGAAGAGGGTTTGGTTGAACTTTCCGTGCCTTCTGAGCGGCCATACCGTCGGCGTCATGCGCCCGTTGTCTTTGGTGTTTTGACAGGGGTTGTGGTGTTGGCGGCACTGGGTATTGCTCCGATTTTCGCGCTAGCCGTGGTCGGAGTGGCGATTGTTCTGCTGTCTCGCAGTATTGATGCGGAGGAGGCTTTCGGGTTTGTGGATGGGCGGTTGCTGGCGTTGATTTTTGCGATGCTGGCCATCGGGACTGCATTGCAAAGTTCGGGTGCGGTGCGGATGATTGCTGAAGGATTGGCGCCCTATCTTATGGGCCTGCCTGCGCCGTTGTTGATTTGGGGCATATATTTGCTGACATCGGTGATGACTGAGCTGGTATCGAATAATGCGGTAGCAGTGGTGGTAACGCCGATTGCAATCGGGCTGGCGGCCTCGTTGGGGGTTGACCCGCGCCCATTGGTGGTGGCCGTGATGGTGGCTGCGTCAGCCAGTTTTGCGACGCCAATCGGATATCAGACCAACACATTGATTTATGGTCCGGGAGGGTATCGGTTTACGGATTTCATGCGGATTGGAATACCTTTGAACCTGTCGATCGGGGTGCTGGCGAGTTTTCTTATTCCTGTATTTTGGCCACTGTGAAGGCCGTATTCCGAGTATTTGTGCAAACAAGAAATTAGGGGTGGGCGCGGGGCGGCTGCTGGATTATATAGGCGAAAAGCAAATTTAGTAGCGGAGATTAGCATGGCTGGCCACTCAAAATGGGCGAACATTCAACACCGTAAAGGGCGCCAAGATGCGGCGCGCTCGAAGGTTTTTTCCAAGTTGGCAAAGGAAATTACGGTTGCGGCGAAGATGGGTGACCCGGACATCGATAAAAACCCGCGCCTTCGTATGGCGGTGAAAGAAGCCAAGAAGCTGTCTGTACCCAAGGATGTTATCGAGCGCGCGATTAAGAAATCGCAGGCTGGCGACGGGGATAACTACGATGAAATCCGATATGAAGGCTATGGCCCGATGGGCGTTGCCGTGATTGTCGAGGCGATGACGGATAACCGGAACCGTACTGCATCATCTGTTCGCTCTATCTTTACGAAATCTGGCGGAAATTTGGGCGAGACTGGATCGGTCTCGTTCATGTTTGATCGCAAGGGTCTGGTGGTTTATCC
>JAPYON010000021.1 GCA_029938175.1 Paracoccaceae bacterium | reverse complement strand
TTTCATGGCTAATTTCGATCCCACGCTCGTGCAAAAGGTCTTCGACGTTGCGAAGCGACAGTGGGAAGCGAACATACAGCATCACCGCCAGACGGATGATTTCTGGAGATGTTTTTAAATATCGGAATGGGCTAGGTTTTGTCATTTGTCGACGCTAAGTGAACCACTTGCCCTCTTCAACTAAGTTTTGTCTGACAGTGCCTCCAAAAAGGTTACTTCGTCACCCTGCCGGCTTCAATCAGGTTTCCTCTGACAATGCCCTCGAAAAGCAAGGCTACTGCTTCGGCCCCGGGATCATTATAGCCGCTAAGGCGCTCTTCGGAAATATAGCTGGCGCGTCCGGCCTTGGCTTTTACTATATTTGCCGTGTGCTCGGCCCCTGTTCTGGCAGCGGCGGCGGCTGCTGCGAAACCTTCAGGTAATGCCTCCAGTGCGGGAGTAAGTGCATCGATCATCGTCCGGTCGCCCAAGCCTGCGCCCCCTACTTCCTGCACCCGTGTCAGCCCGGCTTTCAGGGCTTCTACATTTGGTAGACCAGAAGATGAAGCATCTCCCGTAGCTGAAAAGAAAATTGCTAATAGCACGCCGGAAGACCCGCCCATTGTCTGGCTCAGTTCCAACCCGATCGCTCGGTAAAGTTGGGTCGGGTCGCTTAACGGTAGCTGATCAATCGAGCCTTTGAGCGCCCGCGCAGCACCGGCCAAGGTCGAACCGGTATCACCATCACCCGACTGCGCATCCAGTGCGTTAAGCTCTGCTTCAGCCTTGATAAAGAGATCACAACATTTGCCAACAAACGCGGCCGTATCCGGATCCGTAGACGGGATCGGTTTGACCGGTGTCAGACCTTCGGGGATAAGGCGTATATCTGGCGCATCAATTTTCAGGCAATCTGGCCAGTCACGCATCGGCACCGGTGTTTGTAACAGAGCCAACTCCTGATCGCTGACGGTCAAAATCGATACGGAAAAGCCGCGCATATCAAGCGATGTCATCATCGGAGCGGGGCCAACCAGATATTCGATATCACCAATCACATCCGACTTTGCCAGTTCTTCGGCCAGCACTGACATTTCTAGCGAGGTAGCCCCGCCAAGATTGTTGAGCAGTGCCACTTTTGGCCCTTTGCCCGCATGGGGTTTAAGCCGTTCCAGCACGACGGCCATCGCATCGCGGGCGGTTGTGAAATCCACTAGTTCTATGCCGGATTCCCCGTGAATCCCTAGGCCAAGCTCGGCTTTTCCGACTGCGATTCTCGCCTCTTTGGGCGAGCCGGGCACTGTGCAGGTGTCCAGCGACATGCCTATACTGGCGACATTTTCAATCACCCGTTTAGCCGCAGCGGTAACTGTATCAAGATCCGCTCCGCTTTCGGCCAGTGCCCCGCTAATTTTGTGAACATAAAGCGTACCAGCAACGCCACGCGCCTGAGGCAGATCAGGCAGGGCGATATCATCGCCCACGATCACCATCGAAACTTTGATGCCAAAAGCCCGCGCACGTTCGGCCGCGAGGCCAAAGTTCAGTCGGTCTCCGGTATAGTTTTTCACAATCAACAAACAGCCCGCTGGGCCGGAAACAGCCAATATACCTGCCAACACGGCGTCAACCGAGGGCGATGCAAAAACATCGCCACAAACTGCTGCTGTCAGCATACCTTCACCCACATAACCCACATGGGCCGGTTCATGCCCAGAGCCACCGCCGGAAACCAGTGCGACCTTGGATTTATCCCATTCATCACGTACGACCACCTTGATATGTGGGTAGCCGTCAAGCCGGGAAAGGCGACCTTTGGCGGTGCGCAGTGCACCATCAATAGCTTCGATCACAAGGTCTTCTTTAGCGTTAATGAATTGAGCCATAACAGGTCTCCTTAGTTCATGCGGGCGCCACTGGCGTCAAAAAAGATGGGGTTTTGCTTAGGGCTAATTGAAATCTTGTCACCCTTGCGAAAAGTGCTGTGCGGATCTGCCAGCGTAATAATATCATTCGGGCCGACCGAAAGGTGCAGGCGGGTCTGATCGCCCAGATATTCCACACGGGTTACGAAACCTTCGGCACCTTCACCTATGGCAATATGCTCGGGCCGCAATCCAATGGATTTGGCCCCAGAAGGTGCGCCGGGGAACATATCGGCCGGAACGATGTTGATTTTCGGTATCCCTAGACGACTAGCCGCATAGATGCTTACGGGATTTTCATAGATTTCACGCGGGGTGCCGAACTGCACCAACTTACCGTGATCAAGAACACCTACATGGGTTGCCATAGTCATGGCTTCAATTTGGTCGTGGGTTACATATAGCATTGTGGCGCCAAGGCTTTCCTGAATGCGTTTCAGCTCAACCCGAAGGTCGGTACGCAGCTTGGCATCAAGCGAGCTTAGCGGCTCGTCCATCAGGTATATCTGCGGGTTTCTAACAAGGGCGCGGCCAATTGATACGCGCTGCATTTCCCCACCGGAAAGCTCGGTCGCTTTGTTATCAAGCTTGTGTGAAATTTGCAGAGTTTCAGCAACCTTATCCACAATTCTGATAATATCGTCCGGTGGCGTTTTCAACATCGGGGATTTCAGCGGAAAGGCTAAATTGTCCCGAACGGATAAATGCGGATAAAGCGAGTATTGCTGAAACACCATCGCAACATTGCGCTGGGAAGGAGATTGTGATGCAACATCCACACCGTTGATCAAAACCGAACCACTGTCAGGTTTATCTAGCCCCGATACCATCCGTAGCGTCGTTGTTTTACCCGCACCAGTTGGACCGAGCAGCACCACAAATGAACCATCGGGGATGGTCATGCTTACGTTTTCGAGTGCGACCTGATCACCGTAGGATTTCGACACGTTCTGAAGGGTAAACTCAGCCATCGCTCAGCACTCCTTTATTATTAACTGAGAGCAGAGCCACGCCTGTTTCGTTATTAAACAGAGTAACGGTTTTCGGATTAAAACTAATTCCTGCCATTTCGCCGACCACGACCTCTTGTGTCGATGCAATGCGCGCTTTTAGCGTCCCGTTGGGTGTTTCTAGAGTAACAATTTGAGAGGTTCCCAAATACTCGATCGCGATCACCTTGCCGCTATAACCTTCTTCTGGGTCAAGCGTTACATGTTCCGGGCGGACACCAAAGGCAATTTCACCTTTGCAACCTTCGAGCTGAGACGGGACCTCGAAAACGTGGCCATCCAGTTCAACAGAAGTGTCACCGATGCCAACGGTGCCGTTGAAGCGCAAGAAGTTCATGCTTGGAGAGCCGATGAAAGTGGCCACAAACATAGTGGCAGGCCAATCATATATATCTTGGGGAACACCGAATTGTTCGACACTACCGTGGTTCATAACCACAATCTTGTCACCCATTTGCATGGCTTCAAGCTGATCGTGTGTCACGTAAACCGTGGTTGCCCCCATGCGGTCGTGCAACGCGCGCAGCTCCGCGGACATGTGCTCGCGAAACTCCGCGTCAAGCGCGCCAAGCGGTTCGTCCATCATGAAAGCCTTAGGTTCCCGCACAATCGCACGGCCAAGGGCGATACGCTGGCGATCACCACCGGAAAGACCGCCTACCGGCTTGTTAAGGATATCCTCGATGCCTAAAATTTTCGCGACTTTGGCCACACGCTCTTTAACTTTTGCCTTGGGCATGCCCTGACTTTTAAGCGGATAGCTAATGTTTTGTCGTACATTCATATGCGGATAGAGGGCAAACATCTGGAACACAAACGCGATGTCCCGTTGCGAAGCGCGCTTCTGGCTAACTTCCTCGCCATCGATATATATCTCGCCCGAGGTTGGCAGCTCCAACCCGGCAATCATTCGCAGGGTAGTTGTTTTACCGCAACCCGAGGGGCCGAGCAGCATAAAGAACTCGCCATCCTCAATGGTAAAACTGGAGGATTTAACCGCCGTAAAGTTACCAAAGTCCTTGCGAAGGTTTTTGATGATAATTTGTGCCATGTTCTACTCCCGAAAATGGCTGACAACGATGAACATCACCGTACCGACAAGCGTGACAATAAAAGAATAGGTGAATGCCATCATCCAGAAAGGTTGCATCAGCATAAACACGCCAAGCGAAATCAGGATGGTTGCCAACAGTTCCCACGCACCACGACGACGCTGTAGCAGACCTTTGAGAAAAGCGCTCATTTGCGCACCGCCCCGAATGTGATCCCACGTAGCAAGTGTTTACGCAGCAGGATAGTGAAAATCATGACCGGGATAAGGAAGATGGTCGCACCGGCGGCCACGGCGGGCCAATCCTGCCCCCCGACACCGATAATCGTGGGAATAAACGGTGGTGCTGTTTGCGCCGAACCCGAAGTGAGAAGTACCGCGAATGCGTATTCGTTCCACGCAAAAATCAGACAGAAGATTGCAGTCGAGGCAATACCCGTGGCCGCCTGTGGCAGAACCACTTTGTAAAACGCTTGAAAACGGGTGTAACCATCAATCAGCGCCGCCTCTTCGTATTCCAGCGGTATTTCGTCAATGAACCCCTTCAGCAACCACACGGACAATGACAGGTTAACCGCCGTATAAAGTAAGATCATGCCAAGGTGCGTGTCGTTCAGACCAAGCTGGCGGAACATAAGGAAGATCGGAATCGCAACCGCGATTGGGGGCATCATCCTTGTAGACAAGATGAAGAACAACAAATCCTCTTTGATAGGCACCCTGAAACGAGAGAAGGCATAAGCCGCCAATGTTCCAAAGAAGATCGAAAAGAACGTAGATCCAAACCCGATAATAACCGAGTTCGTAAACCGTTGCCCGTAGCGCGTTGGGCCAGAGATCACGGTGCCGCTATCGCGGGCAATCTCGTCATACCAGGTTTCAGGTGGCAGCAGGGTTTCCTCCATGCTCGTGGTTACCCTTGTGCGGGTGGTGAACAGGTTCACATAGCCCTCGAGGCTTGGTTCGAATATCACTTTGGGCGGATAAGAAATCGCATCTTCGGGTGATTTGAAGCCTGTGGCAATGATCCACAGCAACGGCATAAGCGTGACCATTGCATAGGTGATTACCAGAATACCGGCGAACCACTTTTGCCGTTTGGACGGCTCTGTTACAGAAAATCCGCTCATCTTTCTTTTACCTTGTTCAGGGCTTTGACATAGATCGAGGCTAGACCAAATACAGTGACAAACAGAATGACCGCATAAGCCGAAGCATAGCCGGTACGCCATTTTTCAAACGCCTCGCGCTTGAGGTCAATCGAGGTGAGCGTGGTGATAGAACCTGGTCCACCACCTGTAAGCTGCACGACGAGATCAAACATCTTGAAGTTTTCAATGCCACGGAACAGCACCGCCAGCATCAAGAAGGGAAGCACCATCGGGATGGTCAGCGTCCAGAATTGCCGCCATTTGCTGGCGCGGTCACATTCAGCCGCCTCGTAAATGCTGTCGGGAATGGATCGCAATCCTGCAAGGCATATCAGCATCACAAACGGCGTCCACATCCATGTATCCACAATCACAATCGACCACGGGGCCAGATTGACTGAACCAATCATCGAGAACGAAGAGGCCTCAATGCCGGTGAGAAACTCTACCACATAGTTGAACAGGCCGATTTGTGGTTGGTAAAGGAAGGTCCAGAAGTTGCCGACAACGGCGGGTGAGAGCATCATCGGTAGCACGATGATCGTGGTCCACATATCATTACCCTTGAATTTCTTATTAATCAAATAGGCTAGAGCGAAGCCGATCAAAACTTGAAAGAAGATGGTCCAGAACAGGAAGTGCGCTGTCGCCTGCATTGACTCCCATGTGCCGGTGTCAGTCAGGATGCGTTGGTAGTTTTGGAACCAGATGTATTCGGCATCCCGCAGCCGGTTGGCTTTGAAATTCGTGAAACTAAGGTTGATGGTCCAAATCAGCGGGAAGATGTTCACCGCTAGCAGCAGGACAATGGATGGCCCGACAAATAGCCAGGCGATGGTGCGATCAGAAAGCCCGCGCACTCGGCTAGCGAAAGTCGGCGGGGTTGCCTCTGCAACGCGATCTATAGGGTTGCCGGACATGGTTCATTTCCCAAGTTTGTGAAGTTGTGTGGCCGAAAATCGACCAAAATGGTGCGCCCCATGGAGGTACATAGGGGCGCACCGTTCTCTTAGAGGAGACCTTCGTCTTCGAAGACTTCAGTCCACTCGCTAACTAGGCTATCCAACGCTTCTTGTGCCGTTCCTTGGCCGGCAATAACGTATCCGTGAACCAGTTCTTGCATTGGCAGCAATAGCGATGCATATGAAGGTTCGGCCCAGAAGTCCTTCACAATCGCCATCGAATCGAGGAAGGCCTGGTTATAAGGTTGCTCACCCGCAAAGCCTGGGGCGTTAACCACCGAACTCATTGCCGAAGCGCCGCCCATTTCAGTCCACTGATCTTGGACATCACCCTGTGCGAACCATTTGATGTAAGCTAGCGCGCCATCCATGTTGTCCGTATTTGCAACAACCGAGATGCCCTGACCACCGAGCTGGGCGAACTGCCCTGCAGGTCCTGGAGGGTTTGCGAAGTAACCAGTACGATCGCCACCTACATTCGGATCTGCATTCACGCCAGGCCAAATAAAGGCAAAGTTCATCTGCAGCGCTACCTGACCGGATTTATAGGCATCAATAGTATCGCCCATATACCAGTTGGAGGAACCCGGAGGTGTACCTGCATCATACAAGTCTTTGTAGAACTCTAGGCCGGCAACAGCGCCTTCGGAGTTCACATAGCCTTCAAGGTCATATGGCTTATCAGGGTTCTGGTATTCAAAACCGTAGTTATAAAGCGCATTGGTGACACCCATTGTAATGCCTTCCGAGCCACGCTCGGTGTAAATGGCAGCACCGTAAACAGTCTTGCCGTCGATCTCGCGACCCTGGAAGAACTCGGCAATGTCTTTTAGGATGTCTAAGCTGGCGGGCACACCTAAATCATAACCGTATTTACCTTTGAATTCTGCCTGAAGGTCAGCATTTTCGAACCAGTCGCGGCGGTAGGTCCAGCCTACAACGTCAGCATATGCTGGCAGCGCCCAATAGTTTGGCGTACCTTTTGGCCATTCGGCATAACCGGTCACGGTCGCTGGAATGAAGTCATCCATAGTGATACCTTCGGCGTCGAAGAAATCATTCAACTTCACGTAATTGCCGTTTTCAGCCGCGCCACCGATCCACTGGCTGTCGCCGATTAGCAGATCACACAATTTGCCGCCGGAGTTCAGCTCGTTTAGCATCCGGTCAGCGAAATTGGGCCAAGGCACAAATTCAAATTCCATATCGATGCCGGACTCGGCCTCGAAATCCTTACTCAGCTCAACTAACGCATTAGCTGGATCCCATGCTGCCCAACACAGGGTCAGCGATTCAGCCGAGGCGGAGCTTGCCCCCGCAGCTGTTACAGCCGTCAGGGCGGTTGCCATCAATAGTTTTGAAGCTTTCATTGGATCCTCCTAGATCATTGTTAACGGCACATGGCCGATTCTACAGAAACTTTGCGGTAACAAACCGTAGATGATGTGCGTGCATCAGGTCAACATATTTCTGAGGCACGTGCTTCATTAATGAATTGCCCATATATAAGTCAGTTAGAGCAAAGCCAAAACCCACTTACGGTTGGCTTTCGTCCGGCATATTTTCTCGTAGAGTAATCTCTACGCGGATTCGCTCTTGCGCTGCGACTGTCCCTACCCGTGCCGCTTTAGCCCTAAGAACTCGAATGGCGCTTCGTACAAGATGACCGACATCCTGTGTAATAACAGCATCCATAGTGCCATCAACAAGTCGAGCGCGTGTGTGGGGGGTCAACTCATGTCCGATTATGACAACCTTCTGCGGCGCCCCAAGCTTCTCGATTGCTTGCATGGTCTCGAGAATATCATGGCTCATCAAATAAATTCCCACTACCGGCGGCTCGCCTTGCAAAGCAGCACTCACAATTTCTGCAGAACGAACAGGGTCTCCGTATGTCTCCATTGACGGGCGCACATTCAAGCGCGGCGCATACTTTGCCATAATCGCGTCGAATCCTAGGCGCCGCTCTTGACTGTCGCGGGACTGCATGGTTTCGGTCAAGACCAGTACACTTCCTTTTCTCTCGCCGGTAAAGCGCGCCATCAATTGGCCCACAGTGCGTCCGGCGGCAGCGTTATTAATCCCCACATAATGCGCACTTTCCGATGCGGGTTGGTGAGAAATAAACGCAACAACAGCAATACCCTTCGCGTCGAGCCTTGAAATTGCATCGCGCACTTGCGGTGTTTCAGGGACCATGATCGCCACGCCATCAACCTGGCTTTCGGGCAGTTTGTTAATCTCTTGCGCTATCTGATAAGGATCATTGGCAGGAACACGACGGATCGACACATGGGTCCGCTCCTGGGACAAAAATTTATTAGCTTCTCCAATCGTATCCCCAATTAGATCAACAAATTCGTCATCATGATCTGGCAGTAAAAATACCAGCTTGTATTCTTTACTCCGCGCCAAATTAGCGGCAGCGATATCACGCACAAAATTAATCTCTTTGATCGCCTTTTGCACACGCTCGACCGTAGCTGGCCGAACACCTGAACGCGCATTCAAGACGCGATCAACCGTAGCTAGACTTACTCCGGCAGCCTTTGCTAGATCTTTAGTTGTCGGCTTGCCCATACTTTCTCCATTTCACCGTGCAACCTAATTCGATGCAATGAGGTGCGTCAATCATTTCCTTGATGGCATCTGTCAGAGGAGCCTGTAGATATGCTGTTACTCGCGGGACATTTCCAATAACCTCCCACCTTTGGGAAGAAGGAGATGTTCATGAACCAGGATCAACGCGAGATACAACGCAAATTACGGATACTTCGGCATGCCGAAGGGACGGGGCACGTCGCCAAAACATGCCGGTATTTTGGGGTCGGCCGTCTACAGTTTTTGGGTTGGCGGGTAGGTGGGCGGGAAGCGTATTATGGTCGTAATTTTATTAAATAAAAACAATATCTTAAAAGTATTTATGGCGGAGAAGCAGGGATTCGAACCCTGGGTAGACTTTCACCTACGTCGGTTTTCAAGACCGGTGCATTAAACCACTCTGCCACTTCTCCGTCGAAGGACTTGTAACTACAAGATCGGACAACGTCCACACATGGAATCGAAATCTGGGCACTTTTCATTTCTACACGGATTGTCTAGACTCTATCCAACGACCGCAAACGCGGCGATGTTGAGGCGAGCAAGCCCGAAAGCGTCTATTAAGACAGGGCCAGGGGTAACAAATTGGTACTATCCACAAGACAACAAAAGTTCCGTATTACAGCCCTCGCGCCTCTATTTTTCGTGCTGGTTCCAGCAGCGCACGAAGAAAGTTTGACACTTGCACCGCCCAAACAGATCGCCCCTGCGGAAAACACAGTTGAAACCATCGAAGTGGGCGTTACGGCGCCCGAGGCTTTCAGCATCAAGGATATGGCCCTGTGGGACGGGCATTTTCCGCCGAAGCATTGGAAATTATGCTAAGTGTCGTGAAAGAGCTTGGTTTCAAAGACGCCATCGTTTTAGGATAATAACACATGATGATACTGCGAATTCTTACCATAACAATCGCCCTTTTGGGTCTGATGATAGCCCAAGTGTCCGCACTTGAAACTACGGCTAGGTCGGCGCTGGTTATTGACTACAACACGGGCACAGTGTTGTTTTCCAAAAACGCCGACGTGCCGATGCCCCCGGCATCCATGTCCAAGCTAATGACTCTGAATATGATATTTGAAGCATTAGACGCCGGTCGCCTAACTCTGGAAGATACCTTCCGTGTTTCGAATAAGGCCTCGCAAAAGGGCGGATCGAAAATGTTCGTGCGTGAAGGTGCGCGTGTTCGTATCGAAGATCTTATCCGCGGCGTCATAGTGCAATCCGGCAACGACGCGTGCATCGTTTTGGCCGAAGGCTTAGCCGGAACCGAAGACGCTTTTGCCAAACGCATGACCCAGCGTGCTCGTGAACTGGGTATGGAAAATTCAAACTTCGTGAACTCCACTGGCTGGCCTGATCCGGGGCATGAAATGAGTGCGGAAGATCTGGTTTTTCTTGCCGGCCGGTTGATCGAAAAGTTTCCACAATATTATACCTACTTTGCCGAAAAAACTTTCACATGGGAAAGCATCGTTCAGGACAACCGCAACCCTCTGTTGACTTTGGGTATAGGGGCCGACGGCCTGAAAACTGGCTACACAGCAGAGGCGGGTTATGGCCTCGTTGGATCAGCCGTAAGCGGAGGGCGCCGTATTATCTTTATGGTCGGAGGACTGGACTCCGCGCTCACCCGCTCGTCAGAAGCGGAAAGGGTTGCCCGCCAAGCTTTTTACGAATTCGAGATGAAGACGTTGTTTCAAGCCGGAACCCCTGTTGACCGGGTCAATGTTTGGTTAGGCGCCGAAAAGTCCGTCGAAATAGCTCTGGCGAACGACATCGAACTACTACTACCGTTGGAAAATCTTGACAAGATAACAGCGTATTATACCTACAATGATCCTGTCGAAGCGCCTATCAGTACAGGACAAAAACTTGGTGAACTTATCATTACAATCCCGAATAGAGACCCAATGCACTTTCCGTTAACCGCTGTTACCTCGGTCGAGGCTGGTGGCTTTCTAGAGCGTATATCAGCCACTGCCTACATTCTTTTGCGCCGTATCCGCGCCGCAACGTCGGGGGGCTGACGTGGCCAAAGGAGTGTTCCTAACGTTCGAGGGGATCGACGGATCCGGCAAATCCTCGCAATCCAAAAAGTTGGCTGAAACTCTGCGCGAACGCGGCCTGTCCGTGGTGCAAACCCGTGAACCGGGTGGCTCTGACGGGGCTGAGGAAATCCGCAAACTGCTAGTTGAAGGTGACCCGAACCGATGGTCAGCAGAAACCGAAATCCTGCTGTTCTACGCTGCACGACGCGATCATCTTGAACGCACAATCCTCCCCGCGCTGGAACGCGGCGATATAGTCATCTCAGATCGTTTTGCCGATTCCACACGTGTCTACCAGGGTGCCGTGCGCTCTGAATTACACCAAACCGTCGACACCATTCACGCCCTGATGATCGGGCTTGAGCCGGACCGGACCTTCATTATCGACATGGATCCCGAGATAGCCCTAACGCGCGGATTGGCACGGAATTCCGGCGAGGACCGTTTCGAAGAGTTCGGCCTCGAATTCCAACACCGCCTGCGTGACGGCTTCAAAGAACTGGCAAGAGACGCATCAAAACGATGCTACCTGATCGACGGAAATCGAGACGTCAACGAAATATCTGCCGAAATCCTGACCCTCGCGCTAGCCGCAATCCCATGAGCGATGTTGCCGACATCGCCGAACCCGACCGTATCGAGGGCGCACCGCACCCGCGCGAAACCGTCACCCTTTATGGTCAAGACGCCGCCGCCAACACTTTTCTGGACGCCTTTAACCAAGGCCGTCTGCATCACAGCTGGCTGATCACCGGCCCCAAAGGTATAGGCAAAGCTACGCTGGCATGGAACATTGCGCGCTTTTTGTTCGCCAGCGATTCGGACACAGGAATGTTCGCACCGGACGTTCAAGACACCTTGCATGTCCCTGCCGTAGATCCAGTGTTTCGCCGAATCTCGGCGCTTTCTGAGCCCGGAATTTTTTTGTGCCGCCGCCCTTGGGACGAAAAGAAAAAGAAGTTAAAGACGGCAATAACAGTTGATGAGGTCCGCAAGCTCAAAAGTTTTTTTACCCTGTCCTCCGCGGACGGCGGCTGGCGCATTGCGATTGTTGATTCAGCCGACGAAATGAACAAATCCGCAGAAAATGCGCTGCTGAAAGTGCTAGAAGAGCCACCTGAGAAAACGCTTATCCTGCTGGTCAGCCATCAGCCAGCCAAACTACTGCCAACCATTCGTTCTCGTTGTCGCGAACTGCGGTGCAGCACGCTCTCACCTGACACCCTGTCCCTAGTCATGGAGCAAGCCGGATTTCCCAATGCCGAAAATGACGCACTGAACGCCCTGTCTGGCGGCTCGGCAGGCGAAAGCATAGATTTACTGGCCAATGACGGTCTGGAAATTTATCAAACCATTTTGTCCCTTCTTGGTACGGCGCCGCGAATGAATCGCCCCCGTATCATTGCATTTGGAGAGAAGTGTGCGGGGAAAAGTTCCGAGAACCGCTTTAACATGACAGTTCGCCTGACCCTGCTAGCCCTTTCTCGCCTCGCGTTAAATGGTGCCAAAGATGGCAAGCTCGCACTAGACGGAGAAACCGCTCTGGCCGCCCGTCTATCATCCAACCCCTATCAAGCCCACGAATGGGCGACCTTGGTGCAGGAGTTAAATGGCAGGATCACTCACGCGCGCGCCGTAAACCTTGACCCCGCGCAAGTGATCCTTGATACGTTCCTAAGTATTGATGCCACCGCCGGAAGGGCCAGCCTTCTGTCGGCCTGAACCGAGAGCCACAATGACCAGACCCGCAATCGTAGACAGCCACTGCCACCTCGATTTTCCCGATTTCGAGGGCGAACTGCCTGATGTTATCGCCCGCGCCACAGAGGCCGGCGTCACGCGCATGGTTTCGATCTGCACCAAGCTGCGCAATGAACTCGTCGTCCGCGCCATAGCCGAAACCTACGATCCCGTATTCTACGCCGTCGGAACCCACCCGATGAGCGTGGCTGCCGAGCCGATGGCCACCCTCGACCAACTGCTGGAGATCGCCAAGCATCCCAAAATGGTCGGAATCGGCGAAACAGGTCTAGATTATCACTACACGGCAGATACGAAAGACGTGCAGCAGGAAAGCCTGCGCGTGCATATAGAAGCCGCACGTCAGACCGGCCTGCCGCTAATCATCCACGCCCGCGCCGCCGACGGCGACATGGCGAAAATCCTGTCTGAGGAGTATCACAACGGCGCCTTCACCTGCGTAATGCACTGCTTTTCCTCCAGCGCCGAACTGGCCCGCGCCGCTCTTGATCTGGGGTTCTACCTGTCGATGTCCGGCATCGCGACCTTCAAGAAAAGCAATGATCTGCGCGAAATTTTTGCCGCCGCGCCCGTTGACCGCATCCTCGTGGAAACCGACGCCCCCTACCTCGCCCCGCAACCCCGTCGCGGCAAACGAAACGAGCCGGCCTACACAGCCATGACCACACAAACAGGCGCAGAAGTATTTAGCATGGACTATGACGCATTCGCGGCCCAAACCTCCGCCAACTTCGACCGCCTTTTCGCCAAAGCCGCCAATTGGAGCGCCTCGTAATGGCAACAATGCGATACACTATCCTTGGCTGCGGCTCCTCTGGCGGTGTTCCACGTCTCGGCGGTCGCTGGGGCGCTTGCGATCCGGAAAATCCTAAAAACCTCCGCCGCCGGTGTTCAATGCTGATTGAACGGATTGACGGTGAAAATACCACACGTGTCCTTATCGACACGTCGCCAGACATGCGCGCGCAGCTGCTCGACGTAGGTATAGGACACCTCGATGGCGTAGTTTTCACACACGATCACGCCGACCATATGCATGGCATCGACGACCTTCGCATGATCGTCTTCAACCGCCAGTCCCGCCTACCCGTTTGGGCTGACACACGCACAACCGACAGCTTGATTGCGCGCTTTGGCTATGCATTTATCCAGCCTCCGGGCAGTATGTATCCTCCCATCCTCGAACTAAACGCCATAACCGATGTCACCGAAGTATCAGGAGCTGGCGGCACAATCCGCCTTGAGCCGCTTAAAGTTAAACATGGTCGTATTGATGCGCTCGGGTTTCGAGTTGGTGATCTCGCCTACCTACCTGACGCCGAAGAAATCTATGACACCGCGTGGCCAAAACTGGGCAATCTCACGGTATGGGTAGTCGATGCGCTACGCTACAAACCGCATTCCAGCCACGCCCACCTTGAACGCACTTTGCAATGGATCGAACGCGCGAAACCTAAGCGTGCCATCATCACCAACATGCATATCGACCTCGACTATGACACCCTAAACGCCGAGACCCCCGACCACGTAATCCCGGCCCATGACGGCATGGTGGTCGAGCTTCCGGCATGATCCTAGAACTTCTACAAATCGTCCTTCCGGTATTTCTGGTCATCGGCGCTGGGTACATCGCTGTCGCCCTGAAAGCCTTCAGCTCATCCGCTGTTGATGGCCTGATGGCGTTCACTCAGGGCTTCGCCATTCCTTGCCTGCTGTTTCTGAACATCATGCGTTTGGACCTTGCCACTGTGTTCGACTGGCGCTTGCTAGTCTCGTTTTACGCTGGCACGTTCATCAGTTTTTCACTCGGGATTGTCGGCGCGCGCAAGTTGTTCAAACGCCGCCCGGGGGGGGGCGTCGTCATCGGCTTTGCCGCCATGTTCTCGAACTCCGTACTCCTTGGATTACCTATAACGGAGCGCGCATTCGGAACCGAAGCCCTCGCTGGAAATTTCGCCATCATCTCGATCCACGCGCCGCTGCTTTACCTGGTAGGGATCACAATGATAGAGGCTTCCCGCTCCGATGGTCGCGGCCTCACCGGAACCGCCACGACAGTCACAAAAGCAATGTTTAAAAATACGTTAATGATCGGATTGGCCCTCGGATTTGCGGTCAATCTGTCCGGCTTCAGCCTACCGTCCACCATCATCTCTGCCACTGAAATGGTAGCCCGTGCCGGCCTGCCCGCCGCCCTTTTCGGGCTTGGTGGCATCCTAACACGGTATTCCTTCCGCGCAAACATCGGCGAGGCCGGATTTATCACCTCGATAAAACTGATGATCCACCCCGCCATCGCCTACACGATGTGTGTATTCGTGTTTGATCTACCGATCGAACTAACCCGCTCGGCAGTCATCACTGCCTCGATGGCTCCCGGTGTAAACGCATACGTATTCGCCAACATGTATAGCCGTGCCAAAGGCGCCTCCGCCAGCGCCGTGCTGGCTGGGACTTTCGCCTCGGTGTTCTCGGTCAGCTTCTGGATTTGGGTGCTGGCATAATCCCCCCGGTGCATCTAGAAGAACCCAACCCAAAACCGGAGGTCACATGTCAGAAGTTCTCGTCAGGCTCGAAGTAGCACAAGGCCGCCGTATGTCCGCCGTGGTTTCCATGGCAGCTTTGGGGTTGCTCCTGATTTATATCGCCGCAATCTACCCACCGTCAAAAATTACGGCGCTGGCCGCATTGATCGTCATTGGCAGCGTATTTATCTGGGCTGGCTATCGCCTGTTCACTTCAACCCAAAACGAAATCATCCTTACACGGCAATCCATATCAACGGCTTCGGGCCGCGAATTATGTCGGCTCGATCAAATTTCTAGAGTGGATCGTGGATTCTTCGCCTTCAAACCCTCCAACGGGTTTCTAGTGCAACTAAAAGAGCCCATCCCCAGATCATGGACCCCCGGAATGTGGTGGAGTCTGGGCAAACATCTGGGTATCGGCGGCGTTACCTCTCCACGACAATCCAAGGAAATGGTTGCGGTCATCCAGATAATACTGGCCGAACGCGCGGCAGAGGCCTGCAAACAAGACTAGGCCAAACAAAAATGGCCACCCCGAAAGGCAGCCCTGAGTTCTGGTTTAATAATAAAGCTGAACAGTTTTACTCGATAATTTTGGACACAACGATTGGCAGTAGGAACGGCAGATCAACAGCGCGTTCTGGCTGTAGGATGTACGAATCAACAAAAATCGCGGTGGCCTAGCTTTTCAAGTTCGGGTCCGTCAGTTTTGCATGCTCCTGAAGGGCAAAACGGTCGGTCATTCCGGCAATATAATCAGCAATGACGCGCGCTCTATGTGCCTTGTCACCCTGCGCAGCATTCTTCCACTCGGGCGGCATCATGGCCGGATCATCCATGAAAATATTGAAAATATCGACCACAATTTGCGCCGCTTTGCGCCGCATCCGCCGCACTGTCCAGTGGCGATACATATTTTCAAACAAGAATTCTCTTATCTGTTTTAGATCCGCAAACAATCCGTCCGAGAACTGTATAACAGGCGCATCAAGCCCCCGAATATCCTGTGCCGATTGCGCCCCAGCCGCCGCCAATCGCGCCCGGCTTGTTATCAACACATTCTCGACCATAACACCAAATACACGACGCAAGGCTTCGTGACGCCGGCGCAGCGGGTCGAGGTTGGGGTATTTCGTGTCAACCTCGGCAAAACAGTCGCGGATAATAGGAAGCGTGCAAATATCTTCAACTGTAAACAATCTCGCTCGCAACCCATCATCCAGATCATGATTATTGTATGCAATATCATCCGAAATCGCGGCAACTTGTGCCTCTGCACTGGCATAGGTGGCCAACTCCAGATCGTGCATCTCGGTATATTCGGCTAACGCAATCGGCAGTTCACCCGTCACAGGCCCGTTATGTTTCGCAATCCCTTCCAGCGTTTCCCACGTCAGGTTCAAACCGTCAAAATCTGCGTAATGTTTCTCAAGTGACGTAATAATCCTCAACGCTTGCGCGTTATGATCGAACCCGCCATAATCCGTCATACACTCGTCCAGCGCATCCTCACCCGTATGTCCAAACGGCGTGTGACCCAGATCATGCGCCAAGGCCACCGCTTCCGTCAGGTCCAGGTTTAAGTCCAACGCCCCCGAAATAGTCCTCGCCACCTGCCCCACTTCAATCGAGTGAGTCAGCCGGGTGCGAAAGTAATCACCTTCATGTTCCACAAACACTTGCGTCTTGTGCTTCAGCCGCCGAAATCCGCTGGAATGAATGATCCGGTCACGATCCCGCTGAAAGGCCGATCGGTGCGCCGAGCCCCCCTCGTCGAACAATCGCCCCCGACTTTCGTCAGGGTCACTTGCGTAAATAGCGCGCATCTTAACCTCCGGTCTTGTTTGAACCCGCTTCGGGGCCTATATTCCCATTGTTATAGCAATAGGATACGGGCCGAAAGATGCAGCTTTCTCTACCACCTAAAGTCACCGACCGCGCGTTCGCACAGATCGCCGCGATCAATTCCTCCGCAGACGAGGATAAATGCCTGCGCGTTGCTGTTGAGGGCGGCGGTTGTTCCGGCTTCCAGTACGATATCAAACTCGACGACCCTGCGGATGAAGATCTGATCTTGGAAAGGGACGGCGTGAAAGTCCTTATTGATCCGGTTTCCCTTCCCTTTCTGACGGATTCCGTGATCGACTATTCGCGCGAACTAATCGGTGCCCGTTTCGTTATCGAGAACCCGAATGCGACTTCAAGCTGCGGTTGCGGTACAAGTTTCTCCATGTAAGCCCCTGCCCACCACAAAAATCCACCGGATTCAATCGGGCATAACCGTGTTGCGCCGCCAACTCCCAATCGACAACTCCGTTTATCGCCTCGACAATTTCCGCCGCCAGCCCCGTTTTCTAATCCTCCTGTTTGCAATAAGCCGCAATGTCCACTAACACGAGACCGTCGTCCTTCGTTGGCCCTACCGCCTGAATCTGCGTAGATGGGATGTCAAAATCCGCCAACATCCCCCACACTTCTGCAACGGGGTCAACCACGAACCTCTCGAAATGGATTACCCGCGCCGGCACATCCGCCCGCCCGACAAACGCGCCATAAGCTGCGATCTTTTCATTCCACAAATCCATCGGCGAACGCAAAACACCACATGCACCCTGCTTTTCGTAAAAGCCAGATCCCAAACCGGCAACGCATGCTTCCACGCCTTGGTCGGGCACGCCAATGCCTGCTCATCATCCCTTAATGCATCGCGATATACCTTGTGCCACTTGCCCTTATACGTTGCCTCGATCACCGTCCGCAGATCCGCAGATCCGCATTCTGCGGCAAATTCAACGGTCCAACTTCACCAAGGGCAACATCCGCACCTCTGGCTGTGCCGCCAGCATCCTTATAAGCGCGCGTGCCTGTATTCCGTTCACCGAAAACCTTAACAACTTATAATCGCCAGCTATGCAATCCACAGTTCCAAAACGCATCTGAAACCTATATCAATCAAAGATGCACAAAACGTTAACGCCTGAGGGGTCGCTCATGAAAATCGCATCGTTCAACATCAACGGCATCAAGGCGCGCCTGCCTAACCTTTTGACTTGGCTAGAGGAAACCAGCCCCGATGTGGTCCTCCTCCAAGAAATCAAATCTATTGACGAGAACTTCCCCCGCGAACCAATCGAAGACCTCGGCTACAACATCGAGACCCACGGCCAGAAGTCCTTCAACGGAGTCGCAATCCTGTCCAAATTCCCCATCGAAGACGTTACCCGCGGCCTGCCCGGTGACGACGAAGACGAGCAAGCCCGCTGGATCGAGGCCACCATAAACACCGTCCGTATCTGCGGCCTGTACCTGCCCAACGGCAACCCGCTTCCGGGCCCGAAATTCGACTACAAACTGGCATGGATGGAGCGCCTGTTCGCCCGCGCCCAAGACCTCCTCACCTCCGAGGAAATCGCGCTCATGGCGGGTGATTACAACATCATCCCGCAACCCGAAGACTGCGCGCGCCCTGACGACTGGTGGGGTGATGCGCTCTACTGTCCCGAGAGCTTGGCGGCATACCGAAAAATCCTGAACCTCGGCTTTACCGAGGCCTTCCGCACCCTAAACACCGCCCCGCTAAGCTACACCTTCTGGGATTTCCAGCGCGGCGCATGGCCCAAAAACGACGGAGTCCGCATCGATCATTTCCTACTAACGCCCCAAGCCGCCGACCGCCTAAAAGCCTGCGAAATCGACAGGCATATGAGGGGGAGGGAACGCCCCTCGGACCACGTACCGATCTGGGTGGAGTTGACGGTATAGGAACGCCCCCAAGAACGTAAAACTCCACATAGCATTGATTTGGGGCAAATTTAAAATTTCTCCGGGAGAAAAGGTGCTTTATGTGGTTTCACCCAACGGCAGCAACGCGGACCTTCCTACCGTTCGCTGCGGGTGCACAAGAGACGATCTATGAACGGCGCTCACGATCCGCCGAACAGCACCAGAACCCAGACAAATGCGGCCAGAATAATCGCGAAAAACACCATCGCGCTGCCGATGTCCTTGGCCTTTTTGGAGAGCGGGTGGACCTCCTCCGATATCCGGTCAACCACCACTTCTATAGCTGTGTTCGCCAGCTCCATCAAAACAATGTTCCACGAAAACGCAATCACTATCGCCCGTTCCAACCCGTTCAAATTCAACACAAACGCCAGAATAGTCGCAAGTACAGCAACGATACTCCACTGCCGCATACCCTCTTCCGAGCGCATCGCGGCCATGAACCCTTGCACAGACCACACGGTGGCATTCGTGTTTCGGCGTAATACATATTTTATAAAGGTTAACATCCACGGACTATTGCAGCCTCGCCAAATATTTCCAAGCCCTATTGTCCTTGCATTGGCCCCGATTTCCATGCCAAAAGCCTTCCGAACCCTAAATAACATGGAGGTTGGCATGTCCACCGCAGTTTCAAATTCCGTTCTTTCTGAAGAATTATGGTCCGCAGAGGGCACCGCCCTTTGGGTGAAACGCATTGTTCTGGTCGTTCTGGGCATCGCCGCGCTGGCGATCTCCGCCAAGATCAAAGTGCCGATTCCGCCATCGCCTGTTCCCGTAACACTCGGGACATTTGCGGTGCTAACAATCGGCACAGCATACGGTCCGCGCATGGGCCTTGCGACGATCGTTGGCTATATGCTGATAGGCGCACTCGGCTTTGACGTCTTCGCGAATTCCGCGTCCGGCGCAACTGGCATTGAATACATGATGGGTGGCACTGGTGGTTATCTGCTTGGTTTCGTTCTGGCTACATTTGCACTTGGTTACGCTGCACGGCGTGGTTGGGACCGTAACGTCGTGATGCTGGCCATCGCCATGTTTGTCGGCAACATTATCATCTACATCCCCGGTGTTCTATGGCTGGCACACCTGTATACATGGGAAAATGCGTTCGCTTGGGGCGTCACACCGTTCCTGATCGGCGACGCCATGAAACTGGTTCTTGCTGCCCTGATCGTTCCGGCAGTTTGGAAATTCGTCGGCAAAGCTCGCGGATAAATTTCGACACTTCATCAGAAAAAGGCGTCCCTAGTGGGCGCCTTTTTTGTTTGGTTAAATGAATTTGCGGAACAGTCTGGTCCTGTCAAACAGGTTCTCCAGTTTCTCCATCCGGTCGCTAGTGCCGTCCCATATCAAGTCTTGCACACTGGCAATAACCGTCTCGACAATCAACATAGTAGTAGTCGATGAATCCCACGCTGAGGGCACTTCGATACGGCAATTAAACCGATGTGTCGCGATCTTGGAAACCGGCGAACTCCACTGGTCGGTAAACAGAATAATCTCTGCCCCGCGTTCTTTAGAAAGTTGAGCAAAACGCAATATGTCATGCTCGTAACGTCGGATATCAAACACCACCAGAACATCACCTGCCTTTATATCCAGTACGTAATGCGGCCATGTGTTCGAGTTTGGGGGGATCAAACCCACCCCTTCGCGCGCAACCTGTAAATGTGTGAACATATAATCAGCCAACGCTCGGGTAATCCGGCCACCGACGATACTAACTGACCGTTCAGGGTCAGCAAGCATGGCGCAAGCGTCATCGAATTTCTCTGGGTCAATCTGCCCCAAAGTCTGACGCATATTCTGGATTACAGCTTCGGTAAAACGGTTAAGAACATGGGCCTCCGGCGCCGTCACCGCCCAGTTGTCGTACTTTGCTATCGGGTTCGAGATTCGCGCTTCCAGCTCTCCTCGCAAGGCTAGCTGGAACTCGGAATATCCCTTGAAGCCAAGTTTTTGCACCATACGAGCCACCGTCGGGCTCGAAACATCCGCGTTCTTCGCTACCGTGGTGATGCTTGCTAGTCCCGAAACCGGATAGTTATCCAATAACGAATTCGTCAACTGCCGTTCAGCTCGCGTTAACGAATCAAACTTTGATTGAAGCTTTTCAGCAATAGTAGTTTTAGGTTCTGTCAAAAGTTATACTCCAGTTGTTTTTTAATTTTATAAGCCGATCTAAGAGCATGCAACATGTTTCAAAGAAAATTTGTTGACAGGAGTGTGGCGTCTGTGAAATTCTATTCAAATAGAGGGTAGGCATCAGAATTGACCGAAACCGGATCGTTAAGGATTCTTGCTGCGTCAGACGGCGCACCGGTTACGACCGACAACCCACGCGGGTCGTCCGCCGTCCTGTTGATCTGCGAGCACGCCTCGCAATATATTCCAGCGAGTCTGAACAATCTAGGCCTAGATGATAGCACCGCAAACAGCCATGTCGCCTGGGATCCAGGTGCGCTGGCCGTAGCAAAACTGCTGAGCACCACTTTGAATGCATGCCTGATTTACGCAAATATCTCGAGGCTGGTCTATGACTGCAACCGCCCGCCAGATGCACCGGGCGCAATGCAGGTAAAAAGCGAAATATTCCCGATTGAAGGAAACCGCAATCTGTCCGACGCGGCGAAAGAGGCGCGAATCTCGGAAATTTATTTACCGTTTACCAAGGCCGTCGAAACTCAGATAACCGCACGTTCCAAAGCGGGCCGACCAACTGCGATCGTTACAATCCACAGTTTTACACCGATCTACTTCGGCGAAACCCGCAAGGTCGAACTGGGGTTGCTACACGATAAAGACTCACGACTGGCTGACGCAATGCTTGCCCTTCCAAGCAGTATGAACGTTAGGCGCAACCAGCCGTACGGCCCTCAGGATGGCGTTACACATACATTACAGGTCCATGCGTTGAAAAACGGGGCACTTAACGTCATGGTCGAAATTCGCAATGATTTTATCACTACCGAAGAGGATCAAGTCACAGTTGCCAACGAATTGGCCCAAATGATCGTAGGCGCGCTGAAAAACCTCGGTGTGCCCGCGAAAAATGCCGAAGGTTTGTCAAATGCCTAAATGGATACGAAACTGCAACTTCGCCTTTGACGTCCATAACCATGCCGTGAACAAAGCTGGCAAATCTTATCCTTATCAAGCTACATTATCGCTGCGGCCCTCGAGTCGGGTTGCGGTATCTTACAACTTATAAATAGAGTGTGAACATGTCCGGTAATCTTTCTTTCTCAGATCTTAAACGATCAGTTTCTAATGGCGAAGTTGACACAGTTCTTGTCTGCTTTGTCGATATGCAGGGGCGCCTGATGGGCAAACGTTTCTTCGCGCAACACTTCGTTGATGGCGCGTACGAGGAAACGCATTGCTGCAACTATCTGCTGGCCACTGATCTCGAGATGGCAACGCCAGACGGCTTTGCCAGCACCAGTTGGGCAAGCGGATACGGCGATTATGTGATGAAGCCGGACATGGATACCCTGCGGACCGTTCCATGGCTTGAGGGCACAGTGATGGTGCTGTGTGACATGCTAGACCACCATGGCGCGCCCGTTCCCCACTCCCCGCGTGCCATGCTGAAAAAGCAGATCAAAAAGCTGGCGGACATGGGTTTCAACCCGATTATGGCGACCGAACTGGAATTCTTCATCTTCGAGAAAAGTTTCGAGGAAATCGCCAAAGGCGGCTTCCGTGACCTGACCCCGATCAGCGCCTATAACGAGGACTATCACATCCTCCAGACCACCAAAGAAGAGCACATCATGCGGCCGGTCCGTAACCTCCTCTATGCCGCTGGAATTCCGATCGAGGGCACAAAAGGCGAGGCAGAGGCCGGACAGGAAGAGCTGAACATCAAGTATGCCGAGGCACTCGACACAGCCGACTACCACACCATCTCCAAGCATGCGATCAAGGAGATTGCGTGGGCAAAAGGTCATGCGGTGACCTTCCTGCCAAAATGGCACAAGGACCGCGTGGGATCGGCTAGTCACGTGCATCAATCGCTTTGGAAAGATGGAAAACCAGCGTTTTTTGACGAGAGCGACAACCTAGGCATGTCGGAACTTATGAAGAACTACATGGGTGGCCTGTTGAAGTACTCGCCTGAGTATATGTACTTCCTCGCGCCTTACGTGAACAGCTACAAGCGTTTTCAAAAGGGCTCATTCGCCCCTACCCGTACGATTTGGTCGGTGGACAATCGCACAGCGGGCTTCCGCCTGTGCTCGGCCAACAGCAGCTCCGTGCGGATTGAATGCCGTATCGGAGGATCAGACTTGAACCCGTACCTTGCCATGGCAGCGCAACTCGCGGCGGGCATCAAGGGGATAGAGGACAAGATGGAACTTGACCCGCCCACCGTTGGCGATGCCTACGCAGGCAATACTGGCATGATTCCGCGGAACCTGCGCGAGGCCATGGGAACACTGAAAACCTCGAAAATGCTGCGTGAAGCATTTGGCGATGACGTGGTTGATCATTACGCCCGCGTGGCGGAATGGGAGCTGGAAGAATTTGACCGTGTGGTGACCGATTGGGAAATCGCACGAGGTTTTGAACGGGCCTAGGCCATATCTGGAG
>JAPYON010000127.1 GCA_029938175.1 Paracoccaceae bacterium | reverse complement strand
GCCCGATGGGGCGTGTGCTGTCCGGCAATTCTATGGGCAAGGCAATAAGCGATTTGTTTTCCAGCTCAAAGCGGATTTGGTTAACGGAAGTAATGGTTACATAATTACCCGCCAACAACATACCGCGCACCAGAACCAAAGAACTGGAAACGACTTTAACGGGCGTGTTTTCCATGTTTGATATGTTCAGCATATTGTAAAGATATGTGCCCGTAGGGGTTTGTTTGGGCGGCGCAATCCATGGGTAATTCAAAGTGTCGTTCAACTTTACCTTTGCCAGCTTTGACAATGGATGGCCGCATCGAACGACAATCACAAGCGGGTCGTCAAACAGGAACTCCTGAATGATGTTATCATGCGGGGCAGGGTTGCGTAATGCCCCGATTATAAAATCCAACTGCCCATGACGCAAATCGCGAAGAAGTTTCAGATACGGCCCCTCGACAGTTTTTATCTGGATAAATTCCTTGTCTTTCAGGAACGTGTGAATGGATTGCGGCAGGCACCATGCGCGCGCAAGGGGCAGGGACCCTATCGTGATCCTTGTTGTATCGCGCCCTTGCAAGGCCGCAATCTCATAGTATCCCTGTTGCAGTTCCGAAGCTGCAATCCGGATGTGGCGAGCCAGCATTTCTGCAATGGGGGTTAATGTGATGCCTTTGCCGGATGCCAGAAACAGTGGCTGGCCTATATTTTTTTCCAGATCGCGGGCGGCGCGGTGAATGGATGGTTGTGAAATTCCAATGGACCACGCGGCCATGGAAAAGCTGCGGGCTGCGGCCAGCGCTACCAGTGCCCGCAGTTGTGGGACGGTTAGTTTCTGGTCAACACGTTCCCGGCAGGGTTTCGTGGCTTTCTTTGTGCCAAGTGCGATTTCCGCAAGGGCGCGGTCTGTGCGTTTCAGGTAGGACTTTCCGGTTTCTGTTAACGACATGCCTTTGTGCAATCGCGTGAATAATTTTGTATTTAGCGCGGTTTCAAGCTTTGATATTGCATGGGTTATGGCGGGTTGCGACAGAAACACGACCTCTGCGGCCTGGCTGATACTGCCTTGTCGGGCGACTTCTGCAAAGGCACGCAAGTGTCTGATATTTGGAATCTTGGGTTCCATGTTATCCTTTCGATATATGTTATCTATAGTATTTTATTATAGGGGGGTAAGGTTTTTCGATTGGCAATTCAGAAGCATTTGGCCAATGTTGCATTGGCCCGCTAATATAAGGATGAAACCCCATGTCTGACAAAAAAACCGCCCTTGTGATCAGCGCGCATGCCGCTGATTTTGTTTGGCGGGCGGGCGGTGCCATCGCGCAGCATCAGGCCAAAGGGTATGAGGTGACGGTAGTTTGTCTGTCATTCGGGGAACGCGGCGAAAGCGCCAAACTGTGGAAACAGGAAGGCATGACGCTGGAAAAGGTTAAAGTGGCACGGCGGATTGAAGCGGAAAATGCGGCTGCTGCGCTGGATGTGCATGACATTCTATTTTTCGATCTGGGGGATTATCCGCTGGTTTTAGAGCGTGATGATAAATACCGTCTGGTTGATGTAATCCGCGCGGTGCAGCCGAATTTCATGATGAGCCATTCGCAATACGACCCCTATAATACCGACCATATGTATACCACAGACGTAGCGATGGAATGCCGAATGATTGCACAGGCTTGGGGCCACAATCCGGGCGAAAAGGTATTGGGTGCGCCGCAACTGTATTTGTTTGAACCGCATCAAACCGAACAGATGGGGTGGAAGCCGAATGTATTTATGGACATCACAGACGTGTGGGACAAAAAGCGCGCGGCGATAGAATGCATGCAAGGCCAGCAGCATTTGTGGGATTTCTATACCAATGTTGCAGAAAATCGCGGCAACCATTTTCGGCGCAATTCGGGCGGGCAGGCAGGTGGGACACCGTCGCGCTATGCGGAAGGATTTCAGGCGATTTATCCGATATGCGTGGATGAGTTGGCATGAACGTTGTTGTGCAAGATATAGAACGGGCTGATCCGGAGGTTATTAAGGCTTTGGGCGAATGCGGTGTGGCTACTGTGCATGAAGCGCAAGGGCGCAAAGGTTTGCTGGCCTCTTATATGCGCCCGATCTACGGGGGTACATCCATAGGGGCCTCGGCCGTGACAATACTTGCACCACTTTGCGATAACTGGATGCTGCATGTGGCAATAGAACAGATACAGGCAGGTGATGTTTTGGTGCTTGCCGTGACCTCACCCACGGATGCGGGTTATTTTGGGGATTTGCTGGCAACATCGGCACAGGCGCGTGGGTGCGCCGGTTTGATTATTGATGCAGGTGTGCGCGATGTGCGCGATTTGCAGGCAATGGGCTTTCCGGTCTGGTCAAAAGCAATTTGTGCGCAAGGCACGGTGAAAGAGACATTGGGTTCGGTCAATGTGCCGGTTGTTTGTGCGGGGGCTGAAGTAAACCCCGGTGATGTGATTGTGGCGGATGATGATGGGGTTTGTGTTGTGCGGCGCGAAGAGGCGGCTGAGGTTTTGGCGCGCGCACAAGCGCGGCTTGCGAATGAGAAACAAAAACGTGCGCGGTTTGCGGGCGGTGAGTTGGGCCTGGACATGTATGACATGCGCGGTCGCCTGAAGGATAAGGGCCTGAAATATGTCTGAATACGGCATCCCATGTATGTGGATGCGTGGCGGCACATCCAAGGGCGGGTTTTTTCTGGCGGAGGATCTGCCTGATGATATTGCCGCACGCGATGCGGCTTTGCTGGCGATCATGGGGTCACCCGATGTACGCCAAATTGATGGGATGGGCGGGGCTGATCCGTTGACATCCAAAGTGGCGGTGGTGCGCAAATCTATGCATGGTGCGGATGTGGACTATCTGTTTTTGCAAGTGTCTGTTGATGAAGCACGGGTCAGTGATGCACAAAATTGCGGAAATATGCTTGCGGGCGTCGGGCCCTTTGCGATTGAGCGGGGGTTGGTTGAAGTTGCAGGTGATGAAACCCGTGTGTCGGTGCATATGGTGAATACGGGGAAAGAAGCCGTGCTTTTGGTGCAGACACTTGACGGGCGGGTTACATATAAAGGGGGTGCACGGATTGATGGGGTTCCGGCGCTTTCCAGTCCGATCGCGATTGCGTTTAAGGATATCGCAGGGTCGAGTTGTGGGGCGTTATTGCCCACTGGAAATGTGCGTGACAGGGTTGACGGTGTGGACGTGACTTTAATCGATAACGGTATGCCTTGTGTGGTTTTACGGGCTGCCGATATGGGAATTACGGGGGCGGAGATCCGTGAAGAGTTGGAAGGTAATGCCGATCTTCGGGGGCGCCTGGAGGCAATCCGCCTGAAAGCGGGGCCGATAATGAATTTGGGTGATGTCACCGATAAGACGGTACCTAAAATGACGATGGTCAGCGCGCCCATGCAAGGCGGGGTTATTGCAACACGGACGTTTATTCCGCATCGCTGCCATGCCTCTATCGGGGTTTTGGGCGCGGTTTCCGTAGCAACGGCTTGTTTGTTGACAGGCGCGGTTACCGATGATTTGGCAGTGGTGCCTGATGGGCGACTGAAAGCCTTGCAAATCGAGCATCCTTTGGGGGAAACAACTATTATGGCAAAGCTTGAGGATGATGGTACTGTTTGCAGTGCTGCTATTTTGCGTACTGCCCGCAAGCTTTTTGATGGGAGGGTGTTTGCATGATGGATGCGGACTGGACGGTGTTCCATCCCAACCCGCGAAAGCCCGATTTCACGCCGCCTAAGGGCGCGGTGGATGCACATTGCCATGTGTTTGGGCCGGCAAAATATTTTCCTTATGCGGAAATGCGGAAATATACGCCTTGTGATGCAGGTAAAAAGCGGTTGTTTGCTTTGCGCGATCATTTGGGGTTTTCGCGCAATGTGATTGTGCAGGCGTCCTGTCATGGTCGCGATAATGCGGCGTTGATTGATGCATTAAATACTGCCGGTGATCTGGCGCGCGGTGTGGCTGTGGTTGGGCCTGATGTGGGGGATGAAGAATTAGCGCATATGGATAGGGCAGGGGTGCGTGCCGTTCGGTTTAACTTTATCAAACGACTGGTGGATACCACACCGCAGCACGTGTTCTTGGAAATTGCGGAGCGGGTGAAAAAACTGGGCTGGCATACCGTGGTTTATTTCGAAGCCGCTGATTTGCATGATCTGATCCCGTTTCTGAAACAACTTCCCACGAC